>NZ_JBHFAB010000008.1:173570-276013 GCF_042510955.1 Streptacidiphilus cavernicola
CCCCGCTGCTGGGCACTCCGGCCACGCCCGCGACGGTGAGTTTGACGGTCTTGCGTGCGCCGACCCGGGCCTTGGCCGCACCCAGCCCGGACCGGGTGTCCAGGATCCGCGACGGGCCGACCGGAACGAAGCGGCTGTCCGGCTTGGCCGGGGCGGCCGCGGTGACCGTATAGGCGTTGGGCAGGTACCCCTGCGAGGGGACTCCGGAGGTGTAGCCGACCGTGTCCAGGGCCAGGTCGTAGTGGCCGGGCGCGAGCCCGTAGGTGTTCAGCGGAACGGTGATCGAGGCGCCGTCGGCGGAGGCGGACTCGGCCACCCCGGAGGACACCCGGCTACCGTCGCTGGCGAGGATCAGTCCGGTGCCGAGGTTCAGGCCCTTTCCGTGCACGACCACCTGGTTCACCGTCCCGGCCGGGCCGGAGGCCGGGGTGACCGAGGTGATGTCCGGGATCACCGGGGGAGTGGCGCAGTTGTTCTCGCACACCCCCTGCACGGTGTAGGTGACCGGCGTCGGCGACGCCCCCGGCGTGACCAGCATGACCGCCTGGTCCGTGCTGCTGGACGGCGTCTTGCACTCGACCGTGAAGTGCGATCCTCCGCCGTAGGGGCAGAGCCCGAGCTGGCTGGTCCAGTCGGCGCTGTCGTACATGTTCAGCGCCGGCGCGCCGGTGCCCGTCGGTTCGACGATGCCGAAGCCGAGCATCTCCTGGGGCGGCATCGGGACCACCGCGCAGTAGGCGGTGGTGGTGTCGGTCAGCGAGCCGGTCTGCGGGCCGAAGCCGTTCGCGGACAGCTGGTGCGCCGTGCACTGGGAGGCCCAGCCCGCGGCGGTGCCCACGCGCCAGGTGTCCACCCGGGCCGGGATGGCGATCCCGGCGTAGTTGCTGGCGATGACGATCACCTGGTACGAGGTCGATCCGGTGAGCCGGCAGGCGACCCCCTGCCGGTAGCAGACGATGTGCCCGGTGGCGTCGGTGACCTCGACCACCGTCCCGGCCGGTGCCGGGACGTTCGCCCTGGCGGTGGTCCAGATCTTGTCGGTGGCCGCCGCTGTGATCCGCACGCACGCCGCGCTCAGCGACGAGGTCAGCGCGACGTTCGTGGAGGGGCCGCCCACCGTCGTCGAGGCCGGGGCGGAGCAGCTCGCCGTCTTCGACACGTCGCGCCGCACGATCCGGTAGGTGTCCGGGCCGTTCAGTTCGACGCCCTGCACCAGGGCGGTGTAGGCGACGCCGGCGGTGTAGGAGCAGACGGTGCTGCTGGCGCCGGTGCAGACCTGGGTGCCGGTCGCGTCGTTGACGGTGATGTTCCCGTTGACCTTGTTGGCGTCGTTCGTGTAGTCGATCATCTCCCCGGTGGAGTGCTGGTTCGCGGGGATGCTCAGGCACTTGACGTTGGAGCTGGGGGTGAGCGGGACCTGTGCTCCCGGTGATCCGCCGAACCCGGACTGCGGCCAGACCGCGCAGCCGGCCGAGGAGTCGGTGCGCTGCACCAGCAGCTGGTAGTCGGCGACGGCGGCCTGGGCCGACAGGACCGCGTGGAACGGAGCAGTCCCGGCGAGCGGGCAGACCTCCGTCATGACGTCGATGTCGGCGCACTGCTGGGTCCCGGTCGCGTCCAGGACCTTCACGGACGGGCTGCTGCCGTCGGCGGTCGGCTGGTCGAAGACGTAGTCGGACTTCCCGGAGGCGGTCGGCAGGGTCAGGCAGACCTCCTCGCCGATCCCGCCGAAGTGGCCCTTCGCGGGGCCGGTGGCGAAGTCGGTGTCACCCGTGGCGGTGCAGCCGCGGCTCTCGTCCGCCGCGATGAAGACCACGCCGAACGGCAGCAGGTCCGGCGGGTACAGGGTCGCCACGTAGTCGTAGGCGCCCGGGTCCAGTTGGCAGGTGGGGCCGGAGTTGGTGCAGGCCGCCGTGCCGTCCGGGTGGTACAGCGAGCCGGTGACGCCGCCGAAGCCCGCGGTCGCCGCGTACACCTGGTACTGCCCGGCGGTGGTCACGGTCAGGGTCCGGCAGCCCACGGTGGAGCCGGCGTCCGGCACGGTGCCATAGGTCTGCTGAGCCACCGTCAGGCACCCCTGCGGCCGGGTGATGCTGTTCAGCAGCAGGTCGTAGCTTGCCGCCCGCCCGTACTGGTCGGTGGCCAGCACCCGGTAGGGGGCGGTGCCGGTGAGGGTGCAGTTCCCCAGGTTGTCGACGCAGACCTGGGCGCCGGTCGCGTCGTAGACGACGACGGACGTCTCCTGGTACGGGTCGGAGGACAGGCCGACGTGCAGCACGTCGCCGGAGGCCATGGCCAGCGTGTAGCAGTTGCCGGTGGCGCCCGCGGCGACGGAGCCGTGGATCTCCGGCGTGCTGAACGAGGGGTCGGCGGCGGCGCAGGAGGTGTCGGACAGCAGCGCGGTGTAGTCCAGGGTGAAGGCGCTGCCGTTGTCCTGGACCTGCACGGTGTAGCCGCCGGCCTGGGTGGTCGCGCACTGCGGGACCTGGAACCAGTAGGGCTGCTGGCAGCTGACCTGGCTGCTGTCGGGCGCGGTGACGGTGATCGGCAGCTGGGAGCCGTCGGTCGTCTCGGCCCGCACCAGGAGCAGGTCCGCCGGGTCGGGCAGGGTCAGCGTGTAGCTGTCGGTGCCCGCGGGCGCGGTGCAGGGGTAGACCGTGTCCGCCACGACGGCGCCGGAGCAGGTGCTCGGCACGTCGCTGTGCGCGATGGCGCTGCGGACCGCGGCGGCGCGGAGGGTGGTGGCCGTGCCCGCCTCGGGCGCGGCGGGGACCTTCGGCTTGACCGGAGCAACCGGCTTGGTGACCGGCTTCGCGGCGGCCTTCGGCTTCGCCGCGGCGGACGCGCTCGCGGACCCGGTGGTGGACGAGCTGTGCGCCGGGCTCGGCTTCGCCGCGGCTCCCGCGGGCCGGGACGTGGCCGCGTAGGCGGCGCCGGTCGGGCCGATGAGCGCGGCCAGGACGGCGACGAGCAGGGTGAGTATCCCCCACGCCCGTCTGTGCCTGGACCTGGATATGGCAATTGCTGGCATTTGGCCTTTTCCCCCTCTGATTCTGCTGCTGCCCCCCGGGGCAGCCGGAGCATAGCAAGCCCAGTGAGCCAAAAGAGGGGTCGTCAGAATGCCGGAATTAATATGATATGGGAGGGTCAATCGGGTAGCTGTTGTCAAGAGCTGACCGGTCGACCATCCCCCGGGGGGCGGTGTCCGCAGCGGTCTGGAGGCGGGCGGGCGTGGCCAGGACTCCTCGGGGTGCGGCGGCGGTGCTGCTTCTGCTGGGCCCGGTGATCCCGCTCGGGACCGGCCTGGTCCTCGAAGCGGCCGGTCCGGCGCAGGCCGCGCCGGTGGCGAAGTGGTCCCCTTACGGGAACGGCGGGTTGCTGGTGCACCTGCCGGACGGCGGGGTGCTGCGGCTGGTGCTGCCGAGCGGACAGCCGTCCGAACAGCCGTCCGCGGCGGACCCGTCGAGCGGGCCGCCGTCGGCCGCGTCGTCGGGCGACCCGGTGTCGCCCGCGGACCCGGCGTCACCTGCGGACCCGACGCCCGCGCCCTCGTCCCCGGCCCCCGCGGACAGCAGCGCCGCGGCGAGCCCGGCCCCCGACCGCAGCCCCTCGGGCGCGCCCACCACCCCGCCGGTGTCCGTGTCCGACCTGCCGATACCCGTGCTCGACCAGCTCTACCCCACGCCCGCGGCGGGCTCCTCCAGCGGGCCGGCCGCCGCGCCGGTGGCCGGGTCGGCGGGGGGCGGGTCGGGCAGCGGGTCCGCGCCCTGGCAGTCCCAGAACCAGGACTGGCTGCCGGTCGGTGACGGACCGCCACCGCTCGGGCCGCAGGCGCTGGCCGGGCCGAGGCCCGGGTCGAAGGCCGCGCCGCTGCCGTTGGCCGGGGCGGGAGGCGGGGCCGGGCCTGGGGGCGGGACGCAGTCGCAGGCGGCGCGCTGGGAGCAGAAGCAGCGGCTGCTGCCGCTGGGGGTCGGCCTGGCGCTGATCGGCAGCGGCGCCGCCCTCTACGGCTGGCGGCTGCGCCGCCCCTAGGGCCGGACGGCGGACACCGCGGCGCGCGGCGCACAGCTGTTCTCCGGGGTGGCGCTCCGAATTCCCTCGCTTGGGGCAGAATGACGACCATGAACAGCCCGAACGCGCGGCCCGAAGAAGGCCCCCAGGTCCTGATCGTCGGTCCCGACGGGATGCCCGTCGGGGGCCTGCCCGGTGGCGCCCGGCGCTCCTCGCTGGGCGAAGGCGGACAGGGGGGCGACGGCGAGCCCCGTGAGCTCCCGATCACCGAGATGGTCGAGCAGCCCGCGAAGGTGATGCGGATCGGCAGCATGATCAAGCAGCTGCTGGAGGAGGTCCGCCAGGCGCCGCTGGACGAGGCCAGCCGGGTCCGCCTCAAGGAGATCCACGCCAGCTCGGTCAAGGAGCTGGAGGCCGGGCTCGCGCCCGAGCTGGTGGAGGAGCTGGAGCGGCTCTCGCTCCCGTTCACCGAGGAGACCATCCCCAGCGAGGCCGAACTGCGGATCGCCCAGGCCCAGTTGGTGGGCTGGCTGGAGGGCCTGTTCCACGGTATCCAGACCGCGCTGTTCGCCCAGCAGATGGCGGCCAGGGCCCAGTTGGAGCAGATGCGGCGGGCGCTGCCGCCCGGTTCCGGCGGCGCGGGGCCGGACGAGCCGGACGACGGCCACGACATCCGCTCCGGGCCGTACCTCTGAACCCCTGAGGCTCCGCCACCAGCGGTGCGGCGGTCACAGAGCGGGATCGGAACGGGTGTGCGGGGACACCCGTCCGTGTGGCCCGCTAGCCTAGCTCCTGATGGCTCACCGTAAGGCTCACCGACAGGCGGCGCCGGTGTGCGCTTCGGTGTGCCGTGGCCGTGGGGGAGAAGAGATCTGATGACTGAGCAGGGCGCGACCGGGCAGGACGGCGGGGGAACGGGGCAGACGGTCGGGCACGGCCGCTACCTGCTGCGCGATCTGCTCGGGCAGGGCGGCATGGCGACGGTCCACCTCGCCGACGACACGGTGCTGGACCGCCCGGTGGCGGTCAAGAGCATGCTCGGCGACATGAGCAGGGAGCCCTCGTTCCGCGAGCGCTTCCGCCGTGAGGCGCAGGCCGTGGCGCGGCTGAACCACACCAACATCGTCGCCGTGTACGACAGCGGCGAGGACGTCGACGGCGACGGCGTGCACGTCCCCTTCATCGTGATGGAGTACGTCGAGGGCGGTTCGCTCAGCTCGGTGCTGCGCGAGGACATCGCCGCGCACGGGGCGATGCCGACCGACAAGGCGCTGAAGATCACTGCCGATGTGCTGGCCGCGCTGTCCGCCTCGCACGAACAGGGCCTGGTGCACCGCGACATCAAGCCGGCCAACGTGATGCTGACCCGGCGCGGCGTGGTCAAGGTGATGGACTTCGGCATCGCGCGGGCGATGCAGTCCGGCGTCACCTCGATGACGCAGACCGGGATGGTCGTCGGCACCCCGCAGTACCTCTCCCCTGAGCAGGCGCTCGGGAAGTCGGTGGACGCCCGCTCCGACCTCTACTCGGTCGGCTGCCTGCTGTTCGAACTGCTTACCGGGCGGCTGCCGTTCGAGTCCGACTCGGCCCTCGGCATGGCCTACCAGCACGTCCAGGAGACGCCCCCGGCGCCGTCCACGCTGAACGCGGCCGTTCCCCCGGCGGTGGACGCGCTGGTGGCCCGCGCGCTGCGGAAGGACCCGGCGCACCGGTTCCAGACCGCGGACGAGATGCGCGAGGAGTGCGAGCGGCTGGCCGGAACCGGCGGCACCGGCGCCAACACCCCGCTGATCATCGGCGGCGGACCGCGGGTCGAGGGCGGCGGCGGGTGGCGGGTGGGAGGTTCTGGCGCCAACGCGGTGTTCCCGCAGGCGCAGGGGCAGTTGGGGACGATGCCGCCGCAGCAGCAGCCGGGTCCCTACCAGCAGCCGTACCCGCAGCAGCAGCGCCCGGGGGTGCCGGGGCCTGGAGTACCGCAGACGCCGCGCCCGTACCAGCCGGTGGGGACGCCGCCGCCGGGGCCGCAGGCGTTCCAGCCGCGCCGCCCGGGGACCCCGCCGCCGGGACCGCGTCCGTACCAGCCGGTCAGGACCGGCGCGCCGACCCCGCCGCCCCGGCCCACCCCGCGGCCGACGCCCCGGCCCGCGCCGGTGCCGCCGCGGCCCACCCCGCCGCCGCGGCCGACCCCGCCGCGCCCCTACGTCCCGGCGCAGGCCGGGCCCGGCGCGCGGCCCAACAAGGGCTGCGGGACGGCGGCGGCGATCATCGGCGTGGTGGTCGGCCTGGTGGTGCTGGGCATCCTGATCCTGGTGCTGGTGGTGGAGAACCAGGCGAACAAGGACAACAGCAGTTACAACGGCTCGGCCGGCGCCGGTCCGGTTGCCACCGGACTGCGCTGACCGGTCGTCACGGCTACCCGGCGTGATGATCGACCGGCACATCACCGCCGCGAAACCGGTAGCGTGCACCTGCTGGGCCGCACCCTCCCGCACGCGGGTCGGTAATCGACCGGGTGAGAGCGGGTACACGTCCGGACCCGGGCAGGACCGGGGAGCGGCGCACAGGCGAAGGACCGACGGCGGAGAGTAATGGCAGACAACGAGCATGCCGACGGCGGGAACGGCGCGGGGTTCGGCGCCGGGGACGTCACCCCGGCGGACGGGAACCCCACCGTCGCCCGGCCCTCTGTCGGCGGGACGCCGGACGGCGGGGCGTACGGTACCGGCGCGACGCCGTACCAGGGCGGCCACCAGGGCCCGGAGGAGCCCCCGTTCGAGCCTGCCGTGGTCTCCACCAGCGGCTTGGCGGTGTTCGGCGAGGGCCGCTACCGCCTGACCGGGCGGCTCGGCCGCGGCGGCATGGCCGAGGTCTTCGCCGCCCGCGACGTCCGGCTCGGCCGCACCGTCGCAATCAAGGTGCTCCGGCCCGAGCTGGCCGAGGACGGCACCGCGCGGGTCCGGTTCACCCGCGAGGCGCACTCGGTGGCCTCGCTGAACCACCACGCCGTGGTCGCGGTCTACGACACCGGCGAGGAGGCGCACGCCGGGGAGACCGTCCCCTACATCGTGATGGAGCTGGTCGAGGGCCACACCGTCCGGGAACTGCTGCAGGGCGACGAGCCGCCGCCGGTGGACCAGGCGCTGATCATCACCGCCGGGATCCTGGAGGCGCTGGCCTACAGCCACCGGCACGGCATCGTGCACCGCGACATCAAGCCGGCCAACGTCATCATCACCAGCACCGGTGCGGTCAAGGTGATGGACTTCGGCATCGCCCGCGCGCTGACCGGCGCGTCCAGCACGATGACCCAGACCGGCATGGTGATGGGCACCCCGCAGTACCTCTCCCCCGAGCAGGCGCTGGGCAAGGCGGTGGACCACCGCTCCGACCTCTACGCCACCGGCTGCATGCTCTACGAGCTGCTGACGCTGCGTCCGCCGTTCACCGGCGACACCCCGCTCTCGGTGGTCTACCAGCACGTCCAGGACCCGCCGGTGCCGCCGTCGCAGGCCAACTCGCGGGTGCCGGCCGGTCTTGACCCGCTGGTGCTGCGCTCGCTGGCGAAGGACCCGGACGACCGGTTCCAGAGCGCCGACGAGTTCCGGGCGCACCTGCAGCACGCGCTGCGGACCATGCACCAGGCGACCGGCCCGACCGAGCTGCTGCCCAGCGCCGCCGCGGCGGCGGCGATGGCCGCGCCGACCGTGCTCACCCCGGCGGTCACCCCGCCGATGGGCACCCAGGTGATGCCGCCCAACCCGGGCAGCGCAGTCCCGCCCCGCTACGACGACCCGAACGACCAGTACGACCGGACCGACGACGAGCGGCCCGGCGGGCGGCGGGCGGTCTTCGCGGTGATCGCGGTGCTGGTGGCCATCGCGGCGATCACGGTCGGGGTGACCCTGGCCCTGCGCGGGCAGCACGGGACCACCACGCCCCCGCCGGTGACCAGCAGCGCCCCGGCGCCGACGCTGACCACGGACCAGCCGACGCCGACCCCGACCACGGAGTCGCCGACGCCCACGCCGACCACGCAGTCGCCGACGCCGAGCTTCAGCCCCACACCGACCCCCACGCCGACGCCGACCGCGACGCCGACCCCCACCGAGACCCCGACGCCGACCGCGACCCCGACGCCGACCGCGACCGCCACGCCGACCGCGAGCGCCACGGCCAGCGCCCCCGGCGACACCGGCGGCCAGCCGGGCACCTGACGCCCCGTCGGCTCCGACGGGCGGGTGCTCAGTCGACGCAGGCGTCGAGCACCCGCCCGTACTCCGCGCACCACCAGACCGTCTGCGCCGCCGCGGCCGGGAACAGCGGGTCGGCCCGCTCGTCCCGGCGCTGGTAGCGCCAGCGGAGCATCCAGAAGTCGTTCAGCCGCTCCCACCAGACCCGGTGCACCCCGGCGGCGAGCTCCTCCGGGCTGCTGCCGGAGGCCTCCCGGTAGCCGCGGGCGTAGTGCCGCAGCCGGGTCAGGTCGAGCACCCCGGTCTCCGGGTGGTGGAAGAACAGCGTGGCGGCCCGGACCGCCTCCTCGGCGCGCGGCTTCAGCCCGAGCCGGTCCCAGTCCAGCACCGCGACCGGGGCGGCGCCCCGGTAGAGCAGGTTCAGCGGGTGGAAGTCGCCGTGCACCCAGCCGGTCGGCGGTGCGTCGGCGGGCCCGGGACGGCGGTGCCGGTGCGCGGCGAGCAGGGTCCGGCGCTCCCGCAGCCGCTGCCGGGCCAGGGTGTCGAAGGGCTGCTGCGGATCCCGTCTGCGGGAGCGTTCCAGCAGGTCGGCGATGGTGCGCTCGGTGTCGTCCGGATCCGCGCTGGGCACCGCGGCGGGCTGCTCGACCGGCGGGTGCAGCGCGGCCAGGACGCTGTGGATCCGTCCCAGCAGGGCGCCCAGGTCGGCGCACTGGGCGTGGTCCAGCGAGCGGCCGGTCCGGTGCGCCCCCTCGACCCAGGGGAACAGCGCGTAGCGCCGTCCGCGCAGCAGCACCGAGCTGCGGCCGTCCCGGGCGGCCAGCGGCGGGGTGGTCGGCAGGCCGTGCTCGCGCAGTGCGGCGATGACCCGGTGCTGGGCGGCTATGGCCGAGCCCGAGGCGTGGCCGACGTCGTCCAGGTACTGCTTGAGGAACCAGCTGCCGTGCGGGCCGGTCAGCCGCAGGCCCCGGTTCAGCAGGCCCTGGCTGACCGGTTCGACGTGGAGCGCGTCGAAGGGGTCGGCCAGCGGGTAGCGCTCCAGCACTCCGGCGACCGGGATTCCGCGCACCCGCCGCTCGACCGGCAGCTGACTCTGCGTCATGGGGCTGATGGTACTGGTGTTTCAGGGGTGTTCCCGGATCGCTTGACTCAGCGATCCTCGGCGTGCATCCGGGCCACATAGGCGGCGGCCTGGGTGCGCCGCTCCATGCCGAGCTTGGCGAGCAGGCTGGAGACGTAGTTCTTCACGGTCTTCTCGGCGAGGTGCAGTTCGCCGCCGATCTGGCGGTTGGTCATCCCCTCGCCGATCAGGTCGAGGATCTTCCGCTCCTGCGGGGTCAGTCCCGACAGCCGCTCGTCCTCCTCCCGGCCGCCGCCGTCGCGCAGCCGGGCCAGCACCCGTCCGGTCGCGGCCGGGTCGAGCAGCGACTTCCCCGCGGCGACGTCGCGGACCGCGGAGACCAGGTCCGTCCCCCGGATGGCCTTGAGCACATAGCCGGACGCACCAGCCATGATCGCGTCGAACAGCGCCTCGTCGTCCGAGTAGGAGGTGAGCATCAGGCAGCGCAGCGCGGGGTCGTTCGAGCGGACCTCCCGGCAGACCTCCACCCCGCTTCCGTCCGGCAGGCGTACATCAAGGACGGCCACATCGGGTCGGACGGCGGGGATCCGGGCGAGCGCTTCGGCGACCGTCCCGGCCTCGCCGACCACCTCGATGTCCGGTTCCAGGGACAGCAGCTCGTGCACCCCGCGACGGACGACCTCATGGTCGTCGAGGAGAAATACTCTGATGTGTCCGCTCTGCACCATGGATCAAGATTGGCACGCGGAAGCCCCGCGGACGCGGCAGATTGTCCGTGAATATCCCGTTTTATGGCAGCTATGGGTACGTGGACGTCCTACGACAGAAGCGGTAAGCCCTTCCGCTGGGTAACGTTCTCCTGCAGGATCAGGGCACATCCACCGCCGATCCGCATGACGCGCACACCCCGCGCTACGAGTGAGGATCGGCGACCGGACCGGTGGCCGGCAATCCCGGAGCCCGGACAGACCGAGGAGTGAACGTGACCGTCACAAGCGCGGCGGGGGCACCTACAGCTGCCCCGGAACTGGTGCAACTGCTCACCCCCGAGGGAGAGCGGGTCGAGCACCCGGACTACTCCCTGGAGACGACGCCGGAGGAGCTCCGCTCCATCTACCGCGACCTGGTCCTGGTCCGGCGCTTCGACGCGGAGGCGACCTCGCTGCAGCGCCAGGGCGAGCTGGGCCTGTGGGCCTCGCTGCTGGGCCAGGAGGCGGCCCAGGTGGGGTCCGGGCGGGCGATGCGCCCCGGTGACTACGCCTTCCCGACCTACCGCGAGCACGGTGTGGCCTGGTGCAAGGGCGTGGACCCGCTGAACCTGCTGGGGATGTTCCGGGGGGTGAACCACGGCGGCTGGGACCCCAACGAGAAGAACTTCCACCTCTACACGATCGTGATCGGCTCGCAGACGCTGCACGCGACCGGCTACGCCATGGGCATCACCAAGGACGGCGCGGACGACGCGGTGATCGCGTACTTCGGTGACGGCGCCTCCAGCCAGGGCGACGTGGCCGAGGCCTTCACCTTCGCCTCGGTCTACCAGGCCCCAGTGGTGTTCTTCTGCCAGAACAACCAGTGGGCGATCTCCGAGCCGACCGAGAAGCAGACCCGGGTGCCGCTCTACCAGCGCGCCTCGGGCTTCGGCTTCCCGGGCGTCCGGGTGGACGGCAACGACGTGCTGGCCTGCCTGGCGGTCACCCGGTGGGCCCTGGACCGGGCCCGCAACGGGGAGGGCCCGGTGCTGATCGAGGCGTTCACCTACCGGATGGGCGCGCACACCACCTCGGACGACCCTTCCCGCTACCGGATCGCGGAGGAGCTGGAGTCCTGGAAGCTCAAGGACCCGCTGGAGCGGCTGAAGGCGCACCTGGTCCGCGAGGGCTGGGCGGACGGCGAGTTCTTCGACGCGCTGGAGGCCGAGAGCGAGCAGCTGGCGCGGCGGATCCGCGAGGGCGTGCGGACCATGCCCGACCCGGACCCCTCGTCGATCTTCGACCATGTGTACGCCGAGGACCACGCCCTGGTGGCCGAGGAGCAGGCGGGCTACCTCGCCTACGCCGCCTCGTTCGCCACGGGTGACGCGGACGGGTTCGACGAGGACGGGGACGAGGGCTGATGGCCGCCGAACATGCTTTTGACCGCCCCAGCACCATGGTGCAGGCGCTCAACGAGGCGCTCCGGCGCTCGCTGGACGAGGACCCGAAGACCCTGGTGATGGGCGAGGACGTGGGCCGTCTGGGCGGCGTCTTCCGGGTCACCGACGGGCTGCACAAGGACTTCGGCGAGGCCCGGGTGATCGACACCCCGCTGGCCGAGTCCGGCATCGTCGGCACCGCGATCGGACTGGCCCTGCGCGGCTACCGGCCGGTGCTGGAGATCCAGTTCGACGGGTTCGTCTACCCGGCGTTCGACCAGATCGTCACCCAGCTGGCCAAGATGCACGCCCGTGCGCTGGGCCACGTCAAGCTGCCGATCACCATCCGGATCCCGTTCGCCGGCGGTATCGGCGCGGTGGAGCACCACAGCGAGTCGCACGAGGCCTACTTCGCGCACACCGCCGGGCTGAAGGTGGTGGCGCCGTCCAACCCGGTCGACGCCTACACGATGCTGCGCCAGGCGGTCGCCTCGGACGACCCGGTGGTCTTCCTGGAGCCCAAGCGGCGCTACTGGGACAAGGCCCTGCTGGACCCGGACGCGGCCCCCGAGCTCGGCCTGCACCAGGCCAGGATCGCCCGCCCCGGCCGGGACCTGACGCTGATCGCGTACGGCCCGATGGTCAAGGTCTGCCTGGAGGCCGCCGAGGCCGCCGCCGAGGACGGGCTGAACCTGGAGGTGGTGGACCTGCGGTCGCTGTCCCCGGTCGACTTCGACACCCTGGAGCAGTCGGTCAAGCGGACCGGCCGCGCCGTGGTGGTGCACGAGGCCCCGGTCTTCCTGGGCATGGGCGCGGAACTGGCGGCGCGGATCACCGAGCGCTGCTTCTACTCGCTGGAGGCGCCGGTGCTGCGCGTCGGCGGCTACTTCGCCCCCTACCCGCCGTCGCGGGTCGAGGACGCCTTCCTGCCGGATCTCGACCGGGTGCTCGACGCTGTCGACCGCGCCCTGGCCTTCTGAGGGTGTGAGGAGACGTCATGAGTACCGCAGTGGAGACTGTGCGTCAGTTCAAGATGCCCGACGTGGGCGAGGGCCTGACCGAGGCCGAGATCCTCACCTGGTACGTCCAGCCGGGGGACACGGTCGAGGACGGGCAGGTGGTCTGCGAGGTCGAGACCGCGAAGGCGGCGGTGGAGCTGCCGATCCCGTTCGACGGGGTGGTCCGCGAGCTGTTCTTCGACGCCGGGACGACGGTGGACGTCGGCCAGGTGATCATCAGTGTGGCCGTGTCCGGCGGCGCGGGTGCGGCCGAGCCGGAGGAGGTGGCCCCGGCGGCCGGCGCCGCCGCGGGTGAGGCCGAGCCCGAGCGCCGCGAGGTGCTGGTCGGTTACGGCCCGCGCAGCGGCTCGGCCAAGCGCCGCCCGAGGAAGGTCGCGGTCACCCCGCCGCCCGCGGCGTCCCCGTCGCTCACGGCAGCCGGGCCGGGCGCCGTCGCCGTGGCCGCCCCCGCCGCTACCCCGGCCGGGTCCGGGGCACCCGCGGGGCTGCCCTACGGCCCGGCGGGCGGGGCCCGTGGGCCGGTGGCCGCCCCGGCTGCTTCGGCCGCCCCCGCGGCGTCCCCGGCCGCCGCGGAGGCCGCCAGGCCGCTGGCCAAGCCGCCGGTGCGGAAGCTGGCCAAGGACCTGGGCATCGACCTCGCCACGGTCACCCCGACCGGCCCGCACGGCACGGTCACCCGGGAGGACCTGCACGCCAGCGTCGCCGCCCCGGCCGCGCCCGCCGCCCCGGCGGCCCTGGCCGAGCCGGTCGCCGCCGCCGAGGCCGTTGCCGCCGCCGCGCTGTCCGCCGAAGGCGACCTGCGGATCCCGGTCAAGGGCGTGCGGAAGATGACCGCGCAGGCCATGGTGGCCTCCGCGTTCACCGCCCCGCACGTCACCGAGTGGGTCCAGGTCGACGTCACCCGCACCATGAAGCTGGTGGCCCGGCTCAAGGAGACCGGCGAGCTGGGCGAGGGCGTACGGGTCAGCCCGCTGCTGCTGGTCGCCAAGGCGCTGCTGGCCGCGATCCACCGGCACCCGGAGGCCAATTCCAGCTGGGACGAGGCCGCCCAGGAGATCGTGGTGCACCGCCGGGTCAACCTCGGCATCGCCGCGGCCACCCCGCGCGGCCTGCTGGTGCCCAACATCAAGGACGCGGGCGCCAAGTCGCTGGCCGAGCTGGCGGCGGCGATGACCTCGCTGATCGCCACCGCCCGGGAGGGCAGGACCGCCCCGGCCGACATGCAGGGCGGCACGGTCACCATCACCAACGTCGGCGTCTTCGGCGTCGACTCGGGCACCCCGATCCTCAACCCGGGCGAGGCCGCCATCCTGGCCTTCGGCCAGGTCCGGGCGATGCCCTGGGTGCACAAGGGCAAGGTCGTCCCGCGCCAGGTCACCACGCTGGCGCTGTCCTTCGACCACCGCATGATCGACGGGGAGCTCGGCTCCAAGCTGCTCGCGGACACCGCGGCGATCCTCGAACAGCCCAAGCGGCTGATCAGCTGGGGCTGACCGAGGGCCGTCCCCGTTCGGGTGAAGCCGTCGGGGTGACGACTGGCGGTGCGGAACGGGTGGGTACTCCTTCGCGGACGTGAGTTCCCGAGGGGCGGAGGAGTACCCCGTGCGGCGCAGGCTGTGTGTGTCCTTGCTGATGGCAGCGGTGCTGACGGTGGCGCTGATGCTGTCGCCGTCCCGTCCGGCCACCGTCCAGGCGGCCGAGGTCCGGTCGGCCGGCGCGCTGCTGGCCGACAACGGCGACGCCGCCGACAGGATCACCCTGGTGCTGCTCGGCGACGGCTACACCGCCGCCGAGCTGCCCCGGTTCCACGCCCAGGCGGCGGCGGCCTGGACGGCGCTGACCTCGGTCGAGCCGTTCCGGACCTACCAGCACTTCTTCGACGTCCGCCGGGTGGACGTGGTCTCGGCCAGGCCGGGGCTGCGGTCCGGGTCGCCGCTGGGGATGCACTTCGGCTGCGACGGCCTGTCCCGGCTGCTCTGCGCCGACGACGGCGCGGTGGACCGGCTGGCGGGCGGCTCCGGCGGCCCGCAGTACACCATCGCCCTGGCCAACTCCAGCCAGTACGGCGGCGAGGGCGGCACCGGCACGACCACCCTCGCGGCGGGCTCGCCGGACGCGGGCCGGATCATCCAGCACGAGATGGGCCACACCGTCGGCGGCCTCGGCGACGAGTACGACGCCGCGCCCGCCGACGCCGACTACCCCAACCTCGCCTCCGTCAGCGCGGCGCAGATGCGGGCGTCGCAGCAGAAGTGGTGGCGCTGGCTCGGCGCGGCCGACCCGACCGGCGGCACGGTCGGCGCGTACCGGAGCGCCAACGGGCTCTACCGGCCGACCAGGGACTCGATCATGCGGACCCTGGGCGGGGTCTACAACCTGCCCTCGCGGGAGGCGATCATCGAGTCGGTCTACCGCCAGGTCCGCCCGGTCGACCGGACCGTCCCGGCGGCGGGCCCGGTGGACGGGCAGCCGGTGCTCCGGGTCTTCCCGGTCCCGCTGGCGGGGCCCCGGCAGCTCCGGGTCAGCTGGACCGTGGACGGCCGCCGGGCGCCGTACGGCGCGGTCCGCGGCGACAGCCTGGACACCGGGAGGCTGGGCCTCGCGCCCGGCAGCCGGAGCACGGTCTCGGCGACCGTCGAGGACACCACGCCCTGGGTGCGGGACGAGGCGTTCCGGCAGTCCCGGATGACCGAGACGGTCAGCTGGACCCTGGGCGGGTGAGCGGCGGTGGCGGCCGCGGTCGCGGGGGCCGCCCGGTGCTGTGGTCCGCCACGACGGCGCTGGTCCTCGCGGCGGCGCTGACCCCGCTCGCGGCACCGCGGGCGGCGGCGCGGCCCGCGGTCCGGCCCGCAGCCCGGTTCGCGGCTCGGCCTGCCGCCGACAGCGAGGCCGCGGTCCGGCGGGAGCCCTCGCCGGGGGCGGCGGCGGTGGCGGAGTACTGGACGGCGGCGCGGATGGCCGCGGCGACCGCCGAGGACGTGGGCGGCAAGGACCTGCCGCTGCCGCGGAGTCCCGCGCCGTCCGCGGTGTCCCCCTCGGTCGCCGGGATCCCCAGCGCCTACCCCAACGGCCGCCCGTCGATCGGCGTGCTGTTCTTCCGGGGACGGGACCTGCGGGCGCACTTCTGCACCGCCTTCGTGGTGGCCAGCCGGACCAGGAACCTGGTGATGACCGCCGCGCACTGCGGCCCCGGCAGCTCGCAGGCCTTCGTCCCCGGGTACCGGATCCACGGCCGCACCCCCGCGCCGTACGGGATCTGGCCGGTGCTCAGGTCGTTCACCGACCGTCGCTTCCGGCGGACCGGCGGCGGCACCGACTTCGACTACGCCTTCGCCAAGGTCGCCCGCAGCGCGGCCGGGCGCCAGGTCGAGGACCTCACCCACGGCAACACCCTGACCGTCACCCCGGCCTTCGCCAACCGCAGGGTCGGCGTGACCGGCTACCCCCGGGCCTCCGCGGCGCCGCTGAACCGGCCGGTCACCTGCTGGGCCCCGACCCGGCGGCTGGGCGCCCGGCGGCAGATGGTGTTCCTCTGCGACGGCTACTACGGGGGCACCTCCGGCAGCCCGTGGCTGATCGGCTACCGGGCCGGGACCAACACCGGCCGGGTGATCGGCCTGATCGGCGGGGTCGGCGGCGGCGGGCCCAACGCCTGGACCAGCTACAGCCCGATGTTCGACAAGAACACACTCAGGCTCTACGCCTTCGCCGTCGCCCACTGAGCGGCGCGAGGGGCGCGCGAGGGGGCCGCTGTCGGGGCTGAATTCATCCCACCATAGGATGGCCTCACCATGACTGCCGACCCGGCCGCCGCTCCCGTCCAGCCCGTCAGCCCTGACAGCGTCGTCAGCCGAGTCCCCGCGCCACGCGACGGCACCGCCGTGCCCGCGTCCGCACCCATGCCCACCCCCGCGTCCGCCCCCGTCTCCGGCTTCGACCTGCCCGCCGCGGCGACCATCGCCGCCTCGACCACCCCGCCGACCGCCGGGACGACCGCGGCCACTCCGCCGCCGTCCTCGGCCGAGGCGCTCCTCGGGGGCCGCGGCGCCTGGTTCGCCTGGGGCATCGGGGTCACCGTCTACGTCCTCGCCGTGGTCCACCGGACCAGCCTCGGCGTCGCCGGGCTGGACGCCGCGGCCCGGTTCGGCATCGGCGCGTCCGCGCTGTCGACCTTCTCGATCCTCCAGGTCCTGGTCTACGCCGGGATGCAGGTCCCGGTCGGCCTGCTGGTCGACCGCCTCGGCCCGCGCCGGGTGCTCAGCACCGGCCTGGTGCTGCTCACCCTCGGCCAGCTCGGCTTCGCCTTCTCCACCGCGTTCACCCCCGCGCTGGTCTCCCGGGCCGTCCTCGGCTGCGGTGACGCGATGACCTTCGTCAGCGTGCTGCGGCTCGGCGTGCGCTGGTTCCCGGCCCGGCGCAACCCCTTCATCGCGCAGCTCACCGGCCTGGTCGGCACCCTGGGGAACCTGGTCAGCACCGCCGTGCTGTCGCGGGTGCTGCACAGCGCGGGCTGGACCGCGACCTTCGGCACCACCGCGCTGTTCGGCGTCGCGGTGCTGGCCCTGGTGCTGCTGTTCCTCCGCGACTCCCCGGACACCCCGGCCCGTGCGCCGGTCTTCCGCCGCGCCCCGCTCACCGCCGCCGCCCCCGGCGGCGCCCCGCTGCCGCCGCGGCTGCCGCTGCGGGCGCAGATCAGCGCCGCCTGGGCGCAGCCGGGCACCCGGCTCGGCCTGTGGGTGCACTTCACCTCGGCCTGTCCCGCGTCGGCCTTCCTGCTGCTCTGGGGGATGCCGTTCCTGATGGCGGGTCAGGGGCTGTCCCGGGGGACCGCGAGCGGGCTGCTCAGCCTGCTGATCGTCAGCAACTGCGGCTTCGCGCTGCTGTTCGGCCAGCTGGTGTCGCGCCGCCCCGGGCTCCGGATGCCGCTGGTGTTCACCGTGGTGCTCGGCACCGGGGCGCTGTGGGGCGCGGTGCTGGCCTGGCCGGGCGCGCGGGTGCCGATGTGGCTGCTGCTGGTGCTGGTCCTGGTGATGGGCAGCAACGGGCCCGCGTCCCTGGTCGGCCTGGACTTCGCCCGCCCGGCGAACCCGCCGGAGCGGATCGGGACGGCCTCCGGGATCGTCAACATGGGCGGCTTCATCGCGACCGTGCTGGCGCTGTTCGGCATCGGCCTGGTGCTGGACCTGCTGACTCCCGGCGGCGGCCCCGACTACACCCCGCACGCCTTCCGGCTGGCCTTCTGCGTGCTCTACCTGCCGATGGCGCTGGGGATCAGCCAGATCCTCCGGCTGCGCCCGCAGGCCGCCCGCCGCGAGGCGGAACTGCGCGCCGCGGCGGGGTGAACCCGGGCGGCCCGGTCCGGGGTTGCAGCCGGGTCCGGGGTCAGGGCTGGGCTCAGCTCCAGGGTCGGGCTCAGGGCGTCACCGAGAAGTTGTCGAGGATCCGCCTGGCCAGCGCCTCGTCGCCCTCGACCTTGATGTCGATCGCGCCCGCCGGGCTCCGTCCCGGGACCAGCCGGCCGCAGGCCAGCCGGGCGTAGGTCTCCCAGTCCGTGGTCAGCTGCACGTCCGGGGCCAACGGGACGTGGGCGTCCACGCTGCCGCGCCCGTTCTCGTCCACCCGCACCGTCCGCATGAACTCCAGCGGGCCGTGCACCTCCAGCACCACGGTCGAGCCGGCCGGGGCGCCGGCCAGCTTGGCGACGGCCCGGGGGAGCATCTCGACCAGGTAGTCGCGGGTGATCTGCGCGGCCGGGGTGTCTAGGTTGCCGGGCCTGCGCAGGGCCCGGCGCAGGTCCTGCTCATGGGTCCAGACGTCGAACACCCGGCTGCGCAGCAGCTGGTGGTACGGCACGTCCCGGCTGTACGGGCCCATCGGCCAGCGGATCTCGTCGTTCGGGCCGTAGCGGCTGTTGTCCCGCAGCGCGCGCGAGCGGCGGATGACGGTGTACTCCAGCTCGGCGGTCATCTCCGGCGCGGTGTGGCAGCGCCGCTTGTCGACCGGGACCTCGCAGTAGCGGGTGAACTCGTCGACCACGTGGTGCAGGTCGCGCGGCAGGGTGTGGATCGGGCGGGGGTCGCCGAGCAGTTCCAGCTCCATGGCTATGACATGCGAGACGACGTCGCGGACCGACCACCTGGGGCATTCGGTGGGCCGGTTCCACTCGCCCTCGGTGAGCGGCGCCACCAGTTCGGAGACGGCCTCGATGGACTGGGTCCAGGCGTCGGTGTACGCCTGGACGATCTGCGTGTCGGTCACGTTTTCGACCCCTTGGCCCATGCGCGGGCTGACTCACGGTGTGGTCGCACCGGCACCGTCCGCCGGATGCGCTAATGGCACGTTACGCTCACCCGTGTCAGCCGGTCAGGGCTTTCACGGGCTTGACCGTAATGATCACAGAGATCCACGGGCCCTTGTCCAGGGAGGTCGGCACCATGCGAGTCTCGCTCATCCAGCTCGACGTCGATCCGGCGGAGTCGCCGGACGCCCGCCGCTCCCGCGCGGCTGCCCTGGTCCGCCGGCAGCACGGCTCCGACCTGGTGGTCCTGCCGGAGTTGTGGCTGCTCGGCGGCTTCGCCTACGACGCCTGGTCGGACGGCGCCGAGCCGTTGGACGGGCCGACCGCCGAGGCCATGTCCGAGGCGGCGAAGGACGCCGGGGTCTGGCTGCACGCCGGTTCGATCGTCGAGCGCGACCCGGACGGCCCGATCTACAACACCTCGATGCTGTACTCCCCCACCGGCGAGCTGACCCGCAGCTACCGCAAGATCCACCGCTTCGGCTTCGACCAGGGCGAGGCCGCGGTGATGGGCGCCGGCACCGAACTGGTCACCGCCGGAACCGAGTTCGGCACGCTGGGTCTGGCCACCTGCTACGACCTGCGCTTCCCGGAGCTGTTCCGGGCACTGCTGGACGCCGGGACCGAGATCTTCGTGGTCCCGGCCGCCTGGCCGGCCCGCCGCCGTGAGCACTGGACCCTGTTCGCCAGGGCCCGCGCGGTGGAGGAGCAGGCCTTCGTACTGGCCTGCAACACCGCGGGGACCCACGGCGGGGTCGAACAGGGCGGCCGCAGCCTGGTGGTGGACCCGTGGGGGGCGGTGCTGGCCGAGGCGGGAGCGGGGGAGGAGGTCCTGACGGTGGAGTTCGACCCGGCCGAGGCGGCCCGCGCCCGGCAGGAGTTCCCGGTGCTCAGGGACCGGGTGATGGGCATCCGGGCCCCGGCCGAACGCGGCTGATTCACACCAGGTTTGACGGCTCGTCAACTACGGGTCAGGGAAAGCAGTTCGCGGGCCGGACCGGCCGGGTGGGTGCCGGTCGGCCAGACCGCCCGCAGTGGGCGGCTCAGGTCCAGGTCGGCCAGCGGGACCGAGACCAGCTGCCCCCGGGCCAGCTCGTCCGCGACCGTCAACTCGCTGAGCACGGCCGGGCCCGCGCTCAGCGCCGCCGCCTTGAGCGCGGTGGTGGAGGCCAGCACCAGCAGCGGTGTGGTCGGCCCCCCGTACGGGGCGAGGGCGCGGTCCAGCACCTCCCGGGTGCCGGAGCCCTCCTCGCGCAGCACCAGCGGGGTTGCGGCCAGTTCGGCGCCGGTGACCGGGGCGCGGCGGCGGGCCCAGGGGTGGCCGGTGCCGACCACCAGCCGCAGCCGGTCCGAGGCGATCCGCACCTCGTCCAGGCCGGACGGGGTCCGCAGCCCCTCCACGAAGCCGAGGTCGGCCTCGCCCGCGAGCACCTGCCGGGCCACGTCGGCGGAGTTCGCGGTGCGCAGGGTGACCGCGGTGCCCGGCAGGGCCTGGTGCAGGGCCATCAGCCAGCGCGGCATCAGGTACTCGGCGACCGTCATGCTGGCCGAGACCCGCAGCCGGGCGTCCCTGCGGTCGCGCAGCGCGGCGATGCCCGCGTCCAGCGCCTGGGCGGCGGCGAGGACCGGGGCGGCCCACTCGGCGACCAGCGAGCCGGCCTCGGTGGGGCGCGAGCCGCGCGGTGAGCGCTCCAGCAGCGGCACCCCGATGTTCCGCTCCATGCCCGCGATCCGGGACGAGGCGGCGGGCTGGGTGATCCCCAGCTCGGCGGCGGCCCGGCCGAGGCTGCCCAGCCGGATCACCGCCAGCAGCAGCTCCAGCGCCCCGAGGTCCGGCAGGCGCGGGGAGAGGGCGCTGGGTGCCGCCGACGGTGCTGCGGTGTGCGGTGCTGCGGGGTGCGGGGCGGTGCTCATGGGTCCAGCCTAAGGCCTGCTCATAGAGCGTGCTTATGAGCTCACAGCCCGGCACCCGCTACCGGCCGACCCCGGCTCCGGCGAACGTGGAGGCATGACCACCCTCGGCCCCGCCCTCGCCCCCGCCCGGACGGACATCCGAACGATCGGCCGTCCGGGTGTCCGTCCGAACGTCGTCCGGGCCTCCCGCCGCTCGCCGCTGCCCGGCCGCTTCGGCCCGAACTGGTACGCGGCGGTGATGGGCACCGCCATCGTCGCCAACGGTGCCCGAGGCCTGCTGAACGGCGAACTCACGTCCGCCTGACGGGGTCTGGTCCGACGTCAGGCCGACTCGGCGGTCTCCGGGTAGATGACCGAGGTGTCGGCCCAGTCCAGCGCGGTGATCACGGCGTGCCGCAGGGCCTGGGCGTTCCAGCCGGCGTCGAAGTGGATCGGCAGCACCGGGGAGACCTCCTCCAGGGTGGAGATCATCGGGCTGTGCGCCACGGTCTCGTCCACCAGCAGCACCACCGGCTTGCGCAGGGCGGTGGCCCAGCCCAGCTCCATGCCGACGCCGGCCGAGAGCGGCGAGCCGATGTAGGCGAAGGCCAGGTCGGCCGACTGCATGCCGCGGAAGGCGGAGGGCACGCGGTAGCCGGTGCCGAGGCCGCGGGTGGTCCAGCAGTCGTCGTGGTGCTGGCTGTAGACGGTGACGCCGGCGTCCAGCAGCGCCTCGCGCAGGGCGGTCACCCGTCCGCGCAGGGCCAGCGTGAACACTCCGTCGGCGGGGCCGGTCAGTCGCAACGAGGGGGCGGCGAGGAAGACCCGAAGACTGCGGCGGGCGTCGGCGGCGAGCTCGGCGGCGGCGACAGCAGCAGTGGCGGGGTCCACGCTCAGGCCGACGTCATGCAGCTCGTTCATGGTGGTCTCCATCGAGATAGTTGACCTCTGAACATCAAGTCCACTACCGTTTCAGAGGACTTGTGCCTGGGTTGTACGGCCGGAACCGCCAACCCTTCGGGGGAATGTCTCGATGGTGCACGGGCGTGCGACTGCTCGTCCATGCCGAACCAGTGGCATCAAGTTGCCTGGCAGGGAACTACCCGTTCGAATCCTCGATGAGCAGGCCCAACTGCGCTGCCTTGACTCCTGCCTCGAACCGGCTCTCGGCGCCCAACTCCTGCATCAGGGCCGCGATGTGGCGTCGGCAGGTACGGACGGACATGCCCAGCTTGCGGGCCACGCCCTCGTCCTTGAGGCCCTGGCCGAGCAACTGCAGGATGGACCGGCGCATCTCGTCCGACACCCCCTGGTAGCCGGGACCCTCAAGGCCGAACGGGACGGCGGTGAGCCAGAACTGTTCGAACAGTGAGCAGAGGAAGGACACCAGCACCGGCTCCCGGACGATGACCGCGCCCGGGGTCTGGTCGCGCTGGGACCACTTGGGTATGAACACGGTCTGCCGGTCGAAGATCAGCATCCGCTCGGTGAGCTGGTCCGCGGTCCTGACCTGCGCGCCGGCCCCGACCAGGGTGGACGCGTAGGAGTGCATCGGCAGGTCGGCCCGGACCGTGTGCTGGTAGAGGACCCGCATCCGGACGCCGCGGGTGATGATCTCCAGGTTCTGCGAGAGCGCTCCCTCCGAGGTCGTCGGATCGCGCCGGATGCTCGGGTGTACCGTCATCAGTTCCTTGGAGCAGCGGTCCGAGGCGTCCCTGATGAGGATGCGCACCTCCTCCGCGTCGGTGATGGTCTCGACCGAACGCTGTCCGGTCGGCAGGACGTCACCCGTCCTGGCGAGGTAGGCCGGCATCAGCTGGAGCACGCGTTCCCGGGTGCGCTCAGCGGACTGCCGGTAGGTTCGGATCATGTCCTCCATCGGCTCCACCACGCGGGCGGCGGCGACCTCGGGGTTGATCGGCAGCCAGAGGTCGGGGGAGCCGGCGGCCGGGGCGAGCAGCCGGTTCTCCACCAGTTGATTCAGGCTCCGGTCGAGTTCGGCGGCGCCGAGGCCGGTCTCGGAGCGGGCGACGTCCCTGGTCAGCTCGCCGTCCTGGATGGCGCAGAGGTACAGGGTGATGGCATAGCCATCCAGCTCGGGAGGGAGGTTCGGGTCGAGCGTGGTCATTTATTCACCTTTGCCCCATAACGTCCTCTGGCCGGAAGCGGACCGGCCACTTGTTGCCACCATCGAACACTGGGTCGGACGGCTGTCAGAAGCAATTCTGATACATGGCCTAGCCAAGGGGGAGGTCTACCGCCGAGAAGGCGGGTACGACCACACGACCCCTGGCAGTTTTTCAGTGAAAGGGGTACTCCGTGAGCAAGATACGTCGGTTGACACGGCTTGCAGCGATCCCCGCGCTTGCTGCAGCAGCATTGCTTCTGGCAGGTGGCGGTCAGGCGTTCGCAGCTACAGCAGCCGCGCCCCACGCCCGGCCTGTGGCCCAGCCTGCTGACGTCTACTGGTAGGCCGCACCCCCGGGTGTCGCAGGCCCGCTGCTGACTTCTTCGCACGGGTGAAGGGGCCGTGTCCGTCCGGACACGGCCCCTCACCCGTTTTCGGCCCCGCATGGTGGTCCGGTCGCCCGCAGCGCTGCGACTACTCGCTGCGCCGCCGCGGTCGCCAGACCACCAGCGCGCTGCTCTGCTGCACCTGCTGGTACGGGACCAGGTCGCGCCGGTAGGAGGCGTGCACCGCCGCCTCCCGCTGGGTCGCCGCGGCGCCCGCGCTGGCGACCTCGCCCTGGAGCTCGGCCACCCGCGCCCGCAGCGCGCTGACCTGGTTCTCCAGCTCGATGATCCGCTTGATCCCGGCCAGGTTGATGCCGTCCTCCTGGGACAGCCGCTGCACCTCGCGGAGCTGCTCGATGTCCCGGGCGGAGTAGCGCCGCCCGCGCCCGGCCGTGCGGTCCGGGCAGACCAGGCCGAGCCGGTCGTACTGCCGCAGCGTCTGCGGGTGCAGCCCGCTGAGCTGCGCGGCGACCGAGATGACGTAGACCGGGGTCAGTTCGGTCAGCTGGTAGCCGCCGCTCGGGCCCCCGCCCCGGGACGGGCGCGGGCCGCCGGGCAGCCCGCCGCCGAGCCCGACGCCGATCGCCGGCCCGGAACCGTGCGCGGAGCCGGGCCCGGACAC
Source organism: Streptacidiphilus cavernicola (assembly GCF_042510955.1). Taxonomy (NCBI): domain Bacteria; kingdom Bacillati; phylum Actinomycetota; class Actinomycetes; order Kitasatosporales; family Streptomycetaceae; genus Streptacidiphilus; species Streptacidiphilus cavernicola. Next base: position 197,333 of record NZ_JBHFAB010000008.1, read on the forward strand.
GGAGCCGTGTCCGGGGCCGCCACCACTGTGACCGCCGTTGCCGTCCATCACCTCAGGCCTCCTCCGCCGCCTTGAACAGTGCTGACCGCGGGTTCTCCGCGGTCGTCGCCTCGCGGTACTTCTCCAGTGCCGCCAGCGCCTCGCCCTCGACCTCCTCCGGGACCGCGACCTCCACCGTCACCAGCAGGTCGCCGCGGGTGCCGTCCTTGCGGACCGCGCCCTTGCCGCGGGCCCGCATGGTACGGCCGTTGGCCGTCCCCGCGGGGATCTTGAGGGTGACCGCGGGGCCGCCCAGGGTCGGCACCCTGATCGTCCCGCCGAGCGCCGCCTCGGGGAAGGTCACCGGCACGGTCACGGTCAGGTTGTCGCCCCTGCGCCCGAACACCGGGTGCTCCTGGACGTGCACGGTGACGTAGAGGTCGCCCGGCTGGCCGCCGCGCTCGCCCTGGGCGCCCTTGGCCTTGAGCCGGATCCGCTGGTTGTCGGACACCCCGGCCGGGATCCGCACCTGCATCGTCCGCGCCGAGGTGGCGCGCCCGCTGCCGTGGCAGACCTCGCACGGGTCGTCGACGATCAGGCCGCGGCCCTTGCAGTCGCGGCAGGGGTCGGACAGGGCGAAGTTGCCCTGGCCGCGCTGGACGTGGCCGGTCCCGACGCAGGTCGGGCAGACCCGCGGGGTGGTCCCGGCCTTGGCGCCGGTGCCCGCGCAGGTCTTGCACGCGGCCTGGCTGGTCATCCGCAGCGGCACGGTGGTGCCCTCGACCGCCTCCATGAAGCTCAGCGTGACGTCCGACTCGACGTCGGCGCCGCGCCGCGGCTGCGCGGTGCGGGTGCCGCCGCCACCGCGGTTGAAGATGCCGCCGAAGACGTCGCCGAGACCGCCGCCGCCCCCGCCGCCGAAGGTGCCGCCCTGCTGGCTGCCGCCGAACAGGTCGCCGAAGTCGAAGCCGCCACCGCCGCCGGTGCGGAACCCGCCGCCGTTGGCGAACAGCGCCCGCGCCTCGTCGTACTCCTTGCGCCGCTTGGCGTCCGAGAGCACGTCATTGGCCTCGGAGATCTCCTTGAAGCGCTCCTCGGCCTTGCGGTCGCCCTTGTTGGCGTCCGGGTGGAACTCCCGGGCCAGCTTCCGGTACGCCTTCTTGATCTCCGCGAGTGAGGCGTCCTTGGGCACGCCGAGGACCTTGTAGTAGTCCTTCTCCACGAAGTCCTTGCTGCTCAACGGAATCGCCTCCTTCGCGCAGGGGTGGCAGGGGTGGCACTGGCAGCGGCCACGGTGATGGGACGGTGGGACCGCACCCCGGACTCACCGGCGTACGGTCCCACAGTCACCACCCGGTCAGTCCTCGTCGCCACCGTCGCCCTTGGCTTCGGCAGCGTCGTCGGTCGCGTCCGCGGCGTCCGCCGCGGCGCCGGGCTCGGGCTCCGCCACGGCGACCCGCGCCGGACGGATGATCCGGTCGCCGATCTTGTACCCCGGCTGCAGGATCTGCACGCACGTGGTCTCGGTGACGTCGGCGGAGTAACTGTGCATCAGCGCCTCGTGCAGCTGCGGGTCGAAGGGCTCGCCCTGCTTCCCGAACTGCTGCAGCCCCAGCTTGGAGGCCACGCTCTCCAGCGACTCGCCGACCGACTTGAAGCCGCCGGTCAGCTCGTCGTGGTCGCGCGCCCGGCCGATGTCGTCCAGCACCGGGAGCAGGTTCTCCAGGAGCGCGGCGACGGCGATCTCACGCACCGTCACCCGGTCCCGCTCGACCCGCTTGCGGTAGTTCTGGTACTCGGCCTGCAGCCGCTGCAGGTCGGCCGTGCGCTCGGCCAGGCCCTTGCGGGCCTCGGCCAGCTCCTTCGCGGCCGAGCCCTCGGCACCGGACGCCCCGGCCTCGGGGGCCTCGGCGGCCCCCTCGGCCTTGGCGGCGGAGTCGGCGCCGGGCTCCTTGGCGTCGCCCGTCGTCTTCTCCTCGGTCACTGCGCACCGCCCTCGCGCTTCTCGTCGTCGACGATCTCGGCGTCGACCACGTCGTCGTCACCGGCGGCAGCGGCGTCCTGCGGGGCGTCGGACGGACCGCCGGCCGCGGCCGCACCCTCGCCGGCCTGCGCGTAGAGCGCCTGGCCGAGCTTCTGCGAGGTCGCCGAGAGCTTCTCGGTGGCCGCGCTGATCGCGCCGCTGTCCTCGCCCTTGAGGGCTTCCTTCAGCTCGGCCACGGCAGCCGCGACCTCGTCCTTGACCTCGCCGGGGACCTTGTCCTCGTTGTCCTTGACGAACTTCTCGGTCGTGTAGACGAGCTGCTCGGCGGTGTTGCGGGTCTCGGCGGCCTCGCGGCGCTTGTGGTCGTCCTCGGCGAACTCCTCGGCCTCGCGCATCATCCGCGCGATGTCCTCCTTGGGGAGGGCCGAGCCGCCGGTGACGGCCATGCGCTGCTCCTTGCCGGTACCGAGGTCCTTGGCGGAGACGTGCATGATGCCGTTGGCGTCGATGTCGAAGGTGACCTCGATCTGCGGCAGCCCGCGCGGGGCCGGCGGCAGGCCGGTCAGCTCGAACATCCCGAGCTTCTTGTTGTACGCCGCGATCTCGCGCTCGCCCTGGTAGACCTGGATCTGCACGGACGGCTGGTTGTCCTCGGCCGTGGTGAAGATCTCGGAGCGCTTGGTCGGGATGGTCGTGTTGCGCTCGATCAGCTTGGTCATGATGCCGCCCTTGGTCTCGATGCCGAGGGACAGCGGGGTGACGTCGAGCAGCAGGACGTCCTTGACCTCGCCCTTGAGCACGCCGGCCTGGAGGGTCGCGCCGATGGCGACGACCTCGTCCGGGTTGACGCCCTTGTTGGGCTCCTTGCCGCCGGTCAGCTCGCGGACCAGCTCGGCGACCGCGGGCATCCGGGTGGAACCGCCGACCATGACCACGTGGTCGATCTCGGACAGCTGGATGCCGGCGTCCTTGATGACGTTGTGGAACGGGGTCTTGCAGCGGTCCAGCAGGTCCGAGGTCAGCTGCTGGAACTGGGAGCGGGTGAGCTTCTCGTCCAGGTGCAGCGGGCCCTCGGCGGAGGCCGTGATGTAGGGCAGGTTGATCGTGGTCTCAGCCGCGGAGGAGAGCTCGATCTTGGCCTTCTCGGCCGCCTCGCGCAGCCGCTGGAGCGCCATCTTGTCCTTGGACAGGTCGACGCCGTGGCCGTTCTGGAACTGCTTGACCAGGTGGTCCATCACCCGCTGGTCCCAGTCGTCGCCACCGAGGTGGTTGTCGCCGTTGGTGGCCTTGACCTCGACCACGCCGTCGCCGATCTCCAGCAGCGACACGTCGAAGGTGCCGCCGCCGAGGTCGAACACCAGGATCGTCTGGTCGTCCTTGTCCAGGCCGTAGGCGAGGGCGGCGGCGGTGGGCTCGTTGACGATGCGCAGGACGTTGAGGCCCGCGATCTCACCGGCCTCCTTGGTGGCCTGCCGCTCCGAGTCGTTGAAGTAGGCCGGGACGGTGATGACCGCGTCCGCGACCTTCTCGCCCAGGTAGGCCTCGGCGTCGCGCTTGAGCTTCTGCAGGATGAAGGCGGACATCTGCTGCGGCGTGAAGTCCTTGCCGTCGATGTTCACCTTCCAGTCGGTGCCCATGTGACGCTTCACGGACCGGATGGTCCGGTCGACGTTGGTCACCGCCTGGCGCTTGGCCACCTCGCCGACGAGGACCTCGCCGTTCTTGGCGAAGGCGACGACGGACGGTGTGGTCCGGGCGCCCTCGGCGTTGGTGATGACGGTGGGCTCACCGCCTTCGAGGACGCTGACGACAGAGTTCGTCGTACCGAGGTCGATTCCGACCGCACGAGCCATCGTGGAACCCTCCAGAGGGAAGTTGAGCTGAACAGGCTCAAGCATGCACGGCGGATCCCGCTTCGTCAACAGAGCTGAGTGTGAGGCGCTCAACTTTATGCAGCCCCTACGCCGAATGGGGCGATGTGACCGGGCGCATAGTGCGCGACTCCAGGGTGGGCGCGGTATCGTCCGCCTGATCGGCACCCCGCAGGTGCCCGTGCCCGACCCGTGCCCGGCCCGTGGGTGCCCGGTGGTGACCGGTTAAGTTACCGGCCGGTACTATCAGTGGAACGCTATGCCGCCAGCCTTAGGAGACGGAGCGATGCAGCTCGCCGCGATCGTGATCTCACTGGTCACGACACTGGTCGGTACCGCGCTGGCAGCGCGCGCCGCCCTGTACATCTACACCTTCGTCAAGCTCGGCGCCGACGTGCCCGCGGGCGCGCGCACCGGGAACCCGGCGCAGCGGGTGAAGACGGTGGCCAGGGAGTTCCTCGGCCACACCAGGATGACCACCTGGGGTGTGGTCGGGGTGGCCCACTGGTTCGTCGCCACCGGCTTCTTCTGCCTGGTGCTGACCCTGGTCACCGCGTTCGGCCAGCTGTTCCAGGCCGACTTCGCGCTGCCGGTGATCGGCCACTGGTGGCCGTACGAGCTGTTCGAGGAGGTCGTCGGCCTCTTCACCACGCTGGGCATCATCGTGCTGATCGTGATCCGGCTGCTGTCGCTGCCCGGGAGGGCCGGCCGCAAGAGCCGCTTCGCCGGGTCGATCGCCTGGCAGGCGTTCTTCGTCGAGTACGTGATCCTCGGCATCGGCATCTGCATCCTGGTGCTGCGCGGCCTGGAGGGCGCGCTCGCCGACGTGCACTACGGCGCGGCGTACGCGGTCAGCTACCCGATCGCGCTGGCGTTCAAGGGGACGAGCGCCTCCACGCTGGAGAACCTGGTCTACCTCTTCGCGATGCTGAAGATCACGATCTCCTTCACCTGGGCGATCACCATCGGGCTCAACCCCTCGATGGGCGTGGCCTGGCACCGCTTCCTGGCCTTCTTCAACATCTACTTCAAGCGCGAGGAGAGCGGGGGCGTCGCGCTCGGCGAGCTGCTGCCGATGAGCTCCGGCGGCGCCCCGATCGACTTCGAGGACCCGGCCGACGACGCGGTGTTCGGCGTCTCCCAGGTCGAGCAGTTCTCCTGGAAGGGCCTGCTGGACTTCTCCACCTGCACCGAGTGCGGACGCTGCCAGTCGCAGTGCCCGGCCTGGAACACCGGCAAGCCGCTGTCGCCCAAGCTGCTGATCATGAACCTGCGCGAGCACGCCTACGCCAAGGCCCCGTACCTGCTCGCGGGCGGCGGCAAGGACGCCGAGGGCAATGAGACCGCGACCGCGGAGCAGCTGGCCGGGGTCCCGGCGGCGGCGCTGGCCGAGGCCGAGCGCCCGCTGATCGGGACGGCCGAGGAGAACGGGGTCATCGACCCGGACGTGCTGTGGTCCTGCACCACCTGCGGCGCCTGCGTCGAGCAGTGCCCGGTGGACATCGAGCACATCGACCACATCGTCGACATGCGCCGCTACCAGGTGATGATCGAGTCGTCGTTCCCGACCGAGGCCGGGACGATGCTCAAGAACCTGGAGAACAAGGGCAACCCGTGGGGCATGGCCACCAAGGCCCGGCTCGACTGGGTGAAGGAGCTGAAGAAGGAGACCGGGATCGAGGTCCCGGTGATCGGCGAGGACATCGACCCGGCCGAGGTCGAGTACCTGTACTGGGTCGGCTGCGCGGGCGCGCTGGAGGACCGGGCCAAGAAGACCACCAAGGCGTTCGCGGAGCTGCTGCACACAGCGGGGGTGAAGTTCGCCATCCTCGGCAAGGAGGAGTCCTGCACCGGCGACTCGGCGCGGCGGCTGGGCAACGAGTTCCTGTTCCAGATGCTCGGCGCGCAGAACGTCGAGACGCTGAACACGGTGCTGGAGGACGCGCCGGTCAAGCGCATCGTCGCCACCTGCCCGCACTGCTTCAACACCATTGCGAACGAGTACCCGCAGCTGGGCGGGCACTTCGAGGTGATCCACCACACCCAGCTGCTGCAGCACCTGGTCGACGAGGGCAAGCTGGTCCCGGTCAACCCGGTCGAGGGCCTGATCACCTATCACGACCCGTGCTACCTGGGTCGGCACAACAAGGTCTACACCCCGCCGCGCGAGATCATCGCGTCCGTCCCCGGTCTCCGCAACGAGGAGATGCACCGTCACAAGGAGCGCGGCTTCTGCTGCGGCGCGGGCGGCGCGCGGATGTGGATGGAGGAGCGGATCGGCAAGCGCATCAACACCGAGCGGGTGGACGAGGCGCTGTCGCTGAACCCCGACATCATCTCCACCGCCTGCCCGTTCTGCCTGGTGATGCTGTCCGACAGCGCCAACGGGAAGAAGAGCGAGGGCGCGGCGAAGGAGGCCCTGCGGGTGGTGGACGTCGCCCAACTGCTGCTGGACTCGGTGAAGGCGACCCCGGAGGCGCAGGCAGAGGAGGAGCCGGAACCGGCCCCGGCGGGGTAACCGGCCCCGGCACCGGCGGGGTAACCGGCCCCGGCGGGGCACCGGCCCCGGCGGGGTAGGGGCCGGGGCGGGGCGGGGCGGCTCCGCTGGACTGGCTTCGGTGCCGTTGTCCGTTCGGGTCGGCTCCGTGTCACAACTCCGCTGCAAGGGGCCCGCTGAGATCCTCCGGAGGGAACAGCGGGCCCGCTGCGGGTACCGTCCCTGTGTGGGCAGCAACAGATTCAGCTTCGGGCGGGGCGGGGGCAGGGGCCGACAGGCCCCGACGCCCCCGCCCGGCGGCAGTGCGGGTGCGGCGAGCGGGGCAGGCTCGGCGGGCGGCGCCGGCGGTTCGGGTGGCTCGGGTGGTCCCGGCGGCCCGGGCGGCCCCGGTGGCCCTGGGGGCAGCAGGGGGACGGCTGGCGGTGGCTCGTTCGGACGCGACGACGAACCGGGCTACACCCGCGCCTTCACCATCGGCGACGGCAACGGCAACGCGAATGGCGACGGCAACGCGAACGCGAGTGCGAACGCCGACGCGAGCTACGGGGACTACGCGAACTACGGGACACCGGCCGAGGGCTACGGCCCGCCCGAGTCCTACGAACCCCCCGTCGCGGCCTCCTCCGCCTCCGCTTCCTCCTCCTCTGCCTCGCAGCCACCGTTCGACGACGGGACCAGGGTCACCACCTACCGGGCCGGGCAGCGGCACCCGGAGGTGGGCAGCGCCCGCCTGGCCTGGCGACCGCTGCTGGCCGGGATCTACCGCCACCCGGACCGCACCTTCGCGCAGATGCGCTGGCACCAGGTGTGGGGCCCCGCGCTGACCGTCTCCGCCGTCTACGGCGCACTCGCGGTCTTCGGCTTCGCCGACACCCGCAGCGAGGTGGTGGACGCCACCTTCTCGTTCGCACTGACCATCGTCCTGTCCAGCGCGGTGGGCATCATCATCGCCGGGCTGATGTTCGGCGGCGTCACCCACGTCATGGCCCGCAGACTCGGCGGCGACGGCGCCTGGGCGCCGACCATCGGTTTCGCCATGATCATCGCCTGGACCACGGACGTGCCGAGGCTGCTGTTCTCCTTCTTCCTGCCGTCCGACAACGCCTTCGTCCAACTGCTGGGCTGGGCGACCTGGCTGCTCTGCGCCGGGCTGCTGACGGCCATGGTCCGCCAACTCCACGACCTGCCCTGGGGCAAGGCCCTGGGAGCGGCAGCCCTGCAGCTGATCGCGCTACTGATCCTGATCAAGCTCCCCACCCTGAGCTGACCCGCGGCAGGGACCAGCCCTCCGTCCCGTTCCCGCCGCTTGCACGCCGACTCCTCCGTCGCCTGTCCCCGGCCCCGCGTTCGGCCGCGCCGTACCGCATTCCACACCCGCACCCGAAACGCCGACCCTGGAACGCCGACCGTCCATGCCCCGGAACGCCAACGCTCCCCACTCGTCAGGGAAGATGGAGCCGTCGCTCCGTCCCCCGTCCCCCCGTCCCGCCAGGAGATCCCCGCCATGCCCCTCCCCACCACGTCCACGCAGGTGAGCTTCCCGGCCGGAGCCGTGGACGGCCGCTCCACCGTCCTCGCCGCCGAGCCGCTGCCTGAGGGCGGCCGGTACGGCAGCGGCTGGGCGATCGTCACCGCTGCCACCCCGTTCCACCCGCTGGACCACAGCTGGCCCGACCAGCCGGCCGACACCGGCACCCTCGGCGGCGTCCCGGTCCGCGACTGCGCCACCGGCGCGGTCGCCCTCGACTCCACCGACGGCCCCGCTGCCGCGGCCCCCCTCCTCCTGGGCGCCGACATCCCGGCCCGCCGCGGCGAGGAGGGCTGGGCCTGGCTGGTGGTCCACCTCACCGACGAGCCGGTGGCCGTCGGCACCGAGGTCGAGCTGCGGGTGGACGCCGACCGCAGGTCCGCGCTCAGCGCCGCGCACACCGGCTGCCACCTGCTGGCCCTCGCCCTCAACGAGGCCCTCGCACCGCGCTGGCGCAAGGACCCGGGCCGCGCCGACGCCCTGGGCCACCCGGACTTCGACAGCCTGGCGATGGACTCGTCCCGGATGGACGTCCAGGCCAGCACCGACGTCTACCGGATCGGCAAGTCGCTGCGGAAGAAGGGCTTCACCGCGGACGACCTGGCCGCCGACCTGCCCGCGCTGACCGAGGCCGTCAATGCCCGTCTCGCCGCCTGGGTCGCATCCGACGTGCCGGTCAGGATCGAGGCCCCGGGCCCGGAGCTGACCGCCCGCCGCCGCTGGGCCTGCGACCTGCCCGAGGGCGCCGCGTCCATCCCCTGCGGCGGCACGCACCTGCACCACCTCGGCGAACTGGCCGAGCTGCGCACGGAACTGCGCCTCAGCGACGACGGCGCCGAACTCACCGCCGTCACCACCCCGAAGCGCCGCTGAGCAGAACGGCGCTTGTGCCCGCTGCGCGCGTCCTACCCGCTGCCCGTCCCCGCCCGCTCTCTGCCCGCTCTCTGCCCGTTCCTCGTCCCCGCCCGGACCGGTCGCCCTAGTTCGCAATCTTCGACTGATGGAAGTTGAGGAACGAGCGGGACGGAGTCGGCCCGCGCTGCCCCTGGTAGCGCGAGCCGTACTTCGCCGAGCCGTACGGGAACTCCGCGGGGGAGCTGAGCTGGAACAGGCACAACTGCCCGATCTTCATGCCCGGGTAGAGCTTGATCGGCAGCGTGGCGACGTTCGACAGCTCCAGCGTCACATGCCCGCTGAAGCCCGGGTCGATGAAGCCGGCGGTGGAGTGCGTCACCAGACCGAGCCGTCCGAGCGAACTCTTCCCCTCCAGCCGCGAGGCCAGGTTGTCGGGGAGCGTGATCACCTCGTACGTCGAGGCCAGCACGAACTCGCCGGGGTGCAGGATGAACGCGTCGTCGCCCTCGGGCTCGACCAGCCGGGTCAGGTCCGGCTGCTCGACCGAGGGGTCGATGATGGAGTACTTGTGGTTCTCGAAGACCCGGAAGAACCGGTCGAGCCGGACGTCGATACTGGACGGCTGGATCATCGCCGGGTCGTAGGGGTCGATGACCACGCGACCGGACTCGATCTCGTTCCTGATGTCCTTGTCTGAGAGCAGCACGGCACGAGGTTACGTGCACGGACGGGCCCCCGCCCAATCGCAGCAACCCGTCCGGCTGCGCGAGGCCTCCGTCCCCGGGCTCCGACGTCGTCCGACCGACCTCCGACTCAGGCTCCGGCCAGCCCTCGACCCAGCCCCCTCCCGACTTCCCCGACTCAGGCCAGGAACTCCACGGCCTCCCGCCGCAGAGCGAGTCTGATCTGGTCGTCCGTGAGGGCACCGAGGTCGGCCAGTACGGAACTGCGCAGCCGCGCGCACAGCGGACAGCGGATCAACCGCCCGGGGCCGATCCGCTCAGGCCCGAGATTCTGCAGCGGGAACGTGGCGGTGCTGAACAGGTGCCCCTCGGCACAACGGACGACAGTGCGCTCCATTGCTTCCTTCCCCATCGGACGACTCGCCGCGCAATGTTCCCGCACGGACAGCAGCTGACCCGGACCGACTCACCGAGGTCTCCGCCGGTTACCCGGCCGGACTGCCCGCCCCAGGGGGCACGGCGTTGTCACATTAGGGGATGTTCCGGACATAGAGCCCAATGACGCGCCGACCACGACCACCTCGGAAACCGCCCGCCACAGTACGCCCGCGTCCCCGCCCCGCACCACCACCGCGCACCCGCCCCACCCGCGCCCGGCGCCCCACGGCAGCCCCGCTGCAACCGCCCCCGCCGATGGGGTAGAGTAAAGCCGTTGGCCATACCTGACGGCCGATCACGCGGGTGTAGTTTAATGGTAGAACATGAGCTTCCCAAGCTCAGAGCGCGAGTTCGATTCTCGTCACCCGCTCCACAAGAAAGCCCCAGGTCAGAGACCTGGGGCTTCGTTGTTGTCTAGACCAATGGCACGCCGCCGTGCCAGTTGCGTGCCAGATCGACGCTAACGGACGGTCAGATTCGATCAGAAATGGTCACCGTTCGTGCAGTGGCGGTCGATTGGCATGCGATCGTCCCAAATGGCGAGACGGACTTTCTGTGACCTGCGCCACTTCGGCTGACGGTGTGAGAGCAGGGGCTGGACCAGGTCGGGCACGTCGGCCCGGCCCCCGTTCTTGTGGAAGTCCCACTATGAGGCCGCAGTTCCGCGCTGCCGCCTGCTGCGGATGTCGACGACGGCCGCGCTGATGCCGTCGGCGATCTTGCGCTGCTGTTCGGCGGTGGCGTGCTGGTAGATCATCGCGGCGCGTACCGAGGCGTGCCCCATGTGGGCCATGAGGTCGGCGAGGCTGGCACCGGTGTTGGCGGCCAGGGTGTTGCCGGTGTGGCGGCTGTCGTAGAGGCGGAAGTCGGGCATCCCGAGTTCCGTGCGGGCCTTCCGCCACTTGCGGCCGAAGGTGGAGCGGCGGAAGGGGGCGCCGCGCTCGCCGAGGAACACCAGTCCGTCGGGCTCCGGGGAGGCGTAGAGGGCGAGGTGGTGGTCGATGTCGGGCAGGATCTCTGGGGGTATGACCACCGAGCGCTTGCCGGCCTTGGACTTCGGGTCGCCCACCACGCGCTTCCCGTTGCAGAGTTCTGGTGCTGCTCGGCGCACCCAAACAACCCCGCGGGCTCGGTCGATGTCCGGGCGTCGGAGCTCGGCCAGTTCCTCGGGGCGCAGGGCCATGAATGCGGCCATGAGAACCAGGAGCTGCCAGCGCGGTCCCATGCGGTGGGCCAGTTGCAGGACTTGCTCGATGGAGGCGACGCCGCGCTCCTTGGCGTTCTCCTTGCCCGCTCCCTTGATCCGGCAGGGGTTGCGGCGGAGCAGCTCGTCCTCGACGGCGGTGCCGAGGATGGTCTTCAGCAGGCGGTACGCCTTGGCGGTAGTGGTGGCCTTGCCGGTGGCCAGGAGGTCGGTGCGCCAGGCTCGGACGCGCGGGGCGCTGATCTCGTCGAGGTTCCAGACCCCGAAGACCGGGGCGAGGTGCAGGCGCAGCAGCCGTCGGTACAGCTCCTCGGTGGTGGCTCCGAGGTCGCGCTCGTTGATCCAGGTCTCGGCGTAGAGAGTGAAGTTGACGGCTCCGGCGAGGGGGTCGCGCCAGTCCCCGCGCGCGAGGTCGGTCTCGACCTCGGAGAGCCAGGCGTTCGCCTCGCTCTTGTTGGCGAAGGTCTCCTTGCCGGTGCGCTCCAGGCCGTCCGGGCCGAGGTAGCGGGCTTGGAAGCGGCCGGAGGGGAGTTTGCGCACGGAGCCGAAGCGGCGGCGGCGACCAGTGGAGTTGGGCATTCAGACAGACCTCCGGAGAGTGGTGCGGCGCGGGGAGGCGGGCACCAGGTTGGCGGCGATGTAGGCGTCGAGCGCGCTGCGGGCTATGCGGACGTGCTTGCCGGCCTTGAGGTAGGGGATGCGCCGTTCGGCGATGAGTCGGCGCGGGAATCGCTCGGTGGTGCCGAGGATCTCGGCGACCTGGGCGACGGAGAGGTAGCAGTCGGTCAAAGAGGGGAGCCTCCGGCGACGGCGGGGGGCGGCGCCGTCGCGTTGGTCGGGAAGGGGAGGGGCGGTGGGGGCCGCGGGGGCGTGGCGAGGCTGGGGCCAGACCTTCGCCGTGGGGCAGGAGACGGCGGGGTGGGCTGGGGGTGCTTCAAGCCCGGCCGGCCGAGGGTGCCGTTAGATCGCTCTGCCGCGAAGGCGGCCGGATGCGCGGCAGAGCGTGGCTGGGCATGGGCCAGCCACTGTCCGGGCGCGTCGGGGGTGCTCACCGACGATGGACGGCAGGTGGCCGTCGGGGTGCGGGTCGTGCGTGGGCGGTGTGCCCTTGTCGTTGGTCAGTAGTAACTGCCTTCCGTGATGTGGTTCCAGAGCCCCTGTGCCTCGCGTCCGTCGCCCAGAATGCGGATGAACTGGGCGAGGAGGTTCTCCCCGGCGTCGGGGTGGGCCGTGAGATAGGTGGCGGTTGCGACGACCCCGTGGTGCAGGCGGTCCTCAGCTGCCTGCGTCTCGGTGAATGCCTCCACCACCTCCTGGACGAGTCTTCTGGCTTCGATGTCGAGGTTCGCCAGAGGCGGGGACATGAGTTCTTCGAGGGGCAGCTCGAAGACGCGGGCGAAGCCGAGGGCCTCGTCGAGTGTGATCTTGCGTCGGGGGGTGCCGTTCTCGATGCGCCAGACGGCGGTCTGGTTCATGGGGACGCCGGCGCGGGTCATGCGGGCGGCCAGCTCCGTGGTGCTCCACCCCCGCACTTCCCGCTCAAGGCCGATGCGCGCGGCGGCGTTGCCCTCGCTGAACAGCAGGGGCGCCCTCGCTGACTCCGCTTCCCACATCCCGACCTCCTCTGAGCGGTCTTGTCACTCTACCGGCAGCGTTCCCGTTTGAAACGCCTCCTCTCCGATTTGCATACGCGTGGTCCGCATGGTACACATGATGCATGAGGGAAAGCAAGCTAGTCAAACAGGAAAATCGGAGCACTGGCTCCGCCGCCACCGGAGTGGCCCGCAGCGAGGTGGGTGCTGCGGTGCGGCGTGGAGTCTCGGAAGGCATGGCTCGGAGTGGCCACTGCCAGGAAAGGAGGCTGTCGGGGGTGGTCGCATCGGCAACCTGATATGTGATCAGGGTCTCTACGATCATGCCGAGTTGCCCCTGAAACGGGTGGTACTGTCCCTGGTCCACGAACTGAATAGGCGACCCCGGCGGCGCTGGAACGCCCCGGGGTCCGGCACCAAGGAGCTCGAACTCCCGATGCGCGTACATCGTAGCCGCCACCTGAGCGGCTTCACCGTCCTGCCCAACGCCCTCCTCCAGGACCGGCGGCTGTCGTATACCGCCCGTGGCCTGCTGGTCGATCTGCTCTCGCGCCCCGACGGCTGGTCCGAGGACGGCCGGCGGATGGCCGACACCAGTCCGCAGGGCCGCCACACCGTGGCCAAGGCCCTGCGCGAGCTGGCTTCTGCCGGGTACTACCGGGTCGACAGGGTCCGCCGCGACGACGGCACCTTCGTCAGCGAGGCCCAGGTCTGGGACACCCCGCAGCAGGCCGGTCCGGGTCTCGCCCGTCCGGGATCCGGTTCTGCGGCATCCGAAGGCGCGGGCTCCAACCCCGTAAAGGACCTGGAGAAAGAACCCTCCCTCCCCCGCAGCCGCAGCGCGCGCGCCCAGGCGCACGAGCACCAGCCCGGCTGCACCGAGCCGGGAGGGAGGGCGGAGGCGACTCCCCATAAGACCGACTCGACGGCTCCGACGGATGCGGCCGTCGGAGCAGTGGTCGCCGCCCTGTTCCGGGTGATCCGGCCCGAGCCGCGTCTGCGCCTGGGCACGGTCGAGGCTGCGGAACTCGCTCCGCTGGTGGCGCAGTGGCTGGAGCGCGGCTGCACCGAGCGCGACCTCGCCGCGGCGCTGCTGCCGGGGCTGCCCGCACGGATGCACTCGGCCGCTGCGGTGCTCCGCGACCGGCTGCTGCGCAAGCTTCCACCGGCCCCGGAGCCGGTGGAGGCCCCTGTCGCACTGCAGTGGCACGAGTGCGCCCGATGCGCCGACCCGGTCGCACGACCGGGCCTGTGCCGCCCGTGCGAGGGCCTCGGCGAGCGCACGGTGAAGGTCGGCGGCGGCGAGACCAGCACCGCTCGGGGGATCGCCATGGTCCGCGCTGCTATGCGCCCCGCCACCCGCATCCCCGCACTCAGCGCGATCTGAAGGCCGCCCGGACACACCGTCTGGAGCGGGCTCCATAGCTGGCCCCCATGCCCGGGGCCGTCCAGCGCAGCTGGTCTGGTCCCCGTCCCCGTCCCCGTCCCCGGTCCCCGTCCGCGGTCCTGGTCCTGGTCCCCGTCCCCGTCCGCGGTCCCGGTCCTGGTCCTGGTCCTGGTCCCGGTCTCGGTCCCGTCCCCGGTCCTGGTCCTGGTCTCCGTCCCGGTCCCCGGTTTTGGTCCCCGGTCCGGTCCGGAGAGCGTTCCAGTCCTGGTCCGGAGCGTCGTGGTCCGGAACGACTTCCGGACCACCCCTACCCGACCCGTGCGACCCGCTCGCCTTCCCAGACCATCCGTCTCGCAGTGGACTGGACATCCCACCGAGGACCAGGCACCGCGTCCGCACGTACCACCCGCCTGTATGCCGAACCCTGGAGCCGCCCATGACCGACCGTCCCGAACACCACCCGTCAGCCCTCGACGCCGATGCAACTACCCTGGTCAGCAGTGATGCTGATGGCCCGTGCGCGACCGGCGGAGCCAGCAATAGCCGGCGACCCTCCTACGGGGGTTCGCAGGCGCAGGCCCCCGCCCAGGGGGGCGGGGGAGCTCCGGCGGGGGCGCCGGAGCTGGGGGTCGCGGCCGAGGGCAGCCGCGACCAGCAGGAGGGGCCACGCCCTGCCGTCCCGCCGACCGTCGCCGCTGCTGCTCCGTCGTCCAAGCCGCTCGTCGTGCGTGCGTCCGACGCCGCCGCCTCGCGCCGCAAACCGAAGCGCCGCAAGCGCGACGCCGCCGATCCCAAAGAGCCCGTCAGTGTGCGCTTCAGCGCCACCGAGCGACAGCAGCTGCGGGCTCAGGCCAAGGCCGCCGATCTGAGCCTGGCCCACCTGATCGCCCGCCGCGCCCTGGCCGACCAGAGCACCGGGATGAGCGCCGACGCCCGGGTCGAGCAGCTGGACTCGGCGATCGACGAGCTGGCCGCCACCCGCAGCGAGCTGGCAGCCTGGGGCAACAACCTCAACCAGGTCGCCCGCCGCCTCAACACCGATGGGACCTTCCTCGCCGGCCCCGCGAGGGACTTCCTCGCTGCCGTCCCCGCGCTGCTGGACCAGGTGCGGGCCGAGGTGGAGCGCCTGGACGAGGCCGCGTTCCGCATTGCTCGCCGTCGGGGCCGCGCATGATCGCCTCCGTCACCCGGGGGGACCGCACCCGCGGCATCCTCGCCTACGTCTACGGCCCCGGAGACGAGGACGAACACACCGACCAGCACACCGTCGCCGCCTTCGAGCCCCTGCTGTTCGACCCGGGCCTTGCCGCCGATCCCGAGCGGGCCCTGACCCGGCTGGCGAAGATCCTGGACCTGCGCGTGGTCCAGGCCGGCAAGGGTGCCCCGAAGGACCACGTGTGGCACTGCTCGCTGCGCACGGCACCCGAGGACCGGCAGCTGTCCGATCAGGAGTGGGAGCAGATCGCCCGGCGCGTGATGCACGCCGCCGGCATCGCCCCTGCCGGTGATCCGGACGGCTGCCGGTGGGTGGTGGTGCGCCACGCCGAGGACCACGTCCACATCGTCGCCACCACCGTGCGCGCCGACCTGACCGGCGCGCGGCTGCACAACGACTGGCAGCGCGTCATGGCCGAACTCACCCTGATCGAGCGCGACTACGGCCTGCGCCAGGTCGAACGGGCAGCCTCCGGCAAGCGGACTGCGCGGACCACGGTCAAGCGGCCCACCCGGGCCGAGATCCACAAGGCCAGGCTCCAGGGGCGGCCCGAGCCAAGCCGCGCGGTGCTGCGCACCGCGGTGCGCGAATCGCTGGCCGGGGCCGCCAGTGAGGACGAGTTCCTCGGCCGCCTGGCCGGGCACGGGGTCCAGGTCAAGGTCCACCGGCTGCCGTCGGGCGACGCGAAGGGCTACTCCTTCCACCTGCCCGGCGACCGCAAGACCGACGGGCAGCCACTCTGGTACTCCGGCAGCAGCCTCGGCCCGGACCTCACGCTGCCCAAGATCCGCACACGCCTTTCGATCACCGCCGACGAACCCTTCCCCGCCATCGCGCAGGACAGGAGTGCTCGTCCCGCCCTCCAGCAGGCCGGGCGCCTGGCCGACCAGGCCCTGGACTCCTTCACCGCGCCGGCCCCCGGCGAAGAGGAATCCGAGCAGGAGGTGTGGCGGGTGCGGGCGGCGGGGTTCGGTGAGGTCCTCGACGCCTTTGCGCAGACCCACCGCGGATCCCAGCGAGCCCAGATCGCGGCTGCCGCGAAAGCCTACGGACAGGCCGCCTACCTCCACGAGCGCGCCGCAGACCAGGAGATGCGGGCGCTTCGCTCGATGGCCCGCACTGTGCTGGCCGGCGGCCCCAGCCACGGCGCCCTGGACGGGGATGCCATCGCCGCGTTCCTCGACGTGCTGATCCTGATCGCCGTGGTCCTGCACCGCAGCCACCGAGCCGCTGGTCACACCCAGCAGGCCCGCATCGCCCGGGTCACCGCGGACCAGCTCCGTGCCGCTTACGCCCAAGCCGCTGTACGTCCCCTGGCTGTGCTGAAGGCCCAGGGTGAGCGACTGCCTCCGACCGTGCGCGACCAAGCCACCGAAGCCGTGCACCAGGTCCTGCCCGCCGCCCTGGCCGGACGGGTCCTGGGCGGCAAGGACTGGCCCGCACTAGCCGCCACCCTCACCCAAGCAGGGCAGCTCGGGCACAGCCCCGCCGCGCTGCTCCAGCAGGCCCTGGGCTCACGGGAGATGGACAGCGCGGACAACCCGACCGCCGTCCTGCTGTGGCGCATCCGCCGCACCGCCGACCTCCCCGCACCCGCCACCGCGAAGAAGCCGGCCAAACCCAAGCTCGCCACACCGTCCGCACCGGCCTCGGCCCCGCGACCGGCCACCGCGCCCACACCGCCCGCCACCCGCAGGCGCTGAACCACCACAGGGGCGGCACCACACGGTGCCGCCCCCATCCGCCTCCGCCCCCAATACCGCCCAACTCCTGGAGATCCCCCATCCCCACAACGCAGCCACAGCTCGCCCAGTGACTGGGCGTTCAGCTGCTGAACAGCGGCTCCGTCCAGCTCCTGAACACCCATGACGTTCAGCAACCGAGCACCAGTTCACTCGGCACACCCTTGTCCAGTTTCTGGACACCGGCCTCGTTGCGAAGCTGAACACCGGCTCTGTCCCGTTTCGGGACACCAGCCTTGTCCCGAAACGGGACAGAGCCGGTGTCCCGAAACAGGACAAGCACCAGCCTGAACACGACCACCATTGCGGCACTTCGGGTGGGGTGGATGTCGTTTCGGTGTTGTCTTCGCTGATGGGGAACTTTTGGCGACCGTCGGGCCTTGGTGTCGTTGCCCCAACGCCAAGGCCCCGGGAGGCCCGCTTGACCCAGCCGCAGCAGCCCGCCGACGACCCCGCCCCGCGCATCCCCGACTACCCCGTCGAGATCCCCGACCTCCTGCCCGGCCAGGTCCTCACCCGCACCACCACCCACAGCGGGGAACTGCGCCCCCGAGGCTTCCTGATCACCTGCGCCCACTGCCTCGCCACCCGCGACTGGCTGCTCGTCGAGGTCCACGGCAAGGTCTACATCCGCTGCCGCTGCACCCACGAATGGCTGGAGCCCGACCTCGACCTCGACTCCTTCAACGACCTCTTCGGCGAAGCCGACCGCGTCTGGGACAGCCTCACCGACGTCATCACAAGCCTGGGCTTCGACGGGCTCCTTGCCGGGACGACCTGGACCTGACGAGCGGTATTCCATCGGCTGCGACAATTCGCCATGGCCTGGTCGGGCCATTGTCGCAGCTCGGCCGAAGTGGAGGCCATCAATGCGCGCCCTGGCTGCGACGTCGACCTGCTTCTCTTGGCCCGATGCATCAATGTTGCAGCCGATGCAACAGATCCGCATCTGGTCTGCCAGTCCTGCGCCGGGGCCGGGCCGGGGCGTGGCTTGTCGGCCGGTGCCTCGGTGTGCTGGCGCTTTGAGGGGTCGGTGGTGTTAAGGGTTGGATAAGGTGGGTCCACGGTGTGCCGGGAAGTCTGGTCGGCTCGGGGATGGATCTGCGGCGCGTCAGCTGCGGGGACCCCGGTGATGATCCGGGGTTCCCGAAATGCGT
This sequence comes from Streptacidiphilus cavernicola, assembly GCF_042510955.1. NCBI lineage: Bacteria > Bacillati > Actinomycetota > Actinomycetes > Kitasatosporales > Streptomycetaceae > Streptacidiphilus > Streptacidiphilus cavernicola. The sequence goes on from NZ_JBHFAB010000008.1 coordinate 215,466, forward strand.
GCGGTCGGCACTGTTCTTGTTCTTGTGGTCCTGGCCACGGTGGTGGCCACCGGTGCGCGCCGGTGGCGGATCCCGGCCCCCTCATTGCTGGTGATCGCGGGGCTGTTCGTGGCTCTGATACCGGGCACCCCGGCGTTGCACATCGCCCCGCAGACCATCGCCCTGGTGGTACTGCCGCCTTTGCTGTACGCGTCGGCTGAGGAGATGTCGCTGCGCGACCTGAAGATCGTGTGGCGGCCGGTGACGGTCCTGGCCCTGGGGCTGGTGCTGGCCTCGGCTGCCGCCGTCGGGTTCCTGGCGGTGGCGCTGACGCCGCTGACCGCGCCGATGGCGCTGGTGCTGGGCGCGGTGCTGGCCAGTACCGACCCGGTCGCGGTCACGGCGCTTGGGCGCCGGTTGGCGCTGCCGGGGCGGGTGCAGACGATGGTGCAGGCGGAGAGCCTGTTCAACGACGCCACCTCCCTGGTGCTGTTCAAGGTCGCGGTCGGGCTGGCCGTTGCCTCCAGTGTGGTGAGCTGGCCGAAGGCGGGTGGCGAGTTCTTCCTGCTGGCCGGCGGCGGCAGCCTCATCGGCGCGGCTACCGCCGGGATGGTGGCGCTGATCCGGGCGCGGACCACGGATCCGGTGCTGGAGACCGTTATCGCCCTGGTCACCCCTTATGCCGCGTACGTGCTCGCCGAGGGCGCGCACACCTCGGGAGTCACCGCTGTGGTGGTGGTGGGTGTGGTGCTGGGCCGTTCCGGCTACCGGCTGACCGACGCGCGGATCCGGCTGCAGTTGCAGGCGGTGTACTCGGTGGTGGTGTTCCTGCTGGAGAGCGTGGTCTTCGCGATCATCGGCCTGGAGCTGCCGACCATGGTCCGCGACCTGCCCGCCGGCTCCGGGGCCTGGCCGCTGCAGGCACTGGCGCTGGCCGCGGTCCTGATCGGGCTGCGGGTGCTGTGGGTGTGGCCGCTGTCCAAGGTAGTCAAGCCCGTGGAGGGGGCCGCGTCGTGGCGGGTGGCCGCGGTAGTGACGTGGGCCGGTACCCGGGGCGTGATGCCGCTGGCCGCGGCCCTGTCGATTCCGCTCCTTGCCGATGACGGCAGCGCGCTGCCGGGACGCCCGCTGGTGCTGGTGCTGACCACGGCGGTGGTGGTGTTCACCCTGGTCGTGCAGGGGCTGAGCCTGGCCCCGCTGGTCAACCGCTCCGGGTTGGCCCTGGAGCCGCAGGACACCGCCCGTGAGCAGGAGAGCGCCCGCCAGCAGATCGCCCGCGCGGGCCTGGACCACCTGGACCAGCTCGCCGACCTCGGCGCCGCCCCCGACGCGGCCCTGAGCCGGGTACGCCTGTCGCTGGACGCGCGCCTTCGCCACAGCCAGGCCCAGAACCCGGACGAGGACCACAGCGCCGGGGAGGCGTCGCTGTTGCAGGTCTACCAGCAGCTGCGGCGTGAAGTGATCGTCCTGCAGGGCACCGAGCTGCAGCGCATGTACGAGACGCACCAGATCAGCGACACCACCCGGCGCCAGCTGCAGTACGACCTCGACCTGGAGGAGTCCGGACTGAGCGGCGGCCGATAGCCGCACCGCCCGGCCCCCGGACCCCTCCGCGCTCCACGGCCCGCCCGCCCACAGCCCCGACCTGACCTGAGGGGGAAGCAGCCCATGACCTACCAGGACCGACGTGCCCTGCACCTGCACCCGGGGGAACCAGGTCAGCTGTTGGCCAGTGTGCACGGGGTGGTGACCGCGGACTTGGCGCAGCGGATCGCGGACCGGCTCATAGGGGCGATGGTGGCCGGCATCCGTGAGGTGCACGTCGATGTCGACCAGGGGAATCCGCTGAGCGCGGCTTGCGCCGCGGTGCTGTTCTTCCCGCTGCTGCAGACGGCCCGCTCTCGTGAGCCCGCCGTGGTGCTCACGGTCCACCGGGCTGATTCGCGTACCCGTTCGCGGCTGCGCGAAGTGGGCCTGGACCGGTTCCTGGCCTACAGCGAGCTGCCGGTCTGAGAACCGCGGTCAGGTGTCCGGGCCCGGTGCCGGGCCCGGGCTCGGGTGCGCTTCAGGGGAGGGCGCGGGGGCGGGGGCTGGTTGGTCAGGCGTCGATGATGACGGGGATGATCAGGGGTTTGCGGCGCTGGGTGCGCGGGGGCGCCGTCAGGGCGCAGGTGTGGTCAGGTCCGGCTCGCGTGTTTCTCCAGTTCGTCGAAGCGGCGCAGGTGGATGGTGCGGTAGCCGAGTTCGATGATGCTCTCGCGTTCGAGGTCGCGCAGGACCTTGTTGAGGCTCGTCCGTTGGACGCCGAGCATGGCGGACAGCACGCGTTGGGGAAGGCGGACGGTGCTGGTGTCGGGGTCGGCCTCGGTCAGGAGCAGCCTGGCGGTCTGTTGGGTGAGGGTGGCGCCGAGCAGGTCCATGATGCGGGTTTGTGAGCTGGTGGTTCGGCTGGCGACGGATGTGAGCCAGCGGCGGGCGATGGCCGGGTGGCTGCTGAGCAGGGCGTCGAAGTCTGGGGCGTGGATGAAGTAGGTGTCCAGGTCGCCGACGGCGCGGGCGGTGTAGGGGGGTGGCATGTCGAGGAGCAGTTGGATGTCGCCGTCGACGTCTCCGGGGTGGAGCAGGGAGACCGCGACGCGGCGGGCTCCGGTGCCGACGGTGAGTTCGGCGGTGCCGTCGCGGATGATCCACACGCCGGTGGAGGGGGCTGCGGCGTGGAAGAGGACGCTGCCGGCTTTCAGGGTCTGTGGTTGGACGAACCGGGACAGGGCGGTGAGGTCCTCGGGGTGCAGCGGGGCGTTCTGCCCGCGGCCCACGCAGCGTGCCATCCAGGCGGCTGCCCGCACGGCGCTTGGATCGGGGGCCCGAAGGCCCAGCATGTCTGCCATGGCTGCCACTGTAGGCAGCCCTATCGTGTATGCGAGCGCACAGTGTCGGCAAGCCGACAGTGTGTTGCGGTGCCAGGGTTCGCCGCAGTCGGTGGGTCCGGCGAACCTTCGCGTTGAACACAATGAGTAGTGGGACTGGCGGGAGCGGACACTGTCGGCTCGCCGACAGTGTCATGGCGGTCGGCTGCTGCGCGGGAGGAGGCTGAGCACGGTTCAAGACCAAGCCTCCGACCGCAGCCTTCGCAGGCTCTCGGCGGCCGGGGCAAGCCACTGCGAGGAGAAGCGCGTGTCCACTACTACTGTCGCCGTCGGTGCCGTACTGCGCAGCCGGGTCAGCAGGGCCGAGTTGGTGCGCGGCGCCGTCAGCGGCCTCGTTGCGGGGTTGATGTTCGCCGGTGCGACGATGTGGTTCCTCACCAGTATCGGCAAGCCCGCCGATACTCCACTGCTGATGATCTCCACGCTGGTCAAGGGCGACGGCGCGATGATGAACGGCACGGCGAGCGTGCCGGTCGGCCTTGTTGTGCACATGGTCCTGTCGTTGGCCTTCGGCATGGTGTTCGCCGTGCTCACCGCCCGGATCCGTACCAACGGGCTTGTGGCTGTGGCGGGCGTTGCTTATGGCGGTCTGCTGTACGTGCTGAACTTCCAGGTCCTGGCACGCGCCGCGTTCCATACGTTCTCGATGGCCGACCAGCCCTTCGAGCTGGTCGTCCACCTGGTCTTCGGGGTACTGCTCGCGTTCGCCCTCTACAACAGCGGTGCCCGCAGCAGTGGGCGTCCGGCGGCCACGTCATGACCGGGCGGCCCCAGGGCCACTGCTGCCAGGGAGGTGAAGTGGGATGATCCGTGCGCTGTGGAACGGTGTCGTTCTCGCTCAGGCGCCGCGCACTGTGGTGGTGGAGGGCAACCACTACTTCCCGCCCGAGACGCTGAACCGCGAGTACTTCTCTGACTCCTCGACGCGTACGCTGTGCCCGTGGAAGGGCCTGGCCCGCTACTACACGCTCACCGACGGTGGTGCCGCGAACCCGGACGCCGCCTGGTACTACCCCAAGCCCTCCTTCCTGGCACGGCGCATCAAGAACCACGTCGCGTTCTGGCGCGGCGTCAGCATCGAGGGCAGCCAGGAGCCGGAACAGTGAGCCGCAGCTACGACCTGGTGGTGATCGGCGCCGGCAGTGCCGGGCTGACCGGCGCCCGGCTCGCTGCCGATCTGGGTGCGCGGGTCGCGCTGGTCGAGCGGGGCAGGCTCGGCGGCGACTGCCTGTGGACCGGCTGCGTCCCCAGCAAGACCCTGCTGCACGCCGCAGCCCAGGTCCACGCAGCCCGCCACGCCGACCGCTACGGCTTCCCGGCCGCGACCGGCCGCGCCGACTGGACAACGGTGATGAAGCAGGTCCGGGGCGCGATCGGGCACATCGAACCGCACGACTCGGCCGAGGCCCTGGGCCAATTCGGTGTCGAGGTGCTGCGCGGGGCCGCACGGTTCACCGGTCCGCGCACCATCAGCGTGGACGGCCGGAGCCTGGCCTTCCGCCACGCCCTGATCGCCTCCGGTTCGGGCCCCGGCTTGCCTCCGGTGCCGGGGCTGGCTCAATCCGGGGCACTGACCTCCGACACGGTATGGGACCTGCCCGACCTGCCGGGCCGGCTCCTGGTGGTCGGTGGCGGGGCGGTGGGCTGCGAACTGGGCCAGGCGTTCGCCCGACTCGGCTCGACGGTGACGATCGTCGAGGCAGAGCAGCGGCTGCTGCCCGCGATGGACGAACACGCTGCGGACCTGCTCACGCGCCACCTCCTGGCCGAGGGGCTCCAGGTGCGCACCGGAGCGAGCCTGCGAACCGTGGGCCCCGGTACGGCCGAGTTGACCGGCGCCGACGGCACCGCGTCCCGTGTGGCCTACGACCGCATCCTGGTGGCCACCGGCCGCGAACCGCACACTGCAGACCTTGGCCTGGAGGCGGCCGGTGTCCGCACCGGCGCGCACGGCCACATCCAGACCGACGCCCGGCTGCGCACGAGCAACCGGCGCGTCTTCGCCGCCGGCGACGTCACTGGCCGGCTGCCGTTCACCCACGTCGCCGGGGCCCAGGCCGCAGACGCCGTCCTTAACGCCGTGCTGGGCCTACGCCGCCGCCTGGACTACGACGCGGTGCCGTACGCGGTGTTCACCGAACCGGAGATCGCCCAGGTCGGCCCCACCGCCGAAGCTGCCCGACACCTCCACGGCCAAGGGGTGCGCACCCGGTTGCTGCCGTACACACAGATGGACCGTGCTGTCACGGAGCAGGCTACCGACGGTTTCACCCAGCTCGTCCTGGACCCGAAGGGGAAGATCATCGGTGGCACCGTAGTCGGCCCCCGCGCCGGCGAGAGCATCGTCGAACTCGCCCACGCCGTCCGCCTGAAGTGGACGCCCAGCCAGCTCGCCGCCACCGTCCACCCCTACCCCACGCACGCCGACGGGCCCTGGCTGGCCGCCCTCGCCGAGGTCCGCCGCAACCTGACCACACCCCGTACCCGCGCGGTGACCGGCGCGCTGGTGCGCCTGCGCCGAGGGGTGCTGCGATGATCCTGCGGCTGCTCCTCGGTCTCACCTACACTGCCATGGCGGCCGGCCAGCTGGCCTCCTGGCCCGACATGCCGACCATCCTGGCCGCCTACGGTGCCGGCGGCCACCAGGCGACGACGGTCCTGGCCGCAGTCCTGATCGCCAGCGAACTCGCCAGCGGGCTCTGGTTCCTCGCCGCGCCGCGATCCCACGCCCGCATCCCCGTGTGGATCTACGCCGCCGTCTGTCTGCTCTGGGCGACACTCGCCGGGCAGGCGTTCGCCCGAGGGCTGGCCGTCGCGGTGTGCGGCTGCTTCGGCCGCTACCTGCCGCAGTCCCTGTCCTGGATCGTCCTGGCCGAGGACGCCCTGCTCCTGCTCTACGCCGTCCTGCTACTGCGCTCCAGCCGAGGCCCCGCTCAACCACGCGGACACGGCGGCACCTCACAGACTCCGGCCAGTTCCCACTGCGCCCCCTCCCGCACCGAAGGAAGCAGCCTGCGATGACGACGAATCCGGTACCGAACCAGAAGGTGGACCGGGACGAGGTGTTCCTGGAGTACACCAAGAGCATCTGCCCCGTCTGCAAAGTCGTTGTGGACGCCCAGGTCAACATCCGCCAGGACAAGGTCTACCTGCGCAAGCGCTGCAGGGAGCACGGCCCGTTCGAGGCCCTGATCTACGGCGACGCCCAGGCGTACCTGGACTCCGCCCGCTTCAACAAGCCCGGCACCCTGCCGCTGGTCTTCCAGACCGAGGTCAAGGACGGCTGCCCCACCGACTGCGGGCTGTGCCCTGAGCACAAGCAGCACGCTTGTCTGGGCCTGATCGAGGTCAACTCCGACTGCAACCTGGACTGTCCGATCTGCTTCGCGGACTCCGGCCACCAGAGCGACGGCTTCTCCCTGACCCGCGAACAGGTCGAGCTGATGCTCGACACCTACGTCGCCTCCGAGGGCGAACCGGAGGTGGTGATGTTCTCCGGCGGCGAGCCCAGCATCCACAAGCACATCCTGGACTTCATCGACGCAGCGCGCGCCCGACCGATCCGCAACGTCGTCCTGAACACCAACGGCATCCGCCTGGCCACCGACAAGCGCTTCGCCCCCGCCCTGGCGGAGCGCAAGGTCACCGTCTACCTCCAGTTCGACGGCTTCGAGCGCGAAACCCACCTCGCCATCCGCGGCAAGGACCTGCGCGACCTCAAAGCGCGCGCTCTGGACAACTGTGCCGCCGCCGGCGTCACCGTCATGCTCGCCGCCGCCATCGAACGCGACCTCAACGACCACGAGCTCGGCGCCATCATCCGCTTCGGCCTGCAACACCCCGCAGTGCGCGGAGTGGTCCTGCAGCCTGTCACCCATGCCGGCCGCCACCTCGAATTCGACCCGCTGAACCGGCTCACCAACTCCGACGTCATCAAGGCCATCGCCGAGCAACTTCCGCAGTGGCTGCGCGCGGACGACTTCTTCCCGGTCCCCTGCTGCTTCCCCACCTGCCGCTCCATCACCTACCTCCTGGTCGACGGCGAGGACATCGTCCCGGTCACTCGCCTGGTCCAGTTGGAGGACTACTTGGACTACGTCACCAACCGGGCCCTGCCCGACACCGGCATCCGCGCCGCGCTGGAGAAGCTCTGGTCCGCCTCCGCGTTCCCCGGCACCGAAGGCTCCGCAGCCCAACTGGAGTGCGCCACCTGCGGAATCGACCTGCCCCAAGCCCTGCGCGAAGCCACTGACAAGGCATTCATGCTCGTCGTCCAGGACTTCCAGGACCCCTACACCCTCAACGTCAAGACCCTGATGAAGTGCTGCGTCGAGATGATCACCCCTGACGGGCGCCTCATCCCGTTCTGCGCCTACAACTCCGTCGGCTACCGCGAACAGATCCGCGAACAGCTCACCGGTGTCCACGTCGCCGACGTCGTCCCCAACGCCGCCGAGCTCCAACCGATCCTCCACCCCTCACCGCACGGCTCCAAGATCGCCCGCGACCCCGCACCGGGCACCGGTCTGTCGAAGGACTCCACCAACGTCGGGAAGAAACTACGATGACCAACCCGCCACCGGCCGACCCGCAGACCCTCAAGTCCTGCTGCGCCACCGCCTACCAGTCCGACGCTGTCGCCGCGATCCTCGGCGACAGCTACCACCCCGGCGGCCTCACCTTGACCCGCCGCCTCGCCCGCGCACTCGCGCTCGGCCCCGGCACCAGAGTCCTGGACGTCGCCAGCGGCCCCGGCACCACCGCCCTGACGCTGGCCGCCGAGTTCGGCTGCGAGGTCGTCGGCCTCGACCTCGGCGAAGAATCCGTGGCCCGCGCCCGCCAGGCGGCCGAGCAGGCCCACCTCGCCGACCGCGTCACCTTCCACACCGGCGACGCCGAACAGCTCCCCTTCCCCGACGCATCCTTCGACGCCGTCCTGTGCGAGTGCGCCTTCTGCACCTTCCCCGACAAAGCCACCGCCGCCCGCGAAATCGCCCGGGTGCTGCGCCCCGGTGGCCAGGTCGGCATCACCGACATCACGATCACCCCCGGCGCCCTGCCTACAGAACTCACCGAACTGGCAGGGTGGGTGGCCTGCCTGGCCGACGCCCGCCCCCTCCAGGAGTACGCGGCCCTCCTCACAACCGCCGGACTACGACCCACCCGCACCGAACGCCACGACGACGCCCTACGGCGCATGGTTGAACAGGTCGAGGCCCGTCTGCGCGCCTACCGCATGACCGCCCGCACCGGGCCAGCGCTCACCGGGGTGGACATCGACAGGGCCCTGGCCCTGACCGCCCAGGCCGCACGCGCGGTCGCCGACGGCACCGCCGGGTACGCACTCCTGACCGCGCAGAAGCCGATGGAAACACGATGAACACCGCACACACGATCATCCTCTACGCGCGGCCGGGCTGCCCGTACTGCGCCAGGCTGCGCCGCGCACTCCGTGGCAGAGGGCTCGCCTTCACCGAGACCGACATCTGGTCAAACCCGCAGGCGGCAGCCTTCGTCCGCTCCGCGGCGAACGGAAACGAGACCGTCCCCACACCCACCGTAGCCGGGCACACGATGGTCAACCCCAGCGCCGCCGAAGCCCTGGCCGCCGTCCGCGACCACGCACCCCAGCTCCTGCCAGCCGCACGTGCGCCAGTACGGTGGCGGCGCCTGCGACTGCACCGGACCGCAACCGATCGACGAACCCTGCCATGACCTGGGACGCCTACCTGGACGCCTTCCACCGTCAGCACCCGGGCATCACCGAGGCCCTCCTGACCCGCGCACACAATGCGGGAACCAACCCGTACCAATGGCTGGCCGACGCCGCACCCGCCCAAGGACAGGTCCTGGACCTGGGCTGCGGCAACGCCCCTATGCGCACCGCCCTGCCCACCGCCGCCCGCTACCTCGGAGTGGACCGCTCGCCCAACGAGCTCGCCGCAGCCCAAGCCGGCCGCGCCGCACCTCTGCTGCGCGCGGACGCCACCTCCCTGCCGATCGCCGCCAGCAGCATCGACACCGTCATCTGCTCGATGGCCCTGATGCTGCTCACCCCGCTACCGCGCGCCCTGACCGAGATCCACCGCGTCCTACGCCCCGGGGGCCTGCTTATCGCCACCCTCCCCGCCTCCGGCCCGCTTCACCCACACGACTTCCTCACCGTCGGCGCCCTGCTGCTGGCACTGCGACGCCCCCTGCGCTACCCCAACGACGATGCCCTGCGTACCGTGCCCGCCGTCCTCGAAGCCGCCGGGCTCGACCTCCTCATCGAGGAGCGCCGACGCTTCACCCTCCCACTCACCGGACCAGCCGACGCACAACTGCTCCTGGACTCGCTCTACCTCCCCGCGCTCACCCCTGCCGGCCACCGCCGCGCCCTACGGACCCTGCGCTCGGTGGCAGCGGCCGGCATCGAGTTCCCCATCCCGCTCAAACGATTCACCGCGCGGGCCCGGTGACCACCCCCTGCGGGTCAGCAGGCATCGCGATCCCGGCCAACATCAGAGCAGCCGCCCGCGCGGCACCGATGAACCCCTGCCTATCCCCGGCGGTCGCTCGCGAGGTCTGCGGGAGGCGAGGGGCAAAGCGTGCGCAAGACTGGAGCCTCCAGCCCGGGGACAGGACTACCGTCCAAGACACGAGCCACAGACGGCAGGAGCTGAAAGCAGTGAAACTGACCATCCTGGCGGTCCCGGACTGCCCGAACGCCCCGCTGCTACGCCAACGCATCACCCACGCGCTGGCAGGACAACCGGCCACCGAGATCACCTGGCACGAGGTGACTAACCAGGAGCAGGCCGAGCGCCTGGGTATGCACGGCTCACCGACCCTCCTCATCGACGGCGTCGACCCCTTCGCTGCGCCCGGCCAACCCACCAGCCTGTCCTGCCGCCTCTACCGTGACCAGCGCACCGCCAGCGGCGCACCCTCGACCGACCAGTTGCGCGGCGTCCTGCAAGCCCAGCGCGAGTGAACCCGCGGCAGTTCCCGCCTCTCGTTGACCGCGCCCACGTGTGCCCCGACATCGGTGCAAGAAGCAGCACCGCTGCCCGTTCCTATGGCAACGCACGACCCAGGAACGACAGGGGCGAACACGCGATCCGGGTACCTTGTTGTGGCAGTGACGGCGGCCGTGGACTTCATGGCCATTGACATGGCAGGTCAGGAACGGGCCAGACGACGCAGCGCGACAAGCGCCTGCATAGCGGCAGCAGGGCGCAGGACCGCAGGATGCGGCCTTTCGATCAACTGGCCCCGAGCCAGGCTCGCGACGGCGATCGCGCCCACGGGAAGCGTCCAGAGGGCCAGTGCTGCGGCACGCACCACACGGCTGGGCTCATGGCGCACCGTCAGCCAGGTCCAGAATGCCGCGTCAGCGAGCGAATCAGCGTAAGCGCCGAACGGCGTGACGCAACCCCGGCGCCGGGCGAGCTGGCCATCGGCCAGGTCACTGGCCACAGCGACCACGCCGACCCACCGGCCGAGCCCGTCGCCCGCGACGGGGAGAAGGGCACGCGAAAGAGAAAGGGCGTTCGCGGGGCCCAGCGACCGACGGCCTTCGAGCATGCCCAGATGCGCAACGGCCAGCGTCCAACTTGTCGTCGTCCACCAGCGTCCTCGGCCACGGCCGACAACGAGTGCGGCCCCGTGCAGCACCGAGACCTCGACCAGCGCCCTCGGCCTGCGGGCGGCCTCCCGCAGCGATCGCTCACCAGCCAGGCCAACGAACCGAGCCCAGGCAGCCGGCCTCCAACCTTCCGTGCGCAGCAGTGCAAGGAGGGCGTCCGTTGCCACTCTGCTCTCACCGGTTCTCAGGACCATCTGTCGACGTACGGCAAAGTCCCCAGCCCCGCGCGAGGATCCCCACCAGACCACGGGCTGCGGCAACGGGGCCGACCCCAGGGGCATCACCGCTCGGTCACGCTCGTTGACCAACGTTCGGAGATTGGGTTTGGGCCTCATCTGTCAGACCCTAACAATCCGGCGAGCTGACTTCCTGGTTCCCAGACAGCCCCTTTGGCTGACTGCGGGATAGTGCAGTGCCGCTCGGGATTCGGTCACGACCATGCAAGGCTGGGCGCTGTCGGCACCCCTTGCATGGCCATGCCTCTTCGTGGGGTTCGCTGTGAGTCGACACGGGTCCGCCTTGCTCGGTGAACTGGGGGTCAGTGGGTTGTGACGGCGGTTTCGGCAGGTGCAGTGTTGCGGTGGTGGAGACTGGCCAGGACGGATTCGTAGGTGATCCAGCCGGTGAGTCGGGCGCGGGTGGGGTCCAGGACCGGCAGTCCGGCTCCGCCAGCGTGGACCAGGGCGTTCAGGGCGTCGGTGAGGTCGTTGTCGGCGGTGATGGTGGCGGGCCGGTGGGTGATGGTGGCCAGGGCGCTGGTGGCGTGGGTGCCCTCGGCCAGGGCCTGGGCGGTGCTGCGGGCGGTGGCGGTGCCCAGGTAGGTGCCGTCAGCGGTCAGGACGGGCAGGACGCCGTGCGGGGAGGCGGCCAGCCGGTCCGCCGCCTGTGTCAGTGCCATGGTTTCGGGGAGGGCTTCGGGGACGGGTTCCATGACCGTGCCGACGGTGATCCCGGCGAAGGGGGAGGTGTCGGGTTTGGCGTCGAGGTCGATGCCGCGGCGGCGCAGTTTGGCGGTGTAGATGGTGTCGTGGGACAGGGCGCGGCTGACGAGGGTGGCCAGGACGATGGCGGTCATCAGCGGCAGGATGATGGTGTACTCGCCGGTGAGTTCGAACAAGATGATCACGGCGGTGATCGGGGCGCGGGCGGCCCCGGCGAACACGGCGCCCATGCCGATCAGGCCGTAGGCGCCGACCGGTCCGGCGGTGCCGGGTACCAGGTCGTGGGCGGCTGCGCCGAACGCGGAGCCGAGCATCGCGCCCATGAACAGCGAGGGGGCGAACACCCCGCCGGAGCCGCCGATGCCGATGGTCAGGCTGGTCGCGACGATCTTGCCGACCAGGAGCATGATCAGGAATCCGATGACGTACTTGCCGCCGACCGCGTTCTCCAGGACCGGGTAGCCGACGCCGTACATCTCGGGCAGGATCAGCAGTAGCAGGCCCAGCAGCAGGCCGCCGACGGCGGGGCGGGCCCATTCGGGGCCGCGCCAGACCTTGTCGCAGGCGTCCTCGATCCGGTACAGGACCTTGCTGAACCCCACGCCCAGGGCTCCGGCGAGCAGACCGAGCAGCGCGAACAGCAGGTACTGGGACAGGTGCTGGACCTGGAAGGGCGGCAGGTGCAGGAACGGGCTGTTGCCCAGGGCCGCGCGGCCGATGACGGAGGCGGTGACCGAGGCCAGGACGACCATGCCGAAGGACTCGGCGGTGAAGTCGCCCAGGATCAGCTCCATCGCGAAGAACACCCCGGCCAGCGGCGCGTTGAAGGTCGCGGCGATGCCGCCGGCCGCGCCGCAGGCGACCAGGACCTTGAGCCGGTCCTCGGCGACCTTGACCCAGCCGCCCAGGCTGGACCCGAGAGCGGAGCCGATCTGCACGATCGGGCCCTCGCGGCCCACCGAGCCGCCGCCGCCGATGCACAGCGCCGAGGCCAGAGACTTGACCAGGGCAACCTGCGGGGCGATCTTCCCGCCGCGCCGGGCGACGGCGTACATGACCTCGGGTACCCCGTGGCCTCGGGCCTCGCGGGCGTACCGCTGCACCAGCGGCCCGTAGATCAGCCCCGCGACCACCGGGGCCAGGAGGACGAAGAACCGTCCCAGCCAGGGCACGTGCGGGTTGGCGGCGTGCCCGGCCGCGGCGTAGTCGGCGTGGCCGGACAGCAGCAGGGTGAACGTCTTGATCATCCAGCGGAACGCGACCGCGCCCAGGCCCGCGCCCGCACCCACCGCCAGGGCGAGGGCCACCAGGCCGCCCTTGGACTCGCGCAGCCCCACCCACAGGCGCGGCAGTCCGCGCTGGAGCGTGATCGGCGCGGCCGGGACTATGCGCCCAAGGGTCGGTCGGGGCTCGGTGTTCGCAGGCTCACTCATTCTTGCAGTATGCAATGTTTGCACTGTCAGAAGAAAGGCGGGGGTGCCCGCGGCGCCATGCGGGCGCACGTGAGGGGGTAGAACTGCTGTCATGTCTGAACTCCTGCCGTCCCAGGAACCCGCCCCGGTCAACGCCATGGTCGCCGCCGTGGTGACCGCCTCCCGCGTGTTGGTCGCCATCTCGGCGCGCTCGTTGGCGGCGGTCGAGGACACGCTGACCGTGCCGCAGTTCCGGATGCTGGTGGTCCTGGACACCAACGGCGCCACCAGCCTGTCCCGCCTGGCCGAACAGCTCGCGGTCAACCCCTCGACCGCGATGCGCATGGTCGACCGCCTCACCGCGGCAGGCATGGTCGAACGCACCGCCGACCCCGAAGATCGCCGAGTAGTACGCCTGGTTGCCACCGAGGCCGGAAGCCGGGTGGTCCACGCGGTCACCGAACGCCGCCAGGCCGAGATCACGCAGATCGTGGCCGCCATGCCCGACGAGCACCGCGGCACGATGGTCGCGGCCCTGCAGGCGTTCGCCGACGCCGCCGGCGAGACCCAGGTAGACCCCACCACCTACGCCGGACTCGCCCTGCCCGGCTGGACCTGAACCCCGACGCAGACCTCACCAGACCCCCTTGCAATGCGCCCCGCGCAGCGGCTGCACGGTCGGATGCGGTGCCACTGGCCGAGCAGGGCCTGCCGTCCACCGCGCCCACGCCCATATGCGCGAACTGGGCCTGGATCGCCTGCTCGCCCACAGCGATCAGCCGTTCTGAGCACCGGATCGACAAGGCCCCACCAGCCGTCGACAGTAGGAAGACGCGGGTACGGCCGACGCACAAGTGGCCTGGTGCAAACAAAGATCGACTACCGAGGAATACATCACGCCGGAATACGGTCTCTCCACCGGTACTTGATCATCAATAGGGTCCACGGGCTTCCCGCCCGGCTTGTCCCCCCACGGAACAAGCCGGGCGTTCCCATTCGAAACAGGGCAGATATTCCTCCATGCAACAAGCCGGGCACGATTCCCGGAGAACGGCCGCCCCCGCTGAAGCACTGCGTGGTGCCCGGTCTCACCGATGCCTGACCGATCTCGCCGACGAGCCAGAGTTGGTCTCATCGAAGGCTGACGGCCTTTCCGCGCTACTCAGCGTCGAGACTGCCAGTTGGGTTAGGAGTCTTCGAGCTTATGCCGGAGGCGTCGGGAGGGGTTGAAGGTGTAGAGGTGTCGAGGATGTCGGGGCTTGGTGCCAGGCCGGGGCCCCGGCCTGGCACAGGTGGCGATGTCGCTGGCGGCGTCGGCGTCATTGACCTCGTGTGAACCGAACCGGCTTCCCCCAGTGGGTGGCGCGGTGCCCGTGTCCGGGGCGCCGGGGCGCAGGGGCTGCTCAGAGGTCGGCGTGGTGGGTGAGCGGGGCGTGGGGGTCGGCGCCGTGCGGCAGGTGGTCGGTGTGGACGGTGGCGGCGGTGAGCCGGGGCACGGCGTGGATCAGGGCGTGCTCGGCGGACACGGCCAGGGCGTGGGCCTGGACCACGGTCAGGTGCGGGTCCACGATGATGTCGGCCTCGGCCCGCAGCGCGTGTCCGATCCAGCGCAGTCGCACCTGGCCGGTGCCCAGTACGCCGTCGACCTCGCGCAGCGCGGCTTCGGCGGTGTCGACCAGGGCCGGGTCCACGGAGTCCATCAGGCGGCGGTAGACCTCGCGGGCCGCGCCCTTGAGGACCATCACGATGGCGACGGTGATCAGCAGGCCGACCACCGGGTCCGCCCAGCGCCAGCCGATCGCGGCCCCGCCCGCGCCCAGCAGGACGGCGAGGGAGGTGAAGCCGTCGGTGCGGGCGTGCAGGCCGTCGGCGACCAGGGCGGCGGAGCCGATCCGGCGGCCGGTGGTGATGCGGTAGCGGGCGACCCATTCGTTGCCGATGAAGCCGACCACCGCGGCGATGGCCACCGCCCACAGGTGGCTGACGTCGCGCGGGTTCAGCAGCCGGTCCACCGCCGTGTAGGCGGCGAGCGCGGAGGAGGCGGCGATGGTGAGCACGATGGCGATGCCGGCCAGGTCCTCGGCGCGGCCGTAGCCGTAGGTGTAGCGGCGGTTGGCCGCTCGCCGGCCCACCCAGAAGGCGATCCCCAGCGGGAGGGCGGTCAGTGCGTCGGCGGCGTTGTGGATGGTGTCGCCCAGCAGCGCCACCGATCCGGACAGCGCTACGACGAGCGCCTGGATGATGGTGGTGGTGCCGAGGATGCCCAGCGACAGCCACAGGGTCCGCATTCCCTCACGGGAGGTCTCCATCGCGGAGTCGATCTTGTCCATCGCCTCGTGGCTGTGCGGGGTGACCATGTGCGCGACCTGGTGGCGCAGGCGTCGCCACCGCCCCTCGCCGTGACCGTGCTCCCCATGGCCGTGGCCGTCGGGGGCGTGATCCGCGTGCTCGCCGCCCTCCGTGCCGTGATCGTGGTGGTGCGGCTCGGCGTGCGGGTGGTCGTGGACTCCGGTGGCGGGTGCCACCGCATGGTCGTGATGGTGCCCGTTGTCCTGCATACGGGCTACCGTGTCATGCCTGACCCGTTGCAGCCACTGCCGTCATACCTGCTCTGAGCAGCTGCGATGCCGGTGCTGTTGCGCCTGTGGTGCAGCCGGGTCTACCGTCCTGGCCCTTCGGCAATGACCCGGGCAGTCGATCGGCGTACGTCTGCCTGGGCCCGTAGCGCGTGCGGTCACCACGGCAGGTCCCTCCAGTTGGTCGCACGGATCAGGTTGGAGCGCGTGAGCGGTTGCCTCGCCGAGGATGATGAGGATCGCTGAGATGCCCCGCGCCCCAGCTCACGTGCTGGCGGCGGCTTCGGGGGTGTGCGGTGTGGTGCGGGTGCCGACGCGGCGGGCGGGGGCTCCGGCCCAGATCTCGCCCGGGCCGGTCGAGGTGGTCAGGACGGCGTTGGCGCCCACGATCGTCCCGCGGCCGATCGTCAGGACGCCCTGTTTGCAGACGACCTTCGCACCGGCGCACAGGCACGCGCCGTCCTCGACGACGATCCGTTCCATGGCGCTGTCCTGCTGCGCAACCCAGGGATCGGCGCGGCCCAGGGTGACCCCGTTGTAGAGGGTCACGTCTGCGCCCAGCGTGGTGTAGGGGTGCAGGACCGTGCCGAAGCCTCGGTGGAAGACCTTCAGCCCCGGGCCGATCTCGGCCGCGGCGGGGACCTCCATGCCGTACAGGGCCAGGGCCTCTTGGACCAGGCGGCCAAGGACGCGGTGGCGGCGGCGGTAGATCAGCGCGGTGACCAGGGACATGGGGTCATGCTCGCCGAACCGGTGCCGCTGCCCCGCCAGCTTGGGCGGAAGTCACCGTCACGGGTGACGGGTTGCGGCCCCCTGTGCGATCCCGCGACGTGAACGCCGGAGCAGGGGAAGCCCGCATCGGTCCGGTCAGTGGCGGCCGTGGCGGTGGTGTTCGTGAGGGGCGTGCTGCTGGTCCGCCCCAACGGTCGCGGCGGGGTCACCGGACCCGGCAGCGGGGCGCAGTCCGGCCAGGGTGACGGTCACGAGGCGGTGGACCGCGGCCTCGTCCGGCAGGGTTCCGGCTGCCGAGAGGGCGTGCAGGCAGTAGGTGGCCAGCTCGGCGGGGGTGACGTCGGTGCGCAGGGCGCCGGTGGCGGCTGTCTCGGCGAGGAGGTCCGCGAAGAGGTCCAGGAGCTGCTGTTCGGCGCGGGCCAGGGGTTCGCCGCGGTGGACCAGGGCGGCGAAGTCGGTGCCGGCGTGGCGGGCGCGGTGGTGGCAGATGAGCGCGTAGGCCCCCAGCACCTTGTGCAACCGCTGGCCGGGGGTGCCCGGTTGGTCGCGCAGCTCGGCCAGTTGGGCGAGGTGGGCTGCGACGTGGTGCTCGTGGACGGCGATCAGGATCGCGTCGACGTCTGGGAAGTACTTGTACAGCGTCGCGCGCCCGATACCGGACTGCTCGGCGATCTGCGTCATCTTCACCGACGCCAGGCCGTGTTCGGCGACCAGGGCCGCGGTGGTCTCCATGATCGCGTCGCGCACCGCGTGGCGGTGCGCCTCGATCGTCTCGTTCCACAGCTTCGGCACACCACCATGCTACATGCCGACGCCATCGAGACAGTTAGAGTTGACAGCGACACTATGTCTCGCAAAACTGGCAGTGGTTCCACCGCAGGCGTGCCCCGCACGCGACGACAGGAGAAGTTCCATGGCCGAGTTGCCCGCCCACCACGACACCGGCGACAGCCCCGACGGGGGCCCTGTCCTCGCCGCGCCTCCCGGCGGCAGGCCCGGCTGGCTGGCCCCGGCCGGCATCGCGCTCGCGGTCGGCCTGGTGGTGCTGATGGTGGTGCTGCACCTGCTCGGGGTTTTCGGCCCCGGCTCCCACTAACGAGGACCGACAACGTGTGTTGTCCGCGCAGTCCCAAGGGCACAGCAGACCAGCAGGGAGTTGGACGATGATCGAGGCGATCGGCCTCAGCAAGCGCTACGGCGACACGGTGGCGGTCGACGACCTGTCGTTCACCGTTCCGCCGGGGCAGGTGACCGGGTTCCTTGGCCCCAACGGGTCCGGGAAGTCCACGACGATGCGCATGATCCTGGGCCTGGACGCCCCGACCACGGGCTCGGTGACCGTGGGCGGCCGTCCCTACACCGGCTACCGGCGCCCGCTGTTCGAGGTCGGGGCGCTGCTGGAGGCCAGAGCCGTGCACGGCGGGCGCAGTGCGCGCGACCATCTGCGCTGCCTGGCCCTGAGCAACGGGATCGGCCGGGCCCGGGTGGAACAGGTCCTGGACCAGGTGGGCCTGCGCGCGGTCGCGGACCGGCGGGTGGGCGGCTTCTCGCTGGGGATGGGGCAGCGGCTGGGCATCGCGGCGGCGCTGCTGGGCGATCCGCCGGTGCTGATGTTCGACGAGCCGGTCAACGGCCTGGACCCCGAAGGTGTGCTGTGGATCCGCACCCTGCTCAGGGCCCTGGCGGCGGAGGGACGCACGGTGTTCCTGTCCAGTCATCTGATGAGCGAGATGGCGCTGACCGCCGACCGCCTGGTGGTCATCGGTCGCGGGCGGCTGCTCGCGCAGACCAGCGTGGCGGACTTCGTGGGCAGCGGCACCGGGAGCTTCGTACGGGTCCGCACCAGCGGGCGTGACGCGCTGGCCGCCCTGCTCACGGCCCAGGGTGCGAGCGTCGTGGCCGAGGGCCCGGACACGCTGAAGGTCACCGGGGTCAGCGGTGACGCGGTGGGCGAACTGGCCCGGGTCAACCACCTGGGCCTGCAGGAACTGTCCACGCACCAGGTGTCCCTGGAGGAGCGGTACATGGAACTCACCGCGCAGACCGTCGACTACCGCACGGCCGACGCCGCACTCGCCGCGGCCCCGAACTGAAGGACGCCCCTGACATGCAGGCCACCGCAGTACCGCACCCGGCTCCTTCCCCGCTGACCTCCGCCCGCCGCCCGCTGGCGGGCTTCGCCGACGTCCTGTTCTCGGAGTTCTGGAAGCTGCGCTCGGTGCGCTCGACCCGGTGGACGCTTGTGGCGGCAGTTGCTGCCAACGTCGTCCTGGCGGCGCTGGCCGCCGTGTTCCTGCCCAGCCGGCTCAGCGCCCAGGACATGGCGAGCGTGGACCCGATCCGGCTGAGCCTGGCCGGCCTGCACCTGTCCCAGATCGCCATCGGCGTCCTGGGCGTGCTCACCATCACCAGCGAGTACGGCACCGGCATGATCCGCACCACGCTCACCGCCGTGCCCCGGCGCCGGGCGATGCTGGCCGCCAAGACCCTCGCCTTCGCGGCCACCGCCCTGCTGGCAGGAGTCGTGGCGTGCTTCGCCGCCTACTTCGCCTTCCAGGCATTCGTGTCCCGTGGCCCGTTGGTGTCCTCGATCGGCGACCCCGGCATCGTGCGGGCGGTGGCCGGAGGAGGCGTCTACCTGGCCGTGCTCGGCCTGCTGGGCCTTGGCCTTGGGGCCGTTCTGCGCAGCAGCGCCGGGGCGATCGCCACGCTGTTCGGCTTGCTGTTCGTGCCGGTGATCCTGCTGGACCTGCTGCCGCACACCTGGCGAACCACCATCGGCCCCTACCTTCCGATGAACGCGGGCGACGCGATCTACTCGCTCCACCCCGAAGCCGGCGGCCTCAACGCCGCTGGTGGCCTGGGCGTGCTGGGCCTGTACGCGGCAGCTGCCCTGGTCCTCGGCTTCACCGTCATCAAGCACCGCGACGCCTAACCCGCCGTCCAGCAGGCCGTCACCGCGAATCCCCAGGGTCGGGAGGTCCACATGCACAGCCCCCGCTCACACACCTCGGCCATCCGCGCCCACCTCGGCGCCGCATCCACCTGGCTGCGGGCCCGCGCCACCCCCCGGCACAGGGGCAGGACGGCGACCGCGGCGGGCACCGGCCCGTTGGTCAGGGCCCAGGCCCGTGTTCCGACGGACCGCAGCGCCCGGTACGCCAAGCAGTTGTGCAGCCACGCCGCCTGGAAGACCCCGCACGCGCAGTGGACCGAGCCCCACGGCGTGATCGAGTTCCCGGACGGTGCGGGCACCTGCCGCATCACCGCGGAACCCGACTGCCTGATCCTGGCCGTCGAGGCGGCCGGCCCCGAAGACCTGGAGCGGATCCAGCAGATCCTGGGCAGCAACATCGAACGGTTCGCCGCCCGCGAGCACCTGACCGTCCAGTGGACACCGGCCTGATCCGGCCGCCGGAATCCGGATCCGGTGCTGTTCGGTGGGTGGGGTGGCGGCGTCAGTGGTGGTGCCCATGGCCGTCCTGGGCTCCGTGGTCGTGCTGACCGTGGTCCGGGGACTGCGCAGGGGCGGAGCCGTCGTGCCGGTCGCCGGCGTGCATCTGCTCGTGCCCGTGGTGGCTGTGGTCGTGGCCGGTGTCCGGGGCGCCTCCCATCATGGCGAGCATCGCGCGTCCCCCGGTGCGCAGGAAGCGGACCAGCAGGGCGGCGGCCAGGACCAGGAAGGCGATGTTGAGGAAGGTGGTGTAGTTCCAGCTCACGCCCTCCATCGGGATGGTGGCGGTGGCCTGGTCCGGGATCAGTCCCAGGCCCCCGAAGGTGAACTCGACCACGTATCCGGCGGTCACCATGGCGGCGTAGAAGGTGACGGCGAGGAAGACGGTCATCCGCCACCCGTAGTACTTCCTGTAGATCGACAGGATGGGCAGGATCAGCAGGTCGGCGAAGATGAAGGACACGACGCCGCCGAAGCTGATGCCGCCCTTCCACAGCACCACCGCCAGCGGCACGTTGCCGATCGAGCAGACGAAGGACACCACCGCGACCAGCGGCCCGATCAGCGGTCCCCAGAGCTTCGATGCCAGGGGGTGGCCGTCGAAGAAGAAGGTCCGCCAGAACGAGTCCGGTACCCAGGCGGCGATGGCGCCTGCGATCAGCAGGCCGATCACCAGGTCGCGCAGGATCGCGGCCCACTCCATGACGAACACGTGCGCGACCGAGGTGTAGCCCTCACGGGAGAGCAGCCGCCGCGCGAAGGAGCCCTCGCGTTGGACGGACATGTCCATCGCCGCGTGGCCCTCCATCGACCCGGCCGCCCCGCGGTCGGCCACCTCGCGGGCCTCGCGCAGGAGCCTGTCGCGCAGGAAGATCCGGAACAGCACGGCCAGGACCACGATCATGATCGGGCCGCCGACGAACTCCGCGGCCGTGAACTGCCACCCCATCAACAGCGCCAGGATCACCCCCAGTTCCACCACCAGGTTGGTTGACGCGATCTCGAAGGCCATCGCCGCGGTGAAGTTCGCGCCCTTGCGGAACAGCGAGCGCGCCAGCGCGACGGCCGCATACGAGCACGAGGAGGAAGCCGCCCCCAGCAGCGAGGCCAGCGCGAGGGTCCTGGGCCGGTCATCGCCCAGCAGTCGGACGATGGTGGACTTGCGCACCACGGCCTGCACGACCGCGGACAGGGCGAAGCCCAGGATCAGGGCCCAGGTGATCTCCCAGGTCATCGAGCCGGTGATGGACAGTGCGTGCCAGATCGCGTGCATCGTCGCCCCTGGATGGGTGTCGTGGGCCAAGTCGTGCCGGTCGGGAACGGGAACGAACATACCCCCTAGGGGTATTCCTATGGTGCGACAAGCGGGCCGGAGCGCCACCGCTCGGGCAGCGCCCCGGCCTACCCTCGATCAGCTCACGTGCACGGTGATCGCGGCGGTGTGCAGGGTTCCGGCGGTCTGGAACTGGAGGAACAGCCGCCAGTCGCCAGCTTGGGCGAGCTCGGGGTGGAAGGACAGGGTCGGGCCGCCGTGGTCACCGGTGACGGCAGTGGTGGGGTGCAGGTGCGCGAACGCGCCGTCACCGGAGTGGAAGGCGGTCAGGTGGGCGTAGGTGTCCAGGTAGGGCTGGAGGTTGGTGACGGGCTTGCCGCCCTTGGTGATGGTGACGGTCAGCGGGTGGGCCATGCCCGCCATCAGGTCCCCGGCCAGGGTGACGGTGTAGCCGTCGACGGTGGTGCTGGCCGATGCCGCTGGCAGGGCGGTGTCCATGGGCATACCGGACACGGTGAGTGTGCGGCTGAGGACGAAGTCGGTGCCCTTGCCGGAACCGGTGGCCGGGGTGAAGGTGGCGAACAGCCGCCAGGTCCCGGCGCTCAGGGCGGCCAGGGGCGCGGTCCAGGTCCCGTCGGCGGCCATGGTCGGGTGGATGTGCTGGAACCCGGTCAGGTCGGATCGGATCGCGTAGAAGTGCAGCGTCTTGGTCTGGTCGACCGCGAAGCCGGTCACCGGCTTGCCGTTGGGACCGGTGATCGTGAACCGGTAGCCGGACGCCTTGCCCGCGGGCAGTGTGGCGGTCGTGGAGGTGAGGGTGTAGCCGCCGTTGGTGGCGGCCAGGCCGTCGCCCGAGGCCATCGCGCCCATGCCGTCCATGGTGGGCATGGCCGACGCCGTGGCGGTGGCGCTCATCGACGGCATGGCGCTGGCGCTGTCCATGCCCGGCATCGCGGGCATGGTCGAGGCGGAGGAGCCGCAGGCGGACACGGTGAGCGCCAGCGCGGTGGCCGCGAGGCTCGCGGCCAGCATCCGGCGCGTGGGCAGGGTGAACGAAGACATGGGTGTGGTCTTTCGGGTGGGCGCCGCATCGGCGCGCGGAGGTGGGCAGGAGCCGGTTCCGGAGCCCTCACGGGGAGGGTCCGGTGGTCCTGTCAGGTCCGCGCGATGCACACCCGCAGCAGTATCTGCCGCCCACCGCCCGGTGGACCCCGGCGGCCGGCACGACCGGCTTGCCGGGGCGTGCCGGGTCCGAGCAGGCCCGTAAACAGCACCAGCGCGGTCAGGGCCGCCAGCGCCGGGGAAGCAAGGAACTGGTGGTCGCGGGTCCCGGTGGACAGGCACAGCCCGCTCATCGCATCCGTCCCGGCGGCGCTCTGCCCCTGGACCTGGGCGGCGGGATGCGCGGCGTCCATCGGGTTCGCTGCGGCCATGGGGTGCGCTGCGGCGGGCAGCGTCAGGGTCAGGGCGTCGTGGCAGCCGCCCATGGCGGAGGTCGGGGCGCCGTGCATGAGGAACATCCCGACCAGGACCGCGAGGACAGCAAGCAGCCGGGCGGTGCCCGTTCGCCGTGCCGTGACCTGGTCCACTGCCGCCGGATCCTCTCCGCCACCCGTTCGGTCCTGCTCCAGGACCGTACCAGGCCCACCTGGAGCCCCGCGGCGCCGACTTGGTTCTGGTGACCGGGTGCCGGGGCGGTTCACGCGGGGGCGGCCGAGGCCGTCGGGACCGGGGCCTGCAGCTGCCCGCCGCGCACCAGCGCCGCGACGCTCGCCGCGCAGAGCACTCCGACCGCGGTCAGCACCAGCCAGGGCAGGCGCGGATGACCCGTGCGGGCGGCGGCGTCCCACAGGGCCCCGGTGGCGATGTTGCCCACCGTGATGCCCACTCCGGACACGGTGTTGTAGAGGCCGTAGTAGGTGGCGACCAGCCGCCCGCCGGCCAGCGCGACGATGGTGTCCATCTCGAACGGGTAGACCAGCGCGGTCCCCAGCGCCAGCAGGGCGGCGCAGGCCATCAGCGGCACCATCGCCTGCGCCCAGTGCACCAGCCCGGAGGAGGAGGTGGCCACATGGTTGGCGGCCAGCGGCGGTACGAAGGCCGCCCCCAGCACTACCAGCCCGTAGACTAGGGACCGCTGCTGGGACCAGCGCCCCCTGGCCCACGCGGTGACCTTCAACTGCCCGGCGGCGGCCACCAGTGCGGACAGTGCGAACAAGGCCATCGTCACCGCGTTGCCGTGACCCGGCGCCGCCCGCTCCGCGCCCAGCGGCAGCGCCAGGTAGACCTGGAACGTCAGGATGTAGGAGCCGATCATCGCCAGCGAGAACAGTACGAACGGCCGGTTCGCCAGCACCTGCCGCCAGTCCCCGAGCACCCCGCGCAGCCCGGCTCCGCCCTGCCGGGTCTGCCTGCGGTCGGGCAGCGCCCGCGTCTGCACCACCGTCAGCACGGCGAACAGCAGGGCCGCGACCAGGCACACCGCCCGGAAGTCGACTGCCAGCAGCGCCAGCCCGACCAGCGGGCCGATCAGCATCCCGGACTGGTAGAAGACGTTGAACAGTGCGAACGCCTCCACCCGCCGCTCACCCGCGTCGGTGGCTAGGTAGGCGCGGACCGCCGGGTTGAACAGGGCCCCGGCGAAGCCGGTCGCGGCCGAGGCCGCGACCAGGGCGGGCAGGGAGGCGGTGAAGCCGAGCAGTGCGAACCCGGCGGTCCGCAGTACGCACCCGGCGATGATCATGCGTTTGTAGCCCAGGCGGTCCGCGAGGGTGCCGCCGAGCAGGAACATGCCCTGCTGGGAGAAGTTCCGCACCCCCAGCACCAGCCCGACCGCCCAGGCCGCCATGCCCAGGCCGTGGGCCAGGTGCTCGGCCAGGTAGGGCATCAGCATGTAGAAGGCGGTGTTGATGGTGAACTGCTGCACCATCAGCAGCCGGACACTCCCGGGGAAGGACCGGAAGCGGGCCAGGAGTGTGATCACTGGGCCACCGCCAGCGGGAGGGCGCCGTCCTGGCCGGTGCGCTCGGCGCGGTCCAGCGGGTCGCTTACGGTCGTGCACCGGGTCCAGGTGGTGGCCTCGTGCTTGCCGGGGTGCGCGATGACCCCAGGATCCCCCGGCTCGGTGAGGCCGAGCAGGTCGTGGTCGCGGCAGAAGGTGTCGTTGAACACGGTGCCCGCGTAGCGGGTCGGGCCGTCGGGGAACACCGCGGCGATGACCGTGTCCGGCGGCAGGGTGTCGGCCAACCAGCGGGCGACCAGCGCCACCGCGCCGACCGACCAGCCACCACTGGCATAGTGGGTCCGCGCCAGCGCCCGGCACGCCCACACCGCCTCGGCCGGGGCCACCCAGTGCACCTCGTCGAACACCGGGTAGTCCACGTTGGAGGGGTGGATGCTGCTGCCCAGGCCCCGCATCAGCCGGGGCCGGTCGGGCTGGCCGAAGATGACCGAGCCGACCGTGTCCACCCCCACCACCTTCAGCTGCGGGAACCGCGCCTTCAGCCGGCGCGCGGTCCCCGCGCTGTGGCCCCCGGTGCCCACCGCCGCCACCAGCACGTCGACCCGGCCCAGTTGGCCGACCAGTTCATCGGCCAACGGGGTGTAGGCGGCCGTGTTGTCCGGGTTGTGGTACTGGTCCGGGCACCACGCGCCCGGCTCGGCGGCCAGCAGTTCCCCGACAGCCGTGCGCCGGGCCTGCTGCCAGCCTCCCACCGGGTCCGGGGCCGGCGCCGTGACCACCTGGGCGCCGTAGGCGGCCAGCATCCGCAGCAGCCCCGGCTCCATGCCCGGGTCGGTCACCAGCGTCACCGGGTGCCCGTAAGTGAGACCAGCCAGGGCGAGTCCCAGGCCAAGGGTTCCCGAGGTCGACTCCACGATCCGCGCCCCGGGGGCGAGGTCGCCCCGGAGGCGGGCGCGCTCGACCATGAACAGGGCCGGCCGGTCCTTGATCCCACCCGGATTGGATCCCTCCAGCTTCGCCCAGAAGGCACCACGGGCGGTGAAGGGCGGACCGATCCGCAGCACCGCGGTGCCGCCGACCTGGCCCGCGGGGGTGGACCGGGGCGTGGTGGGTACGGCGTCCGGGCGCGGGAGGGCAGCGCGGGACGATGTGACGGCGTGCATGGGCGCACTCCTCGAACAGGGCGCGCGAATAGAACGCGCGCAGTGACGGCGGGAGACCTGTCGCGCCCGAACGCACTCCCCTTTGGCGGGAGCCGTGTTCAGGACGCGGGCGCCCTCACGTCCGCCAGACGCACACCAACTCGTGTACGGGCACCGCTCTTGGCCACTCGCCGACGCCCACGGTCCACCGGTTCCGGGTCGGACCTGGTGGCTGATCATCAAGTGCTCGGGCACTGGTATCGGCTGCCGGGACCGGCAGCGGCGACTGGGGGCCCGCGAGGCGTACCCCCAGTGCGGCGTGACTGCCGCCGCAGCACTCCCCGGGCGCCGGGGCGCTCGTCGCAGAGACGGTAGGAGTGGCCATCGTGCGCGCTACGGAAACGTACGCCGTCCCACCGAGCCCGGGTCGGGCCGGGGACTGCCCGTCAGCTGCACCGCAGCAGCCGCCCAGGCAGAGCATCGCCCCCAGGATCCCCAGGACCGCCAGCCATAGCACGCAGGCCCCGCGCGGTGATCGACGCGGCACCACAGCGGCAGGCATGAACAGCAACATACGCAGCCAAGAGCCACCAGAAGCCCATTGATACCGGATACCGGCCCAAATACACTCGATCGGTTGGCTGTCCATGAAGTACCGACAGCGCTTGCCGACAAGCGGAGACGGCACCGCGGATCTCGGGTAATCCGCGTCGCCGCGATTTGACGGCATGGCTGGTCTTGCCAGCGGTCCGCTACGGTGCTGTGGTCGGTGGATACCCGATCCAAGCCAGGAGGGACACGATGACATCGACGACCCGGGCTGTCGCCGAACGGCTGCGGGCGGCGTTCGCGGCCAAGGACCTGGCCCTGCTGGGACCGGTGCTGGACCCCAAGGTCCGCTGGGGCGGCCCGGAGGAGACCGAGCAGACCTGCCACTCACGCTCCGACGTGCTGGCCTGGTACGGCCAGGCCCAAGCCGCGGGCATGGACGCCGAGGTCACCGAGACCATCGCGCTCGATGCGGCCGTGGTGCTGGCACTGGCGATGTCCGGACCCGCACTGGGCCCGAACGCGAAGCGTCCCGGCACCGTCTTCCAGGTGTTCCACCTCGCAGACGGCCTGGTCGTCGACATCCGCGGCTTCGAGCGGCGCGCGCAGGCCGTCGCGTTCGCCGACAAGCCGCTCCGCGCCCGGGGCTGACGCCGCCAGCCGCAGGAGACTACCCGGCGGTGGTGGTCTCCAGCAGACCGCCGAAGATCCCGACGCCGAGGGCGACGGCCTGGTCCTGATCCACCACGTCGCCGACGACGTCCGGGTGGGAGTCGGCCCACTGGCGGGCTGAGGCGGGGCTGGTGAAGAAGTTCAGCACGTCGCAGCACACCGCGGCGGCGGCCCCCTCGCAGCAGCGTCGGCCGACGAAGACCACCGCCCCGGCCGGCTCCCACACCATCCGACCGTCGGTGCTGCTGACGGTGACCGCCTCCCCGGTGACCGGGTCCGCGGAGCTGATGACCGCGTCGGCGCCGACCATCGCCGGGATGCCCAGCGCGTCGATGGCGCACATCGACCACACCACGGCGCCGCCCGCGATGGTGGCCTGGTGGGCGGTGGGCACCGCCGAGAACGGATACGCCGCCCGGATCTGACCCTGATCGTCCAGGGTCAGGAAGTCCTGGTCCGCCAGCTCGGCCAGCACCTCGGCCACCGGGCGGCCCGACGGGGCCGCAGCCGGTGCCAGCACCGCCGCGTCGGGAGCCTGTCCGGTGGTGGCGAAGTGCCCAAGCACCGCCTGCTGGACCGCCCGCAGGCCCCGCTCCACCGGCGCGAGACGTCCGCGTCCTCCCCGCCCCACTGGGTCGAGCACGTCCACTACCAACGCCTGACGGGCCTCAACGGTTGCCGGCGGACCGGCCGAGTCCAGAGCCCGGCGCAGGTCCTCCACCCCGGGTGAACCCTCCACACGGCCATCCGCGCCCCGATACAGGCGACAGGACACGCTCGGGTCCGCCCCGGGCACCGCGAACGGGTCCACACCGTCGAGCAGCACGGTCGGCGAGCCGGTCATGCCCCACCGGGCGGCCTGGTCCTGGTCGCTCACCTCCACCAGGTGCACGCGGACGTCACGGCCGTCCAGCGCGGCGGTGATCCGCTCCTGGACCACGGGGCCGTTCGGACAGTCGGGGACGGTCAGCACAGTGATGCGCATGGCTTTGTTCTCCCAGATCAGAGGCTTCACGCCCCACGCTAGACCTTCCAGTGCAGGGGAAGGTCAAGCGTTACCCTGGGGTTCATGCGCATCGGCGACCTCGCGACCACCAGCGGACTGAGCACGAAGACCATCCGCTTCTACGAGCAGGCCGACCTCCTGCCCCCGCCACCACGGACCACCGGCGGCTACCGCGACTACCCCGCCGAGGCCGTGGCACGGCTGGGCTTCATCCGCGACGCCCAGGCCGCCGGGCTCACCCTCGCCGAGATCCGCGGCATCCTGGACCTGCGCGACAGCGGCCAGGCACCCTGCGGCCACGTCTCCGGACTGATCGCGCAGCACCTCGCCGAGATCGAACAGCGCCTGGTCGAGCTCCGCAAGACCCGCACCGCCCTGCGCGACCTCGCCCAACGAGCCGCCGACACCGACCCGGCAACCTGCACAGACATCTGCAGCATCCTCACCCGCACCTGAGTCACAAGTGGTCGGCAATCAATGAGACGAAATCGCGAACGAGAGCCTTCGGTGAGACCAGACATGTGGATCGTCACGTAGCCTCACCCAATGCACCGTGTACGTAACAATGAAGGTGCAGGTCAGGCGGGGCTTCGGCCTTCTGTGAGCGAGGCCGACCTGCACGCGATCCTGCACGCCGGGCGGATACGGCTGCACCAGCTCGCCCTCGCAGAGCAGGGCCTGGCCGAGCAGTTCTACGCCACTCTCGCCAGCCGCCGGGCGGATCTGGCCGTAGCCACGGCCCGCGCCATCGCCGCCAGTCGTTCCAGAGGAATCGCCGAGCTGCAGGCAATGGGTTCCTCTCAGTACGGAACCGCACTCCACGACTCGGACATCGACCTCTACGCGCCGATCCCACCGACCTGCGCGGACCTCGGCACACTGCGAGCGCTGCTGGACGGCCACGCCGAGTACCGCAAGACCAGGTCCGTGCCGACCGCGGGCCCCAGATACCTCTTCGCCTTCCAGCAGGACGGCATGGACGTGGACCTCAACCTTGTCGAGCACGCCGACTACCGGCTGGCCGTCACCGTCGTCCAAGAGATCGCCGCCGCACTGACCGGGTCGGACCGTATCGCCAACACCTGGATCAAGCACCTTCTCCAGCAACGGCGGCAGGCCGACGCCTACGACCGGTGGAAGGACGCTACGCGCCTGCACCACTCCCCGACGCTGAGGCTGCTGAGGTCATCAGGGCACGCTGCCTGAAGCCGACTCCGCATCCGCCGCAGATCCCCGCAGCGAGAGCCGCACATTGGCCACGCTCAGCCGAAGACGAGTTCGCGGAAGCCGTTGCGGATCGTGGTGAGCGGCTCGCGGTCGCGGGTGAGGCGGAGCTTGTTGGTCAGCAGGA
Organism: Streptacidiphilus cavernicola; assembly: GCF_042510955.1. Classification (NCBI taxonomy): domain Bacteria; kingdom Bacillati; phylum Actinomycetota; class Actinomycetes; order Kitasatosporales; family Streptomycetaceae; genus Streptacidiphilus; species Streptacidiphilus cavernicola. The sequence continues at coordinate 244,072 of NZ_JBHFAB010000008.1, forward strand.
CGGCCCAGGTTCCCTGTTTGGGGGAGAGCCACATGCCGGTTCCGGTGAAGCCGTAGTGGACCCAGGTCTGGTCGGCCGGGTCGGTGCCGGGTGCCGGGTGCCAGAACAGGCCGCGCACCGGCTCCAGGTCGCCGGTGTGCACGGACAGGGACTCCTGTACCCAGGCGGCGCCGAAACCTGGCTGCCTGGTGGCGGTCTCCGGATTCAGGAGGTAACAGAGGAAGGTGGCAAGGTCGTCCAACACGGAGAAGACGCCGGCGATGCCGCAGACTCCGCCGAGCAGGCGGGCGGAGAAGTCGTGGGCGGTGCCTTGCAGGTGGGTGTTGGTGTCCTGGTCGAGTTCGGTGGGCGCGCAGAGGGGGACCAGGTCTGTTGGGATGGGGCCGAAGCGGGTGCTGGTCATGGCCAGTGGCTCCCAGACTCGGGCCTGGGCGAGTTGGTCGAGGGGCTGGCCGTCGAGGTACTCGGCGAGGTAGCCGAGGATCAGTGCGGCGCGGTCGGTGTACTCGACGGCTTCGCCGGGCGGGCGGTGCAGGGCCTCGTGGAGGACGCCGACGCGGATGGCCTGCGGGTCGGTGCCGTACAGGTTCCGTAGCTGGGCCCGTAGCGGCACGCCCGCGGTGTGGGTGAGCAGTTGGCGGGCGGTGACCTGTCCGAGCGGATGTCCGCCGACCTCGGGCCAGAACCCGCGGAGGGGCTGCTCCAGCGGCAGGCGGCCGTCCTGCCACAGGGAGCCGACGGTTGACCAGACCGCGAGGATCTTGGTCAGGCTGGCGACGTCGAAGACGGTGTCCTCGCGCATGGGCTCGTCGGGCCGGTCCGGGTCGAGCAGGCCGACGGAGCCGCTGGTGCTCGTCCCGCCGGCGTCGCCGAAGGCCCAGACCGCGCCGGGGTACGCGTTACTGGTGACGCCGTCGGCCAGCAGTTGGCGGACGGCGGTGGTGCTTGGTGTCATGGTGTCCCCGGAGTCCTCGGTGGCGGCCTGCCCTGCTCTGCCAGGGTAGTGAGGCCCGCGTACTGAGGCGGGCTGCGGCGCGATTCGGTGTGGGTCAGCCCAGTTGCTTGCCCAGGTCGGCCAGGGCGGCGGCGGTGGTGCTGAGCGGGTAGTGGGCCGCGTTGGCACGGCCGGCCATCTGCAGCGACGGCAGCAGGCTGGGTGAGGTCCGCAGCCGGTCGAGGTCCCGTGCCAGGAGCGGGCCGTTCGTGAAGTCGGTGGCCAGAGCGGAGGCCCCGAGCGTCTCGGTGAGGCCCGGCACCGGCTGGTAGAGCACGGGCAGGTTCCGCGCCTGTGCCTCCAGCGCCACCAGGCCCATGGCCTCCAGGGTGGTGGAGGGCATGACGAGCACGTCGTGCTCGGCGAACGACTGCCACAGCTGGGGTCGGCGGAGCCAGCCCAGGTAGTGGGCGCGGATGCCGTAGCGGTGCAGCACCGGGGCCAGGGCCTGGAACTCGCGGCGGGGTGCGGCAACGCTCAGCTCGACGCCGCTGGCGGCGGACAGGGCGCGGGCCAGTTGCGCTCCGCCCTTCTCAGCCGTCAACCGTCCCGCGTAGAGCAGGCGCAGGGTCTGGCCGGGGCGGTGCGGGGGCCGGGCCGGGGGTGTAGTGAGGAGATGGTCGGGGATGCCCCAGGGGATCTGGGTGATCTTGCGGCGGTCGGTGCCGGGGGCGAGGTCCAGGAGGCGGTCGGCCATCGCTGCGGCGGGCACGACGATGGCGTCGGCCAACCGAACGCTCTCGCGCAGGACTCGGAGTTGGTCACGTTGGGCCTTGGCGAAGATCAGGTCTGTGCCGTGGACCAGGGCGATGCTCGGGTGAGCGGGCAGGGCCCGCAGGAGTGCCGGGGTGGCGCCGAAGGCAAGGTGCTGCAAGTGCACGACGCTGATGCCGGCCGGGTCCAGGGCCTCGGCCAGGGCTCTGCGCAGGGCGGCGACGTAGCGGCGGAAGGCCGGGCCGTCGAGGCACTTGCCGCCGACAGCGAGCAGTTCCAGTCCGGCGGGCAGCGGTGGCCGGAGGCCGGGCGGCTGGAGCATGAACGCCCTGGCCGGGATGAGAGGGGCGGGGCCGGTGTAGAGGTCAAGGAACAGTTCGACACTGCCGCCGGGGCTCCCTGCGGGCAGGTCGAGGAAGGTCGCCACCTGGGGGGAGTTCACGCCGCACCTCCTGTGATCTCTTCGTACAGGCGGGAGGTGTCGATGCCGTCGGTGGCGGTGTACTTCAACCCGAACTGCTGGTAGCTGGCGGGAGCACCGAAGGTCTGCAGGAAGACGAGCTTGCCGAACGTCATGCCACGGTAGACGCGCACGGGCCGGGCGGCGCGGATCTCCAGGGTCCAGCGGATCGCGTGGCCGGCGTGACCGAGCGGGGCGGAGACGTGGACCCAGATGCCCAGGGCCCCCGTGGTGCGGTCGCCGTTGAGGAGCTGCGCGTACCGTTCGGAGCCGGTGCGCTCCAGCGTGACGCCGAGGTAGAGGCGTCCGGGCAGCAGCACCAGTCCGTCGTCGGGGATGCGGGCCTGGGTGAACGAGCTGGGGGCGGCGGCGTCCAGGTCGCTGTCGCACACGAGCAGGGTCTCCCCGAGGTGCCAGTCGTAGGCGTTGGGCGAGAGGCGGCCGGGGTCGTAGGGGTCGATGGCGATTTCGCCGCAGGCCACGGCGGCGGCGATGGCCGGTCCGGTCAGGATCATCAGGCGACCGCCCCTGCCTGGGCCTGGTCACGCCAGTAGCCCGAGGGCTGCGGGCCCAGCGCTGCCTGGTACTTGCCGCGATACAGGTCGACCGGGCCCACGGACAGGAAGAACATGATCTGGCCGATCTTCATCCCGCGGTAGACCCGCAGCGGGCGCACGGGGCTGAGCATCAGGGTCCACTGGCCGTGGAAGCCGATGTCACCGATCGGGGCGGTGATCTCGACGAATAGGCCGAGCCGGCCGACGCTTGAGCGGCCGAACAGCAGCGGAACCAGGCAGTCCGAGCCGACCTCCTCCAGGGTGTGGCCCAAGTAGAGCTCGCCGGGCTGCAGAACGAAGCCCTCCTCGCCGATCCGGTGCGCGGTGGTGGGGTTGAGGCGGTGGGCGTCGATGACGGGCTCCGTGTAGGTCATCAGAGTCTCGCCCAGGCGGACGTTGTAGCTGTTGGGGTTGACCTGCTCGGGCTCGAACGGGCTGATCCGCAGGCGGCCGTCGCGGACGGCGGCGGTGATCTCGGGGCCGGTCAGGATCACAGCGGCCCTCCTTCCTCGGTGAAGAGCGCGGGGTCCGCAAGGACGTGGGCGACGGCCTGGTCCAGCTCCAGGTCCAGGTCGGGGGCCGCCCTGCGGGTACGGCTGCCGGTCAGCGTCTGGGCGAGGTAGTCCGTGGTCATGATGCTGGTCAGCGCTTGGGGGAGCGGTTCGGGGTAGAGCACCAAGGGGCCGGCGCGCTCGGTCAGCCGGGCCAGCAGCGCGCCCTGGTCAGCCGCGAGGTCTGCGGGCAGGTCGACGTGGACGAGCCGGTTGCCGAACGGCTCGATGTCCAGCAGATCCTGCCAGCGCAGCACGCTGCCCAGCCGGGTCGGCCGCAGCGCGGTGTCGTTGAGGACCACGGCGGTGCCGAGGCCACGGTGCAGGCGGCGGGCGACCTCGACCAGGACCTCGCGCCGGTCGGGCACCTGCTCCTGCCAGCGGCCCAGAAGGGGCGCGAGCGGAGCGCTCAACTGCTCGCGCAGGCCCTCGATCCGGCGGCCTATCGGCTCCAGGGCCGGCGGCAGAACGGGGCTGGAGGGCAAGTGGTGGGCGAGGGCAGCCCATCCGTGGGTGACAGGTTCGGCGACCGCGTACCCGGCCGCGTGCTCGGGGCCCTTGACGACCAGGGTGTCGCCGACCGGCTCGGGCGCGTAACGGTCACTGTGGCAGTGACCGGAGAAGACAACATCCAAGAAGGGGCAGGCGTCGGCCAGTTGGAGGTCCTGCTCGAATCCTGAGTGCGACAGCAGGATCCAGGAGTCCACCTCGTGGTGGTGTTCCAGTAGCAGGTCGACCAGAGCACGGCCCGGATCGGTGACACGGTGCCCGCGCCGGTCGGCGGTGGGGATCGCGTCGAACGCCTGCAGGCCGATGATCGCGGTGACGGCGACCGTTCGGCCGGCGACCTGGGCCAGGTGCAGGCGGCGGAACAGCGGCTCGCCGCTGGCGTCGTCGACCGCGTTGGCGCACACGGTCAGCCTGTACAGGTCCGGGGCGAAGTGGTGGGCCCAGCCGTGGTTGCCCGGTGCGACCACGTCATAGAGGCTGGTCAGGATGTCCATTTCGATCGCGCCGCCGCCGAAGCGGTAGTAGCTGGTGCCCTCGAAGAAGTCCCCGCAGTCCACGATCAGCGACGACGCGCGGGCCTGCTGTAGGTGGGTGAGCAGCGCCGATACCTCGCCGAGGTGCGAGTGGACGTCGGTGGTGGCGGTGATTCGCTCCAGGATCCGCGTCACCGGTCGGCCTCGTGGATGTCGGCGCCCAGGGCGCGGAGCTTGCCTGGCAGGTCGGGGTGTCCGCGTCGTAGCTGGTCCAGCCTGGTGACGGTGGTGGTGCCCCGCGCGGTGAGTGCGGCGATGAGCAGCGCGGAGCCGGTACGGATGTCCATGGCCTCCACAGCCGCACCGTTCAGTCGCTGCGGACCGGTCAAGCGGCACTGGGTGGGCGTCAGCGCCTCGATCGCCGCGCCCAACCGGGTGAGCTGGGACAGCAGGTTGCGGTGCCGACCGGGGTTGATGGAGTCGGCGAACAGGTGGGTGCCTGGCAGACCCAGGGCCAAGGCCATGAGCGCGGGTTCGAAGTCCGCGTCGAGCCCGCCCGGGGCCAGCGAGGCGACCACCCGCAGCGGAGCGCCGCTCGGCTGTCCGCCGCCGTGCACAACCACGGCGGCGGGCTCGAAGGAGGAGTTGATGCCCAGAAGGTTCAGGGCCCCGACCACCGGGGCGGCTTCCTCGCCGCGCATACCCTCGATCCGCCCCGCCCCACCGGTGGCGGCCAGCGCGCAGGCCAGGGTTCCGGCCTCGATCTTGTCTCCGGGGACGGTCCACGCCACCGGTGCCTCCTGCTCGCTGACCGGGGGTGCCACGCTCAGCGTCTCGGTGCCCAGGTCGATCTGCCATCCGATCTGCCGCAGAGCGGCCAGCATGCCGGTGAACTCCGGGGAGTGGTTGGGATTGCCCATCAGCAGGCGACGCCCGCTGATGACGGCCCGCAGGACGGCGACCACGCTCGTGCCCCGAGACCGGAACGGCAGGTCGACCATCACCTCCACCGGCCCGTGCTCGGCCACGGTCACCCGGTAACCGTCGTCGTCGACTTCGACCTTGTCGCCGAAGGCCGCATAGACCTTGAAGTGCTGGTCCATCCCCCGGTCGCCGATCCGGCAGCCACCGGGCCAGGGCAGCATCGCCTGGCCGGAGGCGGCCAGCAGGGCAGGCACGAGGTAGTAGGAGGCACGGATGTGGGCGGCTTCGGACAGCTCGGGCACCGGCCCTCGGTCCGAGGCCGGCATCACGACCAGGGCACGCGGGTCGGAAACCGGCCGCGCCAGGTGGTAGCCGGATCGTTGGAGCAGAGCGAGCATGGCGTCCACGTCGGCGATGGCCGGGACGTTCGCCAGGTGGACCGTGCGGCCGGTAGCCGCGGCGGCGGCCAGCAGCGGAAGGGCCGCGTTCTTCGAGCCGTCCACGCGTACGGTGCCGCGAAGCGGCCGACCGGGACGGACTGTGAGCAGGGAACTGGTTGGCTGAGTGACGGCGGGCGACAAGGAGTCCTCCAAACGGAGCGCAGGCACAGGTGGTGATGAAGTGGCGGCCCTGCCCCAGCGGGGCCGCCGAACGGAGGCTGGTACCGGCCCGGCCCGCGCTGACTCACGGGGTACGCGGGCCAGGCCGGGGTCAAAGGGCGTCCGGCGGCGGATGGTCGAGGACGGACATCGGGGTGCTCCCGGCCAGTGGGGCGGGTTCGCATGAACACGGGTCGCTGGACACGGCCGCGAGGATCACGACGACCAAGGCGCTACCAGCGGCCCAGACCGTGCTGAGCGCGATACCCACCCGGTCGGGCTTGGCGTGCCGGGGTTTCACCGGTGTGTCCCCCCACCAGGCTGGCCGCCCCACGCTCCGCGCCGAGCCAGGATCGTCAGCGCTCCGGGATCCTGGACAGGCCAGTCACGCCCGCTGTGGATCGGACGCACGACCAGGCGGCCAGCCCGAATGTCGGTGACGACCAGCTCCGGCCCGTCCTCGCGTTCCTTGACGAGGTCACCGATCTGCGGCCCATCCGGCTCCGGCGCGCCGGTCACGCCGCCCCCTGTAAGCCGGACTCAGACGGGGACAGATCGGCGAGGGTCGCCTCCCACTCCCGGCCCCCGTGGCACGGACGGAGCCAGACCGTCTCGCGGTCCTTCTTCGCAACCGGGCCAGTGGCGTACGGCGGGCCGACGTGTTGAACCTCGCCCACCTGACCGGTCGCCGCGTCCAACACCACGGCACCGCGCTTGATCCACGCGCCTCCGCCTCCTCCTCTGCTTCTTCCCGGTCGGTCTCGGACGCCGGCGGGGAGCGTCCGCTCGCCAGCTGGATGTGAGGGTTGCCGTCCACCGGCCATAGGGGACTCCCGAGTGAGCAGGTCCAAGGTCTGGTCGCCGACAGAACTGCGCAAAGTGATCTGATGTGACGGCCTGTCACTCAAGGAAACCGCTGCCACGTCCACTGAGGCAGGAACAAACAGCCTCGGTCGACTCCGTGCGGATCGGAAGTTTTGACCATCGCATTACCCGCACCGATGCGGGATCCGGCCCTCCGCAATACCGTGGACGGATGGGGGACAACACGGCCTTACGAGAGCGGATCGCGCAGCTGGGCCTGACGCAGAGCGAGTTGGCGCATCAGATCAACACGGCCATCGGCAATCTGACAGGGCGCTACGGCACGGTGTCCGAACGCACGATCCACGGCCTGCTGACCCGCACGCGGTGGCCACAGGCCAAACAACGCGCCGCATTAGAGGCAGTATTCGGCTGCCCCGTCGAACAACTCGGCTTCACCCCGCCCAAGAACCAAGACCAGCACCGATCGCAACCGGAGCAGCCTGTGAGGCGTCGCGCCTTCCTCACCTCCACCACCGGCGTTGCCGCAGCCGTTGCGCTGCCCATACTCGCCCCACCCGCAGTCGGTAGCTCCGATGTCCTGCGTCTCCGCTCAGGATTGGACGCCCTCACCGATCTGGACGACAGGCGGGGCGGACACCGCGCGTTGGAGACCGCAGCACTCGCCGGGGCCGCCACCGCCGTCAATCTCCAGCAGGGCCGAGCCAGCGAGCGCATCCACCAGCGGCTGTATTCACTCGCTGCCGACTACACCGCAGTTGCCGCCTGGTCCTGTATCGACGCTCGGGAACTCGACCGCGCCCAACAGCACCTCGACCGCGCCACGACGCTGGCGGGTCTGTCCGGCGACGCCGTCGTGCAGCTGCGGGTGTGGAACTTCATGGCCATGCTCGCCCACCACGGCCAGCGGCCCGCCGACGCCATCGCCGCCGCGCACGCAGCGGGCGCCACGCAGGCGGCCCGACGTGACCCCCTGTACGCCTCCCTGGTTCATGCGAGGACAGCAGTCGGTCACTCCGACCGGAGGGACCGGCAGGCCGCACTGCGCAGTCTCGGCTTGGCCCGCGACGCCCTGGGCAAGGCCGCTGACCAACCACGGCCGAGCTGGGTCGCCTTCTACGGCCCTGCCGAGTTGCAGGCCATCAACGCCATCGTCCGCCAGCAGCTCGGCGAACACGAACAGGCCGAGGCTGCGTCACACCAGGCCATCTCCGCCATCCCGCCCCAGTTTCGCCGCAACCGGGCCCTGGCTACCGTCCGCCTCGCCCAGGCCCAGCTAGGGCAGGGCGACGTCGACCTCGCGTGCGGCAGCGCCCACCGGGTGATCGACCTCATGGCAGGCGACCCGCTTCCTGGACGGATGCGTACGCTGCTCGGCGACTTCCACCGCACCTTGCTGACCGCTGCACCGCACACCCCTGCCACCCTGGAGTGGGCCGATCGGGCCCGCACGGAATGGAGCCGACAGCCGTGATAGCCCTGCGCCGGTATCACCACGACGACGTCACCCCCGAGCTGAAGCAGACGCTGGTCACCGTCCACGCCGACGCCTACGCGGAGGCGATGGACGACCCGTTCAACCAGCGTTTCGCCTGGTTCGTCGACCACTGGAGCAGTAACCCCGGCTTCGCCTGCGTCCTGGGGTACGACGGCGACGAGCCGGTCGGCTTCGCCTACGGTGCCGCCGCCGTGCCCCAGCGGGAATGGTGGCGAGAGCACTGGACCCCTGACGGTGCCGCTCCCACCTCTACCTTCGCCTTGTCCGAACTCATGGTCCGGCCCAAGTGGCGCAAGACCGGAACCGGCCGCCAGCTCCACGAAGCCCTCCTCCAAGGCAGGAGCGAAGCCCTCGCAGTCCTTCTGGTCGACACCACCCACCCCAGGGTCCAAGACCTCTACGAGTCCTGGGGGTACCGAAAGGTCGGTAACCGCCAGCCCTTCGCTGACTCCCCTCTCTACGCCGTGATGCTCAAGCAGTTGCAGACCTGACCTGGCCGCAGTTCACGCGCGAATACCAGGCCGCTGCGAGACAACCACTACGCTCCGGTCAAAATCCCCTTGGGACCTCCGGAAGCACGGTGACGCGGGGTCAGCCTTGGCGCAGGGCGGGCATCGGAAGGGGAATGCCGTAGGTGGTGGATCCGACGCCGACGCCGCCCTGGCAGGTGTTGGGCGGGTCGGTGGTCACTCCGCGGGTGGAGGGTTTCTCGGCGGCCCAGAACATGTAGCCGAGCATGCCCGGCGTGGTGCCCGCACCGTTGGGGGCGGCGCTCTGCAGCCAGCTGCCGGTGGCGTTCTGCACCGAGGTGGCGAAGTTGTTGCACTCGGGCCGGACCTGGGAGCCCTCGGCGATGTAGAGGCCCCCGGTGAACTTCGCCGGCGCCAGCGGGCCGATCGCCGGGTTGTAGTTGGACTTGCCGGTGATGTGCTCCTGCCAGTTGGACTCGGCCGAGCTGGCAGAGGGCTGCTTGCTGGGGACCATCGCGTTGGCGTAGTCCAGCACCGGGTTGGACGTGGTGAGCCAGTTGGCGGTGGCGTACTGGTCCAGCGCGATCAGGTAGCGGTCGCCCGCGGCGACGTCCAGGGTCAGCCGGGCGGTGGGGTCGGCGCCGCTCGCGTCGTAGGGGTGGGCGGCCCGGTAGGCGCTGATGAAGGACTGGAGTCCGGTCAGGTTGGGGCTGGAGCTGTTCTCGTAGTCGATCTCGATTCCGACCCCGAGCTGGGTGGCCAGCGCCGCGGCCTTCTGCCCCAGCAGGGCCGCGTTCTGGGTCAGCGCGGTGTCCCAGTCGCCGGTGTAGGTGATTCCGCCGATCGAGAGCATCACCCGGATGCCGTGGCTGGTGAAGTAGTTGACCACGGCGGCGTTCATACCGACCGGCGCGCCGTTGACGTCGCCGCTGTCAGTGGTGCCGTTGAGCAGCTTCAGCGGGTTGACGAAGCTGAGGACTACCAGGTTGACCGAGGGGTGGCCGTCGCCCCGGTCGATCAGCCAGTGGTTGTTGGTGTCGAAGTCGGTCATGTCGCGGACCGTGGCCCAGGTGCAGGCGTCGTCCCCGCAGTGCCACGCGCCGTAGACCTGGATCGGCGACGACGCCACCGCCGGCGCCACCGGGACCGCAGTCGGAGCCGCCGCCGTCCCAGTCGTCATCGCGGCGGCAACCAGTACCGCCGCGCCCACAACCGACTTGAGTCTGCCTGAGTGCATGCGCATTCCGCGCCTCCCGGCGATCAGAACGTCCATTGGTGGATCACACAGTGAGGCTGCATCAGGTCCACGTCAATGGTGCAGACCAATTCGGTTGGAGTCCCGCCGTCGCTGGCTATCCCATGTCGGCGAAATGGATCCTGGCCGCCTGCGTACACGCTCAGGAATGACCTGTAGCGGGTCGGCTCCGAAGATCGGGTCAGTCGGCGGTGGCGGTGTCGTTAGAGTCGGCCAGGCCCAGTCGAAGGTGTTCGACGTGGTAAATGGCCTGGTCCAGGAGCTCGGCGACGTGGTTGTCGTACAGGGCGTAGACCATCGAGCGTCCCCGGCGCTCGACGGCGACCAGTCCAAGGTTCTTCAGCAGCCGCTGGAGCTCACCCGTCGCCACCGGGTCCACCGGTGCCCTCATCGCCCGCTCCTCCACCACCGCCCGTCGCCGTAGCGGCGACGGGCGTCCCGCGCGCACGATACGCGCCCGGGGCCGCGCCCGCGCTCGGTCAGGTCACGGTGAGGTAGGCCAGGCTGCCCAGCCCGGCCAGGGTGCAGTAGATCGCGAAGGGGGTCAGGGTACGTGTCTCGAAGTACTTGGTCAGGAACCGCACCGCGACGTACCCGGCGACGAACGCCGCCACCGCCCCGGCCAGGACCTGACCCCGAATGCCGTCTCCCTGATGGCCCATCAGCGAGGGCACCTTGAGCAGGGCGGCCGCCCCGATCACCGGGGCGGCGAGGAGGAAGGCGAAGCGGGCGGAGTCCTCGTGGCGCAGGCCCTTGAAGATGCCGGCGCTGATGGTCACGCCGGAGCGGCTGATACCGGGTAGCAGGGCGAGGATCTGCGCGGCGCCGATGACCAGCGCGCGGCCCCAGCCGAGCTTGGTGATCCGCAGGTCTGAGAGTTCGTCGGTGTTCAGTTGCCTCTCACCGGGGAGGAGCATGCGCTGGTCGGTGGCACGGCGTTGGCCGGTGCCGCCGCGGCGCAGGCGTTCGGCGACGAACAGCACCAGGCCGTTGAGGGTCAGGAAGATCGCGGCGGGGATGGGCTTGCCCAGGTGTTCGCGGAAGACCTTGTCGAGGGCGAGTCCGGCGATGCCGACGGGTATCGTCGCCACGATCAGCAGCCAGGCCAGCTTCTCGTCCACGGTCTCGATCCGGCGGTGGCGTATCGAGCTGAGCAGGCCGGAGATGACCCGCACCCAGTCCCGCCGGAAGTAGACGACCAGCGCCAGCGCGGTGGCCAGGTGCAGGCCGATCAGCACGTTCAGGTACGGGGAGTCGGCAGCGGAGACGTTCAGGTCCGCCTTCCAGTGCCCGCCGAGCAGGGCTGGCACCAGGATGCTGTGACCGAGGCTGGAGACGGGGAAGAGTTCGGTGACGCCCTGGAGCAGGCCGACGCCGATGGCCTCTGGGTAGGAGAGAACGGACATGGGCAGCCTTCGCAGCAAAGGGGATCCGAGGAGCGGGCGGGCCCGAAGCTACTACAGCTTGTAGGAGTTTTGGCGGGGCGGCGGACGCTGTTCGTCGGACCGTCGCCCGCCGTTCATCGCGTCCGCGCCCACGTGGTGGGCATCCCGTGCGCAGTGGTCAACGGTCCCGCCCCGGGTCGTCATGTTGGTCCGCGTCGGAGGCACGGGTCCGGCGTCGGCGCCGAAGGTGCCACACGACAAGGGCTGCCACCACGACGACGGCGAGGCCGATCGCGACGTAGTGCCCGACCTGGGCCTCGATCCTGCTGTAGGCGTTGCCAGCGAAGTAGCCCAGCAGGGTGTAGCCGACGCCCCAGGCCAGGCCGCCGAGGGCGTTGAAGAGCAGGAAGCGGCGGTAGGGCATGTGGGAGATGCCGGCCAGGGCGGGCATCATCGCGCGGAAGAAGGCGATGAAGCGGCCCAGGAACACCGCCTCGGGCCCGCGGCGCCGGATCAGGTCCTGGGCCTTGGCGATCCGCTCCTGGTGGCCGCGCAGCGGACGGGTGGTCAGGATCCTGGGGCCGAAGCGGTGCCCGACCTCGTAGCCGACGCTGTCGCCCGCCACGGCCGCCAGGACCACCACCGCGGCCAGCCACCACACCGAGACCTTGCTCTGGCTGGCCAGCACTCCCGCGAGCACCACCGCCGTCTCCCCGGGCAGGACGAAGCCGACGAACAGTGCGTCCTCGCAGAAGACCAGGGCGAAGACGACCGCGTAGACCACGGGGCCGGACAGGGAGCCGAGCCAGTCGGTGATCGCGCCCATCGGCCGTCCTCGGGTCTGCGGGATCCGGGTGGAACCATCCATGACTCTACAACGTGTAGTAGCTTATGCCGGGCGGTCGCCGTCTCGTCGTCCAAGTGTCACGTGCTATTCACCTTTCCCCCGGGGTGCACTGCCGTGCGAGCGCGGCGGCGACCGCCCGGCACCCGCTGGTGCCGCTCTCCTGCCGTTGGAAGGACCCCGCATGCCGTACGTGCGCCACTGGTTCCGCACCGCTCTGCTGCTGTTCGTGCTGGCTCTGGCGATCGGTCTGGTCGCGGCCCATACCTCGCTGCTGCAGCCGCACGAGCTGAGGTGGGACCGCCATCTGCAGCTCGACACCCGCACCGGTTGGCTCAACCAGGTGATGCTCGGTGTCAGCGACGTGGTCTCACCGGTCGGCGGCCTGATCATCCTGGCCCTGTGGTGCGGCTGGCTGCTGTTCGTGCGGCACGACCCGGTCAAGACGGTGACCACGTTCCTGGTGGTCGCGGTGGGCTGGAACAGCTCGGAGATCGCGAAGATCCTGGTGGCCCGCAACCGGCCCCCGGCCATCTACTCCCTGGACCCGGAGATCGGCTCCAACAGCTTCCCCAGCGGCCACGTCGCCTTCACCGTCTCCGCCGCCATCGCCGCCTACCTCCTCGCCCGCGGCACCCGCCGGCAGCGGCCCGTCGCCTTGGCCGGTATCGCGGTCGTCGCCCTGGTCGCGTTCTCCCGCCTGTACATCGGCGCGCACTACCCCACCGACGTGCTGGGCTCCCTGCTGGTCTCCGGCTCGGCCATCATCTGCCTGACCGGCCTGTGGCACCGGTGGCTCCAACCGCGCCTGGCCGCCATTCCCGTCCTGTCCCCACTGCTCGCCCGCTTCGGGCCCCTCGACTCCCCTCCGGCGCTGGTCGGCGGCCCGGTGGCATCTGAGCCCACGGCTGCGGCCTACCGGCAGGACGGCTGGCCCGTGGCCGACAGCGGGCACCGCCGACGGCACGCGGCGAGCTGACCGGTGAGCGACCTCACCGCCCGCCGATTCGGTGGCTCCGACCTGGAGCGACTGACTCACGCGGTGGAATCGGCCGCCCGCACCGGCATCGTCGACGCCCAGTTCGCCCAGGCCGCACGGGAGGCGGCCAGCGGGCGCGGGCGCGTGGCCCGCCTGGCCGGTGCGGTGACCGACCTGCTCCAAGCCCTCGCCCGCACCCAGGAACGCGAGCACCACAGGACCTGTTCGGCGATCCAGAGCCTGCGCGAGCCGCTGACCGCCATCAAGGCCCACGTGCAGGTCCTGGGCCAGCACCCCGACCTGCCGACGGCAGCCCGGACGGCCCTGCTGACCGACCTGGACGCTGAAGTCGCCTGCCTGTGCGAGGAACTCGATGCCCTGGCCGCCGCCGTGCGCAAACCAGTACGACCGGATCAAGGCCGCTGACCCCTCAGTCCTGACGGCTTATCAGGACGTCGGCGGCGGCTGCTCGGCCTGTGGCTCAGGCGGTCGGCCAAGGAGCATGGGCGCGGCACCGATCAGCACGGCCAGAGCGGCGAAGCCGCCGGTGAGCGTGGTGGCCGCAGCCACTACCGCGACCAGCAGCGGTCCGCCCGCATCACCCAGCTCACGTCCCAGTTCTGCCGCTCCCATGGTCTGCCCCAATCGCTCGGGAGCGGCGGAGGCAGCCAGGGCGGCGAAAGCCAGCGGAGTGATCAGACCGGTGCCAGCCCCGATGGCCACGGCCGCCAGCAACAGCCCGACCACCCCGGGCAGCATCGCCGCCGCCAACCCCAACCCAGTGACCACCAGGCCCACGCGAATACCGGCGAGTCCGCTGATCCGTCCCGAATCCAGTGCGGTACCGGCGCGCGGCTGCACCACCGCAGCGCACAACGCGAGCACCGAGACGGCCGCCCCGGTGGCCACCGTTCCCAGATGCGCCGCAGCCCCGGACACCGGCAGGAAGCCGACCCCGACCGACAGGGCCGCGGTCGCGCACGCCAGGGCCACGGTCGGCCGCAGGAATGCCCCGTTGCCCAGCGAACGGGCCAGGTCCAGCACGGTCTGGCGACGCCTCGGCAGCGGGGCCACAGCAGGCACCACCAGCAGCGCCCACCCCGCGACCGCCGCCGCCAGGACAGCCATCACCGTGAACAGCAGCGGCAGCCCGCCCGCCCACACCAGCACCCCGCCCAGCAGCGGGCCCGCGGTGTAGCCCAGGCTCTTGTAGAAGCCGTAGGACCCGAACGCCCGCCCCTGCTTGGCCTTCGGATTGAGCCGGGCGACGAGAGCCGAAGCGGCAGGGGAGAATGCGGAAGCCGCAGCGCCCTGCCCCAGGCGCGCCAGCCACAGCAGCCCGGTGTCGTCCGCCAGCGCGAACACCGCCGAGAACAACGCGAACGCGACCAGGCCGCCCAGCAGCACCGGGCGCGCCCCGATCCGGTCCGCCAGGGTCCCGAAGACCGGCTTCAACAGCACCTCAGCCCCGTCGTACAGGGCCAGCAGCCCGCCCAGCACCAGCAGCGACTCGTGGCGTCCCGAGGTGAAGGAGCCCAGGTTCGCCGCGATGCCGTGCGCGCCGAACGCGGTGGTGAGCCCGGCTGCGTACAGAGGCCACATCCGCCACCGCGCAGCCGCCTTGGACGGAGTGGGGGCCGAGGCGGTCATAAGGGGGTGCTCCTGAAGGTGGCCCTGCTTGGCGGGGTGGTCAGTGGCTTGCGGTGTAGGCGTGCTGGGCGCCCTCGAACATCTTCTCCGTGTCGTGGGCGGCCTCGGCGAGGCTTCCGCAGCACAGCGCCAGCAGCAGTGCGAACACCACCAGCGGCATCCGGCGCGGCACCGGCGGCGCGGCCAGCAGGGCCTTGACCCGGCGCGGCACCGGACCCCCGGTCGCGGCCAGCACCCCCGCCCGGCTCCCTGTGTCCTTCTTGGCCAGCGCCGCGCGGGCCACGGCCCGGGCAACCAGTCTGCGGTCCCCGACCGCCTCGGCGGCGTCCTCGTCTGCCCACCGCTCCACCGTGAACGCCCCCTCGCTGACCAGAGCGAAGAGCAGCGGGCAGGCCGCAGCCGACAGCTGGAGGGCCAGCAGGAAGAAATGGTGGTGGCTGCGCAGGTGGGAGCGCTCGTGTGCCATCAGCGCCCCGCGCTCCGCACCGTCCAGTGTCCGCAACATCCCCGTCGAGACCACCACCCGCCCCGGCAGGCCCGGCAGCCCGGGCAGGGCGAACGCCTCAAGACGGGCGTCGTCGATCACCGCGAGTTCCCCGTCGCCGGGCATGCGGTGGCACTCCAGGAATGCCGCTATCAGCACTCGCCCCCGCCGCCAGGACACCACCCCCAGCACAACGGTCGACGCCACGAGCACCACCGCGCAGATCGCGGCAACCGTCCGGGTGACCGGGTCCTCGGCATCCAGGACCGTGGTGGACCACGAACCGAGGAACGCCACCACCGGAATCTGCCCGAACCCTGAGAACGCCAGCAATGCCAGCGCGCCTACCCAACTGCCCGCCGCCACCAGCGCGGCCGTGGCCAGCGCCCAGGTCGCCTGGCGCGGCGCAAGCCGCCGGGTCAGGCGGGGGGCGAGCACAGCAAGCAGGGCTGCGACCACGAAGGGAATGTAGACACTGATACGCACCGGACTACGGCCCCTCGTCCCCGCGCAGCAACTCCTGCATCAGCGCCTCGTCCTCACCACTGAGGGTGGACACGAACCGGGTCAGCACCGCCTTGCGGTCCAACCCCTGGTCCAGCAGGGACGCCATCCGCCGGGCCGTGTCCGACGCCTGGTCGCGCACCGGGGCGAAAGCGTAACCGCGCCCCGAGCGAGCCCGGGTCAACTGCTTCTTGTCCACTAGTCGAGACAGGATCGTCAGCACCGTGGTGTACGCCAACTCACCCGGCAACCGCTCACCCACCTGCGCCGCGGTCAGCGCCGAATCGGCTGCCCACAGCACAGCCATCACATCGGACTCCAGCTCGCCTGCAGCCCGGCGGCTGGCACCGCCACGCCCCTCACGCTCCTGCGACACCCTGTAATCCCTCCTCCGGCACGCCACAGCAAACTCGCACAAGACATCGAAGCCAATGAAGAGGACCAGTCGGCCATCCACCGGCAGTCGCCTAAATCCATGCTGCACGGAAGCCCTCAAGCTACTACGCAGTGTAGAGGTACGGATACTGGTGCCCATCGAGCAGGTTGACTTCCGGATCCGGCCCCCTCCCCAGTCGTGGTCAACCGGATCGTCGGCTGCCGCCCGTGCAGCCCTGGGTCACCGCTGAGAAGAACTCGCGCGAGAGCTGCTTGCAGTTGCGGATTGCCGGGTCAGCACCTCGATGAAGACGGAATCCCACGGGTGGAGCTCGTGCACCTGCGAGAACTTGGCTACGGCCTCGCACTCGATGGGCTTGCGCGCCCACGTTGTTGACTTCCGCTCACGTATTGGCCGCTGAGGGTTCTTCATCCTCATAGATGGCGAACGGATGGACGTAACGGCCCTTGTTGAAGGGGGTGAACCAGTCCTTGAGGCCCATGGGTGCGATGCCGAGGTGGGCGGCGGCGGGGTCCTGCTCGATGCCGTCCATGGACGGGTCGTACAGCCACTCGTGGTCCATGTCCTCGTAGACGCCCTCCGCGAAGTACTCCCAGGCGGTGGCTACGTCCTGGTCCATGAGGCCGTACAACTCCAGCGTTACCTCGGCCGTTTGGAGGAGGAGGCGGAGCAGGAGTTCCTCGGCGACGCAGTTGAGGTTCTCGAACCCGGATTGGGTCATGCGTCCGGTGAGGGTGACGGCGGTGACCACGAGGTGCCGGGCGAAGCGTTCGTCGTACCGGAGTGCGAACTGGCTCGGCAGGCTGTCGAGCTGCATCATCGGCCCGTCGCACTGGGCTGCGTTGGAGTTCTCCTCCGTCAGTACCGCCAAGTCCATGAACAGCTCGTCCAGGAAGATTTCCATCGAGTAGGCCAGTGCGCCGGCCGCAAGCTCGGCGACCTCATATGACACCAGGGGTTCGCCTGGTGCTTCATCGTCTTCCTCGTCGGACTCGGTGAAGTGGCCGAAGGAAGCCACACTGAATGCGGCGAGGACGGGGGCCATGGCACAGATCCTGACCCGAAGGGCCTCCCGCTCCTCCTCGGAGAGCCCGCTGGGAGTGGTGTCCTCGGCAGGGCCGGAGACACTGGCAGAAGAGATGCCGGGCTCGCCGTCCTCGTCCAGGCTCTTCTCCGCGAGGTCGGGGTGCAGCTCGACCTCGCACTTCGATACCACCCATTCGCTGAGCAGGTCGGAGCCTTCCAGGAGCTCTTCGGTGATTGCGCGGACAGCCTCCTCGGCGGCCTCCAGCGACGGGGCATCGACGACGACCTTCAACAGGGCACCCGCGGGGTGGACTGCCAGAAACGAATCGAGCAGTTCGACCTCGGAGCCGTCCTCGCCCTCTATCCCTGCAAGTATCCCTGCAAGCGACTCCAGCCCGCTGCGCAAAAGGTGGATGACGCCGGCGCGCTGCAGGGCGTCCAGCTCGGGGGCGTCTGCGGGCGGCTGGGTGTCCACGCTCACGGTGTACTTCACGCTCCCCAGACTGCCCGAGCGCAGGGCGAACGCGTGTGGGATCGGATGAGTAGGTCTGCGGGATCTGTCAGGTTCGGCCAAACGGACACGGCCGGTCAGCCGGGGGTGGGAGACTGCGGGCTTCGCGGGCGATAGCGGGTGTGGCAGGATGATAGGAGGCCGTGAGGCTGAAGGCGACGCCTCTGAGGCCATGATCAAACCGCGTGCCAGATCCGTGCCAGATGCCCCGGTAAACAGGGGTCAGCAGCGGACAGACAGAACGCGCCGGGCGCGCAGGATTCGTGACATAACCGCAGGTCAGACGGTCTTCGCTGGTAAAGCTGGCGAGCTTCCCAAGCTCAGAGCGCGAGTTCGATTCTCGTCACCCGCTCCAACGCAAAGCCCCAGGCCAACGGTCTGGGGCTTGCTCGTTGTCTAGACCAATTTTCGAGCACCGCAGGAGTCCGGAAGCCGGTCATCGGTTCGCTCTTCTGATCCGTCTCCCGCTGTCTCCTGTCGAACGGCCGCTTCCAGGCGGCCCGACAGCTGACCCACGACGCCGCCGACTACCTCGAGCGCGGCCTGGAAACCTCACCCTCTTCCTGGTTGGGGCAATGGCCGCCGCCCAGGACGATGACCGGTCCTCCGTCAACGACTTCCTGCTCCGAGCTGAAGTTGCAGCCCAGCGCCTGGGTCGCGACGCCAACCACCTGTGGACCGCCTTCGGTCCGACCAACGTCGTTATCCACCACGTCGCCACCGCTCTTGAGCTCGGCGACGCGCAACTCGCCAGCACACTGGGGCCGAGCGTCGACACGACCGGACTGCCCACCGAACGCCGGGTGCGACACGCCATGGAGCTGGCCCGAGTCCAGGGCGCCCCGAACCGAACAGACGAGGCGCTGACGCTGCTGCTGGGGGCCGAGTAGCTCGCACCGGAGCAGGTCCACAGGGGTTGAGTGATTCTCAAGGGAGGGCATCGTAGTCTTTACACACATCCAGGCTTTGCTTAACTCTTGGCAAGGCCCCCGCTTCGGCGGGGAATTGAGTTGCCGCATTTCGCGGCATCACACAACCAGGCGGATCACCCCCACGACAGCGAGGAGCTTGCCATGTTACCCATAGATTCGCCGCCCGAGCCTGACCGTGAGAAGGATCGCCACCCCAGGTGGGACCCGAGCACCATGCAGGGTGCGATCGTGGCAGCGATAGTCGGTGGAATGATCGTGTGGCTTCTGGTGACCGTTGCGCCGCACATCCACTTCTACTGGCGGTGACGGGGCCCTTGCTGTTCGGCCTGCGCCCCGATACGGGTAGCCGCAAGGTGCGCCTGCTGGATCAATGATTGAGCACTTCTGGTGTGCGGGGTTGGGCGGTCATGCGGATCAGGGTGAGCCCGTCGTAGTCGGTGGGGTGTCGGCGGCGGGTGCCTGCGGTGCGGAGGGTGAAGCCTTGTTCGTTCGCTGCGGGGTGGACGAGGAGGGCTGCGCCGTCGCCGACGACGGCGCTGGTGGCTTCCCAGAGTTGGTCGCGGACGCGTGCGGAGACGGTGCCGACGAAGATTCCGGGGGTGACCTCCAGGGTCCAGCGGCTGAGGGCGCCGCGCAGGTGGTCGGGGACGGCGGTGGTGGCGATGACGACCATGGAGGCCATGTCAGGTGTCTCCTGCGTAGTTGACGCCCGCGGGCAGGACTCCGAGTTGGGGGTCCCAGAGGTGGACCATGTCGACTCCTTGGCGGTCCGGTGCCGGGTCGGGGTCCTCGGCCCCGGTGTCGGGGGCGAGGAGGGCCTGGATGTCGGTGACGATCCGTGGGAGGAGTTTGACGAGGCGGAAGCCGTCGCGGAGTTTGCGGCGGGCTTCCTGTTCGGGGTTGCTGGAGTTGTGGAGGGCGAAGGCGAGGGGGATGGTGGTCTCGGCTTTGTAGAGGTCGGCGATGTCGTAGACGAAGGAGTGCTGGGTGCCGGCGTGGACGAAGCCGAGGGCGGGGGAGCAGCCCATGGCGAGCAGGGCGGCGTGGACGACGCCGTACAGGCAGGTGTTGGCGGAGGACAGGGCGAGGTTGACGGGGTCCTGCTGGTCCCATTGGTCAGGTTGGTAGTTGCGGCGGAAGCGTCCGATGCCGTGCTGTTGGGCGAAGTGGCGGTAGAGGGCTTTCATGCGTTGCCCTTCCATACCGCGTAGTTGGGCCAAGGTGGTGCCGGCCGGTACGGGGGTGGCGAAGCGCTGTCGGTACATGCGGACGGCGACGCCCAGGCGGGTGGCGGGGTCGGCCCAGCTGCGGGCTTGGTGTTCGAGCCAGGTGGTGGTGAGGGAGTCGGGAAGGACGCCGGCGTAGGCGCGTACGCCGCCGGAGCCGGTGCAGACCACGGTGGTGCCGTGGCGGGCCAGGGTGCTCAGGGCTCGGGCGGTGATGGAAGTGCCGGGGCCGAGCAGGACGCAGGACAGTGCCGCGGTGGGCAGGTAGACGGTGTCGGTGCCGTTCCTGGTTTCGATCTGGGCGCAGACGCCGGTGTCGTCCTGGACGATGCGGACGAGGTCGAGGTAGAGGAACGAGAGCGAATCGGCGATCTTGGGGAGCATCGCGAGGGTGGGGGCGGCCAGTTTCGCCCTGGCGTCGGCGCTGCGTTGGACGCTCATCCGCAGCCTGCGGGGGCCAGGCTGAGGAGTCCGGCGCCGTAGGGCTTTCCTTTGCCTATGCCCGTGACGATGGCGGCGGCAAGGGCAGTGGGGTCGGTGACGGTGGCGGTGCCGTCGAAGCGGGTGAGTTCATGGCGGGGGCCTGCCGCGGTGCGGGTGCAGGCTGGGCGCAACTGGGTGGCCAGGACGGTGTGGACGTCGAGTCCGGCTTCGGCGGAGCGGCGGCGCCACCAGGCCGCGGCTTCCTCGCCGTGGAGCGGGACGACTTTGCCGTGGGTGCGGCCGGCGGCTTCCTGTTCGGCCGGGGGGCGCAGGCGTTTGGCGGCGTTGCCGGCGATGCGGTAGCGCACGTGGATGCCTGCGGTCAGGGCTTTGAACATGGGGCCGAGGTCGCGGGTGTCGGCGTGGCCGTAGCCGGCGGGCAGTTGGCCCAGGTCGGGCAGGTGGGTTGTCTGGACGAGCAGGACGGTGCCGCTGGGGTCCTCGTCGAGGCGGAAGAGCACGCCGCCCTGCCGGCGCGGGTGCTCGCCCAGGTGCTGGGGGGCCAGGCGCATAACGGTCTTGTGCAGGCCGATCGCGTCGGCGAGGTCCTTGCGGACGGCGGGGTGACGGGGGTTGAGCTGGATGCGGGTCAGTGATGCGAGGGTCACCGGGCCCCTTCCTTCGTGCTGCGCGCCGGCGTGGATGCGGCCGGTGCGGTGGTGGGTGCTGTGGTCATGTGCTCTGCCGCAGTGCGTAGTCGATGAGGCGCTCGGCAGGGTTGCGTCCGGCGTAGAGGTCAGTGGGGAGGTCCTCGTCGGTGCGCCACAGGCGTCGGGCGCTGTAGCTGCGGTTGTCGGGTGCGAAGCTGGTGGGGACGTCGGTGACTTCGTACAGCTGGGCGTCGGCGGCGAGGCCCGGTGGTGGGCTCTCCCACACGAAGCCGACGCGCACGGTGCTCTGCCCGGACGCGGGGGGTCGGGCAAGGCAGAGGGGGACGGCGGTGCGCAGTTCCGTCAGCGGGTCGGTGACGTTGTCGCGCAGCAGGAGCGGTTCGTCCGGCACGCAGGAGCGTCGGCCCAGATAGGGGGCCCAGGCGGGTCGCTCCAGGGCGGCGGCGAGGCGTTCCAGGAGGGGGTCGGGGCCGGCCAGGGCGATGGTGAAGGCGGCGTCGGCCAGGTAGTGGCGGCGGGTGACCATCGTGGCGGCGTCGGCGGGCCGGTGTCCGCCTTCGCTGGTGGGGACGGTGTGGGCGGCGGGCAGGCCGCCGCCGACGGTGTGGAAGTCGATCAGTCGGTTGCCGGGGCGGTCGATTCTGACGGTGACTTCCAGCGGTGCGTAGTGGTCCAGGTCGGCGTAACGGCTGCGGCCCTCAGCGGCAGCGAGCATGCCGATCAGGGCGGACCGGGTGGGGAACGGAGCGGTGTCGCGGGTGTTGAACGCTGAGCGTTCACCCCAGGACTGCAGCGGGCCGGCCAGCCGCAGAATCAGGGCGTTCATTCGGGGTCCGGCTGGGTGAAGGCCGTGTCCAGGGCGGCGTCGGTGAAGTCGGCGAAGGAGCTGTGGCGGGTGCCCAGGTTCTCCAGCGGTTTGTCATCGATGCAGGCGTGGCCGTGGGCCAGGCGTCCGCGTCCGCCGGTCAGGCGCTGCACTGCGGCGGCGTAGGTGTCCAGGTCTCGCCTGGCGGGTTCGGCGAAGCCGCCGGCCGAGGCGCGGACAGGCTGTTCGAAGGCTGCGGCGAAGGAGACCGGGCGTCGGTCGCGGACGGCGAAGTAGGCCAGATCGGGCAGGGTGTGTGCGGCGGTGCTGTTCTTCTTGGCCTGCGGGATGGACATGAGGTAGGCGTCGATGAACAGTTCGACCAGTTCCCTGGCCCGGGTGCGGTCCTGGCCGAGGTTCTTGAGCAGGTCGGTCAGGTTCACGGTGGCGAAGCGGTAGAAGTTGCCGGTGGCGAACTCGCCGGTCTGCATGTGGCCGCTGCCGGTCTCCACGGCGGGCAGCCAGTCGTCGACGGCGGTGAAGAAGTCCCGCTGGGGGTCCGATCCGTGGGTGGTGAAGGCGTGGGCGACCTGGACTGCTCCGTCGACCTTGCCTCCGGGCAGTTCGGCGAGCATCCGTCCGAACAGGTCGATGGTGGCGGTGCGGCTCTTGAGGATGTTGTTGACCCGGTCCCTGGGCAGCAGCGCCGCGTCCTTCGCCTTGGCGGCCTTGGCCTTCGTGCCGAGGGCGGCTTCCAATTCGGGGCGATGCTCGGCGCACAGGACGGCGAGTTCCTCGATACCGCGTTGGGGCAGGTAGAGCAGGACGGAGGTCTTGCCGCCCTCCTCGGTTTTCAGGCCGTCCTTGCCCGCTGAGCGGGCGACCTGCTCGCCCGCGAACTTGGCCAGGTCCTCGGGCCAGCCGTGGTCGGATGCGACGAGGGTTTCGGCGACCTTGGCCGGGACCAGGCGGGTGCGCCGGGCGTACTCGCCCAGCCGTTCCTCGACCTCGTGGCGGATCTCGCGCTTCCAGGACTGGCTGGAGACCCGGACCCGGTCGGTGCTGCCGTAGCGGACGGTCTTGGGCGAGCCCAGGTCGTCGCGGTTGAGGTTGGAGAAGGGGACGGACTGCAGTACGTGCAGGTCGATGTACAGGGCCATCAGCGGGTCTCACTCTCTTCGGTCCGGGAGGACTGCGCGTCTGCGGGGGTGTCTGAGCCGGGGCGCGGGGCATGCAGGGTGCGGTAGAAGGACTGGAGCCAGCGGGTGGCGATGGCGTCGCGTGCCAGGTCCCAGGCCGAGAGGTCCTCCAGCAGGACTGCCCAGTCGACTTCGGTGCCCTTGTCCTGGACGTACCGCAGCAGCGACGGCAGTCGAGGGTGGACCGAGATGAAGCCCTGGCGGGTCAGCAATCGCAGATGGGACTCGGCGGAGCCCTCCTTCATCCCCGCCAGCACCGCCTGTCCCAGCCCGGTCCCCAGGTTGGGCCTGTGGTGCCAGGGAACGGGTTGGAGGGGTGCGGGCTCGGTGACCGTGGCGGACCCGGTACCGGGCGCGTTGGCGGGCTCGGTCGCCGCACGGGCGGCCTGCGCCTCGCGTACGGCGCGGGGACGGTCGGCGATCAGCGAGGCGACCGCGTAGTGCGCCCGCTCGCCGAAACTGTCCTGCGGCACGCGCCAGGCCAGCCACCGGTGCATGCGTGCGCACTGCTCCAACGGGCGCCCCAGTCCACTGCGCAGGTCGGCGCGGGTGCCGGTGTCGGCGCACATGGCGACCACCGCGGTGACGTACTCCTGCGCCGACCGGTGCCGCTTCTCCGACCGTGATTCGGTGCCGGGTTCGGGCGGGGCGGGCGTGCTCATGCTGCCTCCTTGGGGCCGGGCCGGGCGGGAGTTGCGGCGGGGATGACGGTGCGCAGGATGCCCAGGGCGTGGCTGACGGCGCGGGCCGCCTTCTGCTCCTTCTCCGCGGTGCCCACGGCAGCGTGCAGGGCCTGCCCGGCGACGCGGGTGAAGGCGCGGTAGGGCTCGGTGGCGGTGTCCTGCAGCAGGGCCCAGAACGTGGTCTCCGCCTGCGGCCAGTACTCGGCCCAGGCGCGCTGGCGCCAGGGACCGGGCCTGCGGGTGTCGGCCTTGACCTGCGAGCCCTCCTTGGGAGGGGGCAGCGTCGCCTCGGCCCAGGCGATCGCCGCGGCGAAGCCGAGCTTGTTGGCGACCTCCTCGGCCGCCTCGCGGCACAGGGAGATCCGCCGGGCCGCTGCTGGGTCCTGCTCCTCGGTCCAGCGCAGCAGCGGCGGGGTGACCGAGGTGAACCAGGACGTGTCGACCTGCTGGCCGTCCTGTTCGAAGCCGTAGGCGCGCACCCGAAGTGCGGAACGCAGGTCACTGGGAAGGTCGTTGAGGTCCTGGAAGATCGTGGGACGGTGGAACCCGGCGGTTGCGTCGCTCTTGAGGAGCAGGGCGTCCAGGTCACGCCACAGTGCGCGGGCCGGATCCGCCTCCCGTGAGTAGCGGTTGCCGGCGTTGGGCCCGGTACGCACGGTGTTCATCACCAGGTACGGGTCGGTGGCGGCCAGGGCGGGGTGCCGGGTGCCCCAGGTCAGGTAGGCGTCGGTGACGGCGCGCCCGTCGGCGGTGGGCAGCAGCAGCAGTGCGTGCCGCGAACGACCCGTCAGCAGGCGGCCGGGCCAGGTCAGCGGGGTCGGCGTGGGACGGGGGTCCGGCGCGTCCGGTTCCTCCCACGGACACAGGTCCGTTGTGCCCGTGGCGCCTTCGGTCAGCCGCGGGACCGAAGCCAGCAGCGACTCGTGCAGGGTGCGGCCCAGGGGGTGGAAGGAGATGGTCTTGCGCAGCGGTCCCGCGGTGCTGTTGGCGTCGGTGCGGCCGTCCACCGTGCGCGCCGAGCAGCGTCCGCTGGGGCCGTAGAAGTGCTGGACGAGCAGGTACCAGGCGGCCTGGTCGGCGGGCAGGGGCTGTGGCTCGGTGTCGTGGAAGGGCCCCCACCAGGTGGGGTTGTTGCCGGCGGCGCGGCCGAAGGCGAGCTTGTTCACCCCGGCGCGCTTGGAGCACTGCTCGCTCAACGCAGGGTCCTGCAGGAACGGGCGGTCCCGGTCGAACAGCCCGAAGCGGTGCACCAGGTCGGGGCGGTCGAAGTAGGCGTGCACGGCGGCCGCGTCGAATCCGCCGCGGCGCAGCAGCGCAGCCTTGCGGGCGTCCAGCCAGTCGTCGGCGTACAGGTCCGGGTCGTCCAGAGCGGTGATCCGCGCCGCGATCACGGTCAGCACGCGCAGCAGGGCGGAGGCGGCCGGGGGGACCGGCAGCGCGAGGTCCTCGATGTCATGGGCCCGCAGGAACAGTTCCCGCAGACCCACCGACACCGTCAGGTCGGCGATGCGGACCGGGATCCAGGGCTCCTCCCGCAGGTCATAGCGGGGCGGGTCAGACATGTGCGGCTCGCTTTCTTCAAGAGCGCGGTGTGTGGGCGCTAGCGTGTGGGCATCCCCGTCGACGCGGGGGTGATCCGCGTTGATGCGGCGGTGACGAGCACGATGGGGTGTCGCACCGGTCCCCGCCGTTGTGGGGGTTCAATCAGTGGCACCTGAAAAGACCGTAGCTTCAAAAGCGTTGATTGGGAGGTGATTTGCTCAATCCCGGAGGTGCACGAGGCCGAGTTCGGGGTCGAGCCGGAACACGGCGGCGCCGATCCGGACCCCCTCGGCCTTGCTGCCGACCACCGGATGGGCGAGCAGCAGCAGGTCGCTTAGTAGGGGATGATCCCGCCACGACACCGGGGCGTCCTGCTCCGCTGTGCGTGCCTTGAACAGGCCGGCCCGGACCGGGAGCGTACGGCGCATCACGGCCCGCACGTCCGCGGCGCTGAACCGTCCCGCCTTCGGCTGGGGAAGTGGGTGCTCGCCCCGCGGGTCGAGGGTCGTGCGTCCGTCCAGCTGCTGGTAGCAGCCCAGTACCCGTACCGATTCCACCACCATCCGCTCCGGGCGCCGGCCGATGCGCCCCAGCGCTTCCACCACCGTCCGCGTCACCTGCTCCCGCTGGTCGCCGGGGAAACGCGCGTGCAGCAACACGATCTCCTCGCCGGCCTTCAGCGCGAACCGGTGTCTGAGGAAGGCGTACGTCTCCTGCGCGTCCGCCACCGTCGTGCACACCACCGCCGCGCAGCCTCCCCCGGCGACCAGGGGATCCAGGACCTCCTCCAGCACCGCCAGCCGGGCATCGCCGGGCAGCGCTCCGCCGTCCCGGGGCTCGGGCAGGTGCCGCACCAGGCGCACATCCACGCGCAGCCGGTACCGGCGCTCGGCGCTCTGCTCCTCCTGGCGCCGCTGCGAGATGGCCGTCGACCTGCCCGAGGCGTTCACGAAGAGCCAGCCCGGATAGGGCGGCCGAAACGGCATTTGCCCCAGCGCCGTTGTGCCCACCTGCTTGCCGCCCTCGAGGTAGGCGCGGACCAGCCGCTCGCCCACCGAGGACGGCAGCGTCGCCGACAGCAGCACCACCGGACAGTTGTAGGACCCCAGCCACTGCAGCAGCCGGCACAGCAGGACCTGCATGTACGGGTCGTACGCATGCGCCTCGTCGACCACGAAGGTCTTCCCCGACAGGGCCAGCAGCCGCAACGCGTTGTGTCGGACCGGAAGGACGCCCAGCAACGACTGGTCGATGGTCCCCACGGCGAACTGCGCCAGCAGGGGACGCTTGGCACCCCGCAGCCACCTGCCCGGCAGCGTCGCGCGCACACCGCCGTCCGGTGTCGACTCCTCGTCCGAGACCACGTCGTCGCCCGCTACCGCCAGGTCCTCATCGCTGTACGCCGTGTTCAGCCACGCCATGCTGTGCGTCAACGTCACCGCGGCACCCGCATCGGGCCGCATCTGCGCGGCCACGACCGCGGCCACCCGCTTGTACATCTCGTCGCTGGTCGCCATCGTCGGCAGCACGAAGCACAGGCCCGACGTTCCCGCCGCCTGCGCCAGGATCCGCTCGGCCTCGAGCGCCGTTTCCGTCTTCCCGTCCCCCGTCGCGGCCGTGACCACCAGGATCCCCGCACCGCTGCCCGCCACTGCCTCGGGCAGCTCCTCCATGATCGAAGCCTGCAGCGGATTGGGTCGCTCAATGCCATGCACCTGGGTAAAGCCCTTGCGCGATAGGCCGACCCGCACCAGACCCGCGTCGGCCACCAGGCCCGGCGCCGCGACACAGGCACGCGCGAAGTGCTCCGCCGCACCGATCATCTGACCCCCGGCCCAAGGCCGCCAGTAGTGCTCCTGACTGACCAGCCAGTCGGCAAGGATCACCAATCCCGTGATCAGCACCGCGCTGGGAGCAGTCATCCGCTGCGGAACCACTGGCACACCGAGCAGACCGTGAACAGCGCCGACGTAGTCCTTGCGCAACTGCCGCCACTGCGCGCCGCCGAGACCGTCATCGACACCCGACCGTGCGAGCTGCTGAAGGCGTGCCAGATCCATCGGCTGGAACCGCCCGTGGTGACCACCCAGGATCTGGGCCGCCCGCACCCCCGGATCCTTGTTCGCGTCCGCCGCGTACCCGAGGTCCGACAGCGGGCCCAGCACAGTGTGCATCGACGCACGGTCGTGCCGCATGCCGTCCACCTCGCCGACATCGTCGCGTAGCACCTTGCTCAGGCCGGTATACGCCTCCGCCACGCACTGCTGGAATCCCGGCGTCAACTTCCCCAGGTCATGAAGCCCCGCCCAGAACGCCACGACCACACGGGCCTCAGCCTCCGAGATGCCTAACCCTGCGGCAATGCAAGCCCGCTGATTCGAAGCCAGGAACCGATCCCACAGCTCCTGCACCACAATCGCCGTGTCCAGCAGGTGAAACAGCAACGGATAAGCCGTCACTGGCCGTTGAGTACCTGCCTTGCCCCACGGGCTCACATCCTCGCCGCACCCGTCCCACTCCAACATCCGCGCCCCACTTTCGAGTCAGCAACACGGACCGCATCCAAGCACCCACCACTGACATCCGCTCCGCAATGAACCTCCCGTCCGACAGCTGGGTCTGCGTGCCACCACCTCCTCGCGGCTGCGGAACTCCGTACCGGCGGAGTCCCGGCTAGGCTGGGAACGTGACTAGCTACAGTCGGCGACCGATAGTCAAGAATTCGCAAAGGCCCGTCTAAACCGCAGGTCAAAAAGCCTGCTCCCCGCCAACGCGGGGGTGATCCGCTGTTCCCGAGGCGCTTGGCGTAGGCCCGGCCCTGCTCCCCGCCAACGCGGGGGTGATCCGCTGGCGCCGGAACTGCGGTACACCGCGGGCGCCTGCTCCCCGCCAACGCGGGGGTGATCCGGCGGGGTCATAGGCGACGACCAATCAGGAAGGCTGCTCCCCGCCAACGCGGGGGTGATCCGCTCTCCAGCTACCACCTGATCGCGAGCAGCAACTGCTCCCCGCCAACGCGGGGGTGATCCGGATGAGCCCATGAGGCCCAGCACAACCGCCCTCTGCTCCCCGCCAACGCGGGGGTGATCCGGCGACGGAGAACCGCAAGGCCGTCCAGCTGATCTGCTCCCCGCCAACGCGGGGGTGATCCGCTCCAGTGGACGTCCACCACCGCCGGCGGGGCCTGCTCCCCGCCAACGCGGGGGTGATCCGGCCCAGGAGACCGGCGGGGAGAAGAACCCCTACTGCTCCCCGCCAACGCGGGGGTGATCCGACGGCTGGGCAGGGAAAACACCCATCCGGGGGCTGCTCCCCGCCAACGCGGGGGTGATCCGACCATGCTGACGTAGATGATCAGGACGAGGATCTGCTCCCCGCCAACGCGGGGGTGATCCGCGACTGGACGAGATCGACGCGGAGTACGACCGCTGCTCCCCGCCAACGCGGGGGTGATCCGCCCGCGGCATCCGGGAGCGCCTGGACACCCGGCTGCTCCCCGCCAACGCGGGGGTGATCCGTGTGGGTGGAGCGGGGCGGGACCCGCACGCTGCTGCTCCCCGCCAACGCGGGGGTGATCCGTGGTTCCACCTGCCCGTGTGGCTGTGGGCCATCTGCTCCCCGCCAACGCGGGGGTGATCCGACGTACACCCCGGTCGGGCGCGGCATCATCGTCTGCTCCCCGCCAACGCGGGGGTGATCCGTCGACCACCGTGTTCGCGTCCGGGGTCCAGAGCTGCTCCCCGCCAACGCGGGGGTGATCCGGCCCAGGAGACCGGCGGGGAGAAGAACCCCTACTGCTCCCCGCCAACGCGGGGGTGATCCGAGACGCTGCGGGGGGAGGAGTGGGGAGGCTACCTGCTCCCCGCCAACGCGGGGGTGATCCGCTGGTCAAGCTCGCGGAGGCGTACGGGACCCACTGCTCCCCGCCAACGCGGGGGTGATCCGGTGGATCATCTTCTCAGCCATGCGCAGATGGTCTGCTCCCCGCCAACGCGGGGGTGATCCGCAGCGGGTCCAGGGGACCCAGCGGGACATGCACTGCTCCCCGCCAACGCGGGGGTGATCCGACCTGCTGAACCGGCTCTGGACCCCGGACGCGCTGCTCCCCGCCAACGCGGGGGTGATCCGGTGGATCATCTTCTCAGCCATGCGCAGATGGTCTGCTCCCCGCCAACGCGGGGGTGATCCGTCGAGCTGACGACGTGGCCACCACCGGGCCGGCTGCTCCCCGCCAACGCGGGGGTGATCCGTAGTAGTTGCTGCTGGACCAGAACGGGTTCATCTGCTCCCCGCCAACGCGGGGGTGATCCGGCGGAGTCCACGGAGTTGATCATCTCGGTGGTCTGCTCCCCGCCAACGCGGGGGTGATCCGATCACGTTGTCGAACGCGTCCAGCCGGTACTGCTGCTCCCCGCCAACGCGGGGGTGATCCGCTTGACCAGCATCGCGCCGGCGTCCTGGGCGGCTGCTCCCCGCCAACGCGGGGGTGATCCGATCACGTTGTCGAACGCGTCCAGCCGGTACTGCTGCTCCCCGCCAACGCGGGGGTGATCCGTCGACCACCGTGTTCGCGTCCGGGGTCCAGAGCTGCTCCCCGCCAACGCGGGGGTGATCCGTCGGGGCTCTCCCCGGACGCGGGGTCGATCAGCTGCTCCCCGCCAACGCGGGGGTGATCCGGCGACGGCCGCGACGTCCAGCGCCGACCCGGGCTGCTCCCCGCCAACGCGGGGGTGATCCGCCCTCCCAGGGGGGTTCCGGGGAGGGCTTCGGCTGCTCCCCGCCAACGCGGGGGTGATCCGGCCCCGCAGGGCGGCGGCGGGGGCGGCAAGGGCTGCTCCCCGCCAACGCGGGGGTGATCCGATCACGTTGTCGAACGCGTCCAGCCGGTACTGCTGCTCCCCGCCAACGCGGGGGTGATCCGTACGGCGCGGCCGGCGCCGCGGCCATGTGGTACTGCTCCCCGCCAACGCGGGGGTGATCCGCGCCATCAGCAGCCCCAGCCAGTCCATGAACCCTGCTCCCCGCCAACGCGGGGGTGATCCGGTGGATCATCTTCTCAGCCATGCGCAGATGGTCTGCTCCCCGCCAACGCGGGGGTGATCCGACGGCTGGGCAGGGAAAACACCCATCCGGGGGCTGCTCCCCGCCAACGCGGGGGTGATCCGACGGCTGGGCAGGGAAAACACCCATCCGGGGGCTGCTCCCCGCCAACGCGGGGGTGATCCGAGATCGGCAACGGCGGCATCCTGCTGGAGAACCTGCTCCCCGCCAACGCGGGGGTGATCCGGCGGAGTCCACGGAGTTGATCATCTCGGTGGTCTGCTCCCCGCCAACGCGGGGGTGATCCGCGAGCGTGCTGTGAACCTGACCGACCCCTTCCCTGCTCCCCGCCAACGCGGGGGTGATCCGTCCATCGGGGTGCCCTCGATGATCCGGCAGCTCTGCTCCCCGCCAACGCGGGGGTGATCCGCCCAGGAGCAGGCCGGCGACGTACATGGTCAGCTGCTCCCCGCCAACGCGGGGGTGATCCGGCGATCAGGAAGGACAGGCCCAGGCCCTCCGCCTGCTCCCCGCCAACGCGGGGGTGATCCGTCGTAGTTCGGAGCGGGCATGGCTGGTCTCCTCTGCTCCCCGCCAACGCGGGGGTGATCCGGCCGGGTGACGCTGATCTCGTCCGGGGGCGGCCTGCTCCCCGCCAACGCGGGGGTGATCCGTCGCCGTTGATCGCCTTCTCGGCGATTCCGGGCTGCTCCCCGCCAACGCGGGGGTGATCCGTCGGTCACGACCAGGTCCCCCCGCCCGTCGACCTGCTCCCCGCCAACGCGGGGGTGATCCGCAGATCGAGACCGGCGCGGAAAACCTGGGCATCTGCTCCCCGCCAACGCGGGGGTGATCCGGGTGTGACCGCGTTCCTGGCGGACTACCTCGGCTGCTCCCCGCCAACGCGGGGGTGATCCGTCATCTGCGAACAGCTGCCGTCCGGGGTTACGCTGCTCCCCGCCAACGCGGGGGTGATCCGGCGACCACGCCAGCGATGAAGAGGGCGAGGCTCTGCTCCCCGCCAACGCGGGGGTGATCCGCCCTGTACTACGCGAGGAGTTGACCTGATGGCCTGCTCCCCGCCAACGCGGGGGTGATCCGCCGATGAAGTACGCGCCACGGCTCTGCCGGTCCTGCTCCCCGCCAACGCGGGGGTGATCCGCGGGAGGTGGCGGACACCGTCCTTGACCGCGGCTGCTCCCCGCCAACGCGGGGGTGATCCGATCGGCGGCGTGACCGCGACCGAGATCACCGACTGCTCCCCGCCAACGCGGGGGTGATCCGTAGGCGCGGGCTCTGTCGGCCGTCTCGGCGTCCTGCTCCCCGCCAACGCGGGGGTGATCCGCAGACCCGCTGTTGCGGGAAGTACGCGATGAGCTGCTCCCCGCCAACGCGGGGGTGATCCGACCATCGAGACTGCCAGCGGGCCGTCGAGCGGCTGCTCCCCGCCAACGCGGGGGTGATCCGGGACTGGATCTCAGCGAGACGCTCCTCGCTCACTGCTCCCCGCCAACGCGGGGGTGATCCGTACGGGGCCGGGTCGGCCGCCTTCGGCACCACCTGCTCCCCGCCAACGCGGGGGTGATCCGCCACGGCCCTCGCCTGGCGGACCCGGCGTGCCCTGCTCCCCGCCAACGCGGGGGTGATCCGACCCACCTCGCGCTCGCCCTAGCCGCCACGGGCTGCTCCTGTCAGCGACGGCGCTTTTCCCCTACTTCGGGCGGTTGCTGTCGGCGTAATTCCCCACCCTGACGGCGGTCGGTTCCCCAGGGGGATCCCGGTCGTCGGCAGGGGCCGGTCTACTCCCGGTT
>NZ_JBHFAB010000009.1:0-242082 GCF_042510955.1 Streptacidiphilus cavernicola
AACCGGGAGTAGACCGGCCCCTGCCGACGACCGGGATCCCCCTGGGGAACCGACCGCCGTCAGGGTGGGGAATTACGCCGACAGCAACCGCCCGAAGTAGGGGAAAAGCGCCGTCGCTGACAGCCCCCAGGCCGCAAGCACCTCTGCGAACCGGCTGAGCAGCTGACCGTCCGTCGTGCGACGCAACTGGTAGCGGACTGCCGGAAGCAGCATCTCGGCATGATCACCGGCCTCCAGCAGCAGCTCGCTGAGGGCCGGCAGTTGTGGGAAGTAGGGCAACCCTCGGCTGACGTGCACCCCGCTGCCTCGGGCAAACCCGCTTGGTGATCCACCGATCCGCTCGAGCAGCCCTGGCACACAGCGAGAGTCGTTCAACCGCACCAAGGCCCACAAGGCCGCGTCAGCGACGGGCACCGTGCCGGAGCGCGTCGCCCTGGAAGCGCTGTCGCCCAGCAGGGCGGACACACCGTCCGCGTAAGCCCTCGAAGCCTGTCCAAGGCAGCCCAGGAGATCGACCGACCGGTAGCGAACCTCGGTATCCGGATCGCGTCCCTTGGTGTGATGTAGGCGATCACTCGGTGGTGGTGTTGGGTAGTGCGGGGGCGCTTTCGGGGAGTTCGATTGGGTAGAGCTCTTCCATGCTGCCTTCAGGCAGGTAGCGGCGGGGGAAGGCGATCCATTCGTCGTGTAGCTCGAACAGCACGGCGGTGACGAGCCTGAGCAGGGCGTCGTCGTTGGGGAAGACCTGGACGGGCGTTACCCCTGTTGTGAGGACACCGTAGACACTGGATCTTGATGGTTCAGGAGAACGGAGTCCCTGTGGGGATGAAGCGCTACCCGCTGGAGTTCAAGGCGGATGCTGTCGCGTTGTACCGCTCGCGTCCGGGCGTGAGGGTCGCTTCGGTCGCCGCTGATCTGGGGGTGAACACCGAGACGCTGCGGAGCTGGATCCGTGCGGCGGCCCCGGGCACCGTGGCGCGTCCGACTCCCTCTCGTCCGGCGCCGGTCGAGAGTACGGTCGAGGCGGAGAACCGGGAGCTTCGTCGGCAGGTCGCCGAGCTGAAGCAGGAGCGCGAGATCCTGCGCCGGGCAGCGAAGTATTTCGCGGGCGAGACCAACTGGTGAGCCGCTTCCAGTTCGTCGCCGACCACCAGCACGCCTTCGGCGTCAAGCGGCTGTGCCAGGTCATGGGCCTGTCCCGATCCGGGTTCTACCGCTGGACGGCCGGTGCCCCGGCCCGTTCCGCCAGAGCGGCCGCCGATGCCGTACTCGCGGAGCGCATACGTGCCGTCCATGCCGACTCCGACGGCATGCGCGCCGACCTGGTCATCGACGCCCTCACGGCTGCCGAGCGCACCCGCGGCAGCCTGCGCGGAGCGCTTTTCCCAGCGATCACGGAGCGCAATACACGTCCAGGG
This sequence comes from Streptacidiphilus cavernicola, assembly GCF_042510955.1. Taxonomy (NCBI): domain Bacteria; kingdom Bacillati; phylum Actinomycetota; class Actinomycetes; order Kitasatosporales; family Streptomycetaceae; genus Streptacidiphilus; species Streptacidiphilus cavernicola. The sequence continues at coordinate 1,419 of NZ_JBHFAB010000009.1, forward strand.
CATTCGCCGACGGCTGCCACCGTGCCGGTGTGACCCGGTCCTGAGCGCCGTCGGCAGCTCCGCCGACAACGCCCTGGCCAAAGCGTTCAACGCCTCCCTCAAACGCGAGACCCTCCGGGGCTCCTCGAACTGGGCCACCGCCGACCAAGCCCGGCTGACCGCCTTCCGCTGGCTCACCCGCTACAACACCCGCCGAAGCCACTCCTACCTCGGCCAGACCAGCCCGATCACCTTCGAGACGACCCTCGAAAACCAAGCAACTACACTCGCCCAAGCTGCATAAGACGTGTCCTCACAACAGGGTCAAGCCCCGTCCAGCTCCGGATGCGCGTACGGATACACCTCCGCCAGCGCCCGGTTGATCTTCCGCGCCTGCCGCACCAGCCCGGTGTGCGTCGTCGGCACCTTCGCCTTGTTGAACCCCGGCCCACCGGTAACCGCAGCACCACCACTCTTCGCCATACCGACCAGCCTACGGGCCACGACCGACAACGGACCGCAGATCCGCGGTGTCCGAGAGCCGGCGCTCGGCCGGCTGCGCTCGGCGTCCGTCGCGGCGGCGGGGTCCGACCTGCCTGCTCGGCCCCGTGTCGAACCGTCAGCAGCACTCACACCTCGCCGAGGAACCCCGGATCCGCCAGGCCCGCCCCATGCCGGCGGGCCCGGTGACGGACCGGCGTCGCCCGGACGGGCTGCCCGCGTTGCCGGGCCCGGCCCGGCAGGGAAGCGTGGGTGGTCCACGGGCAGAGGAGTCGTCAGCATGGTCCGCACTCCGAAGGACGCCACATCCGCGACCGCCGCCGCCAACCGCGAAGCGGTCGCCCGGTACGACATGGCCGACCGGCAGGACTTCGCCGACGCCGACCGCGGCCTGATCGCGCCCTTCCCGGACAAGCTCTACAGCACCGACGGCAAGGTCGTCTTCGACACGGCCAGGTTCGACTACCTCGCCGACGACGCACCCGCCCCGGACACCGTCCACCCGAGCCTGTGGCGGCAGTCCCAGCTGATCCGCAAGGGCGGGCTGTACAAGGTGGTCGACGGCGTCTACCAGGTGCGCAACAACGACATCGCCAACCTGACCGTGATCGAGGGCGAGACCGGCCTGGTGGTCGTCGACTGCACGGCCTCGGTCGAGGCGGCCCGGCAGGGCATGGCCATGGTCCGCGAGCACGTCAGCGACAAGCCGCTGGCCGCAGTGGTCTACACGCACACCCACATCGACCACTACGGCGGCGTCAAGGGCGTGGTGGACCCGGCCGACGTGGCGTCGGGCAAGGTCCCGATCATCGCCCCGGGCACGGTCGCGTCCTTCGACAAGCACGCGCTGGGCGAGAACGTCATCGCCGGCAACGCCATGTCGCGCCGCGCCTCCTACGCCTTCGGCAGCCTGCTCGACCTCAGCCCGACTGGGCACGTCAGCTGCGGCATCGGCATCACCTCGGTCCCGGGCGTGACCATCTCCTACCTCTCGCCGACCGACCCGATCACCGAGACCGGCACCCGGCGCGACCTGGGCGGCCTGGAGTTCGAGTTCCTCTACGCCCCGGACACCGAGGCGCCGGAGGAGATGCACCTCTGAATCCCCCAGCTCGGCGCGCTGACCTGCGGCGAGAACGCCAACCACAGCCTGCACAACATCCAGACCCTGCGCGGCGCCCGCACCCGGGACGCGCGCAACTTCGCCCGCTACCTGGACGAGACGCTGCAGCGCTGGGGCGACCAGGCCCAGGTCCACTACGGGCCGCACACCTGGCCGGTCTGGGGCAACGACGGCGTGGTCACCCTGCTGGAGTCGCAGCGGGACACCTACAAGTACATCCACGACCAGGCGCTGCGGCTGGCCAACAAGGGCCGCACCCCGCTGGAGGCGGCCGAGGAGATCGAACTGCCGGAGGCGCTGGGCCGCAGGTGGTTCAACCGCGGCTACCACGGCACGCTGCACCACGACGTCCGGGCGGTGTTCGCAAAGGAGCTGGGCCTGTGGGACGGCGACCCGGTCTCGCTGCACCCGCACCCGCCGGTCGAGTCGGCCCGCCGGTTCACCGAGCTGATCGGCGCCGAGAAGATCATGGAGGAGGGGCGCCGGGCCTTCGCCGCCGCCGACTACCGCTGGGTGACGCAGCTGCTGCACACCCTGGTCTTCGCCCAGCCGGAGAACCAGGCAGCCCGCGACCTCCAGGCCGACGCCTACGAGCAGATGGGCTACCAGGCCGAGGGCCCGCAGTGGCGCGGCATCCTGCTGACCGCCGCCAAGGAGCTGCGCGAGGGGGTCCAGCCCGCCACCTTCGCCACCGCCAGCCAGGACACCGTCCTGGCGATGCCGATCGACATCCTGTTCGACTTCGTCGCGGTCCACCTCATCGGCGAGAAGGCGGCCGAGGCCGAGCTGCGGATCGACTTCGCCTTCACCGACCTGGACCAGACCTGGACCATGTGGGTCGGCCACGGCGTGCTCAACGCCAGGCTCGGGGCGTCGCCGGACACCCGGCTCACCGTCTCGGGCCCCAAAGCCGCCCTCTCCGGGGTGCTGCTGCGGCCGGACTCGGCCGACCAGCTGGTCCAACGCGGCGCGGTGGCGCTCACCGGCGACGCGAGCGCGCTGACCGACTTCGCCGCCCTGCTCGACAGCTTCGACCCGAACTTCCCCCTGGTCACCCCCTGAAGGAGCGGCCCGCATGGCGACCGAGGACGCGGCGGCCCGGCCCGAGCGGGCGCCCGACGGCCAGGCCTGGTGGCAGCAGGGCGAGGAGCCCGACTACCGGGCCACCCTCGCCAATGAGCGCACCTTCCTGGCCTGGACCAGGACCGCGCTGGGCATGTTCGCGGGCGCCCTCGCCGTACTGCAGCTGCACCAGCTGGCGCCGTTCCCGCTGCGGCTCGCGCTGGCCTGCTACCTGATCGCCCTGGCCGCCGCCACCACCGTGGTCGGCTACCTGCAGTGGCGCACCCGGCAGGGACGGATGCGGCTGCGCCGACCGCTGGGCCAGTCGCCGACGCAGGTCCTGCTGACGGTCGCGTTACTGGCGCTGGGCTGCCTGGTCGCGGCCGTGGTGGGCTGCGCCTCGCGCTGACCGCTGACCGCTGACCGCTGACCGCTGACCGCACCGAGGGTTCATCTCCCCGTCAGACAAGCTCGGCTTCAGATTATATCTGCCACCGAGATAAGCTGGCGGCATGGCGATACCCGAGCAGAGCGTCCGCCGACCCCGCGGGCTGGCCCTGCTGACCTGGGAACGGCCCCGGCCCGAGCGCATCCGCAACCAGCCGTGGGCCTGGCGGCTCGCGGTGGCCGCGGTCTGCTTCGGCGCCTTCATGGGCCAGCTCGACGCCAGCATCGTCACCCTCACCTACGGCGCGCTGCGCACCGGCTTCCACAGCAGCTACGCGGCCGTCGAGTGGGTCTCGCTGGCCTACATGCTGGCACTGGTCGCCCTGCTCATCCCGGTCGGACGGCTGTCCGACCGGCACGGGCGCAAGCTGATGTACCTCTACGGCTTCGCCGTCTTCACCGCCGCCTCCGCCGCCTGCGGACTGGCCCCCTCGCTCGGCGCGCTGATCGCCTTCCGGGTGGTCCAGGCCGCGGGCGCGGCCATGCTCCAGGCCAACAGCGTCGCGCTGGTCACCACCACCGCCCCGGCCGGGAAGATGCGGGCCGCGCTCGGCATGCAGGCGGCCGGACAGGCCATCGGCCTGGCGCTGGGCCCGACCGTCGGCGGCGCCCTGGTGGACACCATCGGCTGGCGCTGGGTCTTCGGCATCAACGTCCCGATCGGCGTGGTCGCCCTGGTCGCCGGGCACTACCTGCTCCCCCGCACCCACCGGCGCAGCGCCGCGAGCCGGGCCGACCTGGCCGGGGTGCTGCTGCTGGCGCTGACCACCACCAGCGCGCTGCTGGCCCTGTCCGTGTGCTCCGGCCTCGGCCCGCCGTACTGGGTCGGCGGGGTGCTGCTGCTGGTCGCGGTCGGCGGCGGCCTGGCCTTCGTCCGCCGCCAGGCCCGCTGTCCGCATCCGCTGGTGGACCTGCGGCTGCTGCGGTCCGGCGGGATCGCCCCCGGGCTGTTCGGCGGGATGTGCGGCTACCTGGTGCTGTTCGGCCCGCTGGTGCTGGTCCCGCTGGCGCTGGCCCGGCAGGGCGTCGGCGCCCTGGCCTCCGGCCTGGTGCTGACCGCACTGCCGCTGGGGTTCGCACTGGCCGCGGCGCTGGCCGAACGGCTCCTCCCGCCCGGCTGGGACGACCGGGCCCGGGGCAGGGCCGGGGCGGCCGGCTGCGTGGCCGCGCTGGCCCTGCTGCTCCTGCTGCCGTTCCGGAGCGAGTTGCTGCCGGTGCCGCTGGCGCTGCTCGGGCTGGCCCTCGGGGTGTTCCTGCCGGCCAACAACACCCAGGTGATGCGGGTGATCCCGGCCTCGGCCGCGGGCACCGGCGGCGGCATGGTGAACATGACCCGGGGCCTGGGCACCGCGCTGGGGGTGGCCGCGGTGACGCTGACCCTGCACCTGGTCCCGCCGTCGGCGGGCCCGGTGTGCGCGACGGCGGTGCTGACCGGCTTCGCCGTCGCGGCCCTGGCCGCGGCCTTCCGCGGCGGCGGCGACCCGGAATCGCCCTAGCCAGGGACGCGTCCGCTCAGGCCGCCGTCCGCTCCGGCATCGGCAGCTCGCGTCCGGCGAGCACCAGCACGCAGGCCGCGTGCCGGGCCCCGCGCCGGGCGTGCTCCACCCGGACCGTGAACGGCTGCGGTGGATCGTCGGGCAGTTCGCCGGTCAGCAGCAGCGACTCCGTGCCGCGCTCGTGCCGGACGGCGAGCTCCTTGCCGTCGACCAGCAGCTCCGCCTCCACGGTGTGCCCGCCGAGGAGGTCGACGGTGACCGAGTGCCCGGCGTGGTCGAGGTGGAACGAACGACGGATCATGGCAGCCTCCCGAAAGGCGTCCGGCCTCCAGTCTAGGACCCGTGCCGACACCTGTGATCGGCCCGGAACCGTGATCAGTACGGCGTTCCCGGGGTGCTGAGCGATTGATAAGGTCGTCGGACGGTGTGCCGGGAAGTCTGGTCGGCCCGGGGATGGATCTGCCGCGGCCCGCGGCGGGGACCCCGGTGGCGATCAGGAGATCCTCCGATGCGCGCTGTGGGCACGGTGCTGGTTCTGGTGGTGCTGGCGACCGTCGTGGCGACGGGTGCGCGCCGGTGGCGGATTCCCGCGCCCTCGCTGCTGGTGCTGGCCGGGCTGGCGGTCGCGCTGATACCCGGCGCCCCCGCGCTGCACGTCGCCCCGGAGACCATCGGCCTGGTGGTGCTGCCGCCGCTGCTCTACGCCTCGGCGGAGGAGCTGTCCCTGCGCGATCTGCGCACCGTCTGGCGGCCGGTGACGGTCCTGGCGCTGGGACTGGTGCTGGCCTCGGCCGCGGCGGTCGGGGTGCTGGCGGTCGCGCTGACCCCGCTGACCGCGCCGATGGCGCTGGTGCTGGGAGCGGTGCTGGCCAGCACCGACCCGGTGGCGGTGACCGCGCTGGGCCGCAGGCTGTCGCTGCCGGGCCGGGTCCAGGTGATGGTGCAGGCGGAGAGCCTGTTCAACGACGCCACCTCGCTGGTGCTGTTCAAGGTCGCGGTCGGTCTCGCGGTCGCCTCCGGCGCGGTCGGCTGGGGCGCCGCCGGGGGCCAGTTCGTGCTGCTGGCGGGCGGCGGCAGCGTGATCGGCGCGGCCGTGGCCGGGGCGGTGGCGCTGATCCGGCGGCGCACCGCCGACCCGGTGCTGGAGACCGTGATCGCGCTGGTCACCCCGTACGGGGCGTACGTCCTGGCCGAGCTCGCGCACACCTCGGGGGTGACCGCGGTGGTGGTGGCCGGAGTGGTGCTCGGCCGCTCCGGGCACCGGCTGAGCGACGCCCGGATCCGGCTGCAACTGCATGCCGTCTACTCGGTGGTGGTCTTCCTGCTGGAGAGCGTGGTCTTCGCGGTCATCGGGCTGGAACTGCCGACCATGGTCCGCGAGCTGCCGCCGGGCAGCGGCGCCTGGCCGTTGCAGGCGCTGGGGCTGGCCGCGCTGCTGATCGGACTGCGGGTGCTGTGGGTGTGGCCGATGTCGGCGGTGGTGGAGCCGGTCCGCGGGGTGGCCTCCTGGCGGGTGGCCGCGGTGGTGACCTGGGCCGGCACCCGCGGGGTGATGCCGCTGGCGGCGGCGCTGTCGATCCCGCTGGTCGCGGACGACGGCAGCCCGCTGCCGGGACGGCCGCTGGTGCTGGTGCTGACCACCGCGATCGTGGTGTTCACCCTGGTAGCGCAGGGGCTGAGCCTGGCGCCGCTGGTCAACCGCTCCGGGATCGCCCTGGAGCCCGAGGACACCACCCGCGAGCAGGAGCAGACCCGCGAACTGCTGGCGCGGGCCGGTCTTGAGCACCTCGACCAGCTCGCCGACCTCGCCGCCGCGCCCGAGGCCGCACTGGCGCGGGCCCGGCTCCCGCTGGAGGCGCTGCTGCGGCAGAGCCGGGGCTACGACCAGGACGGCGACGGGGAGGGCCGGTCCCCTGAGGACGCCTCGGTGCTCCAGGTGCACCGGCAGCTGCGGCGCGACGTCATCGCGCTGCAGTCGGCGGAGCTGCGGCGGCTGTACGACACCCACCGGATCAGCGACACCACCCGGCGGCTGCTGCAGTACGACCTCGACCTGGAGGAGGCCGGCCTCGGCGGGCGGTGAGCGGGCGGTGAGCGGGCGGGGTCGGGCTCGCCGGTCCCACAATGGAACCGGGGCCGAGGAGCGAAGCGGAGGTCTGCGATGACGTCGTCGGAAACCGGGTTCCAGGTGCGCCGGGTCTACGACCCGGCGGGACCGGACGACGGCAGCCGGGTGCTGGTGGACCGGCTGTGGCCGCGCGGCCTGTCGAAGCAGCGGGCGGCGGTGGACCTGTGGCTGAAGGAGATCGCCCCGTCCACCGAGGTCCGCACCCGCTACCACGGCGGCCTGGACGACTTCACCGGCTTCGCCGAGCACTACCGGGCCGAGCTGGACGACCGGACCCCGGCTCGGGAGGCGGCCGTGCAGCAGCTGCTGGCACTGGCCGGGACCGGGACGGTCACCCTGGTCACCTCGGTGAAGGAAGTGACGCACAGTCATGTCCCGGTGCTGATCGCCTACCTGGACGAGCGCCTGGGCTCCGCGCCCGCCGCCGACGAGTAGCACCGGCCGCGCCGCGATCCGGCCCGGCTCAGCGCGGGCGGCTGCCGGTGAGGTCCTGCCAGCTCTCCCGCGCCTGCTCCAACCTGCGCCTGGCCGCGTCCAGTTCGGGGTTCGCCCGGTGCCGTTCGACCACCTCGGCCAGCCGCCGGTCGGCCTCCTCGTGCGCCGCGGTGTCGGTGCGGGCCCGCTCCAACGCGGCCTCCGCCTTGGCGATCCGGGCCTGCCGCTGCCGCTGCGCCTTGTTCTCGGCGGCAACGGCGTTCTTGACCGCGACCACGAAGGTCCGCACCGTCTCCTCGTCGTACTGGTCGCCGGGCAGGACCTCCTGCCGCACCCGCCCGTCCGGACGGGTCAGGTAGAGGTGGCTGCGCCGCCGGGAGTGGTCCGCCCGGATCCGTAACCGGGCCAGTGGGAACTCCTCCGCCCCGGCCCTGAGCACGTGCTGGTGCAGGATGAGCACGCCCATGCCGTCCAGGACTTCGCCGGGACCGGGGTTGCGCACCGCCTCCAGCTCCAGCTCGGCCGCGCGGACCCGCCGTCCGTACCGGGCCCTGGCTCCGCTCGCGCCGCCCTTGGCCGCAGTCAGCTCCCGCCGGGCCCGCAGCTTGAGCCCCCAGACGGTCCGGCGCGCTGAGCCCAGGACGCGCCGATCCTGTGCGTAGGCTGAGCCGAAGGCATAGGCCCATCCGCCCGGGTACGCGATGTACCGCCACCCCGCGAAGACGGCGCACGGCACCAGGACCACCAGCAGCCAGCCGACAATCCCCATCCCCACCCTCCCCGGACCGGATCGCACATCGTACTGCTCGACAAGTCGGCCCCGGGAGAGGTAGATGTATATAGCAACTTATATGAAGAATGCTTGCGGCTTCGGGGCCCGTGACGAAGGTGAGGCTCGCTTCCATGGTTCAGGCAGCTGGACGACTGGACACCCTGCTCAAGGAAACACTCGGCGGCCCGCTGCCGCTGCGGCTCCGCGCCTGGGACGGCAGCGAGGTGGGGCCCGCGGACGCGCCCACCCTGGTCGTCCGCAGCCGCAGGGCACTGCACCGGCTGCTCTGGCGGCCCGGTGAACTCGGCCTGGCCCGCGCCTGGGTGGCCGGGGAGATCACCGTCGAGGGCGACCTGTACGAGGCGCTGCGGCGACTGGCCCCGCTGCTGTGGCAGCGCACCGAGCAGCCCGAGCCGCGGCGCGCCCGCGGCCTGCGCCCGGACACCCGGCTGCTGCGGACGGCGGGACAGGTGCTGGCGCTGGCCGGACCCTCGCTGCCCCCGCCGCCGCCGCGCGAGGAGGTGCCGCCGCGGCATGGCCTGAAGCACACCCTGCGCCGCGACCGCGCGGCGATCAGCCACCACTACGACGTCGGCAACGACTTCTACACCATGGTGCTCGGTCCCTCCATGGTCTACTCCTGCGGCTACTGGCCGGACCGCGACAGCACCTTGGAGCAGGCTCAGGCCGCGAAGCTGGACCTGGTCTGCCGCAAGCTCGCGCTCAAGCCCGGCATGCGGCTGCTGGACGTGGGCTGCGGCTGGGGCTCGATGGTGCTGCACGCGGCCGAGCACTACGGGGTGCACGCGGTCGGCATCACCATCTCGGTCGAGCAGGCGGAGTTCGCCCGCAAGCGGGTGGTGGACGCCGGGCTGACCGACCGGGTGGAGATCCGGGTGCAGGACTACCGGCAGATCGACGACGGCCCGTTCGACGCGATCTCCTCGATCGGCATGGCCGAGCACGTCGGCTCCGCCGCCTACCTCACCTACGCGCGCCAACTGCACGGGCTGCTCAGGCCCGGCGGCCGACTGCTCAACCACCAGATCGCCAGGCCCCCGCGCGAGGACGAGTCGACTTACGCCGTCGACGAGTTCATCGACCGCTACGTCTTCCCTGACGGGGAGCTGTCGCCGGTCGGCAGCACGGTGTCGCTGCTGGAACGGGCCGGTCTCGAAGTACGGGACCTGGAGTCCATCCGCGAGCACTACGCGCTCACCCTGCGCGCCTGGGTGGCCAACCTGGAACGCGAGTGGGCCGACGCGGTACGCCTGGTCACCCCCGGCCGGGCCCGGATCTGGCGGCTCTACATGGCGGCGTCGGCGCTGGCCTTCGAGCAGAACGGGATCGGCGTCAACCAGGTCCTCGCGGTCCGCCCCCGCTCCGGCGGCAGCTCGGAGATGCCGCTGGTCCGGGGCCCCTGGTCGCCCCCGGAGGCAGCAGCGGACTAGACACCTCGCGGCAGCCGGTACGGACCCGTCGCTGACCGGGTGTCAGCGGCGGGCGATCCGGGGGAAGACGGCGTCGTCCAGGATCAGGCCGATGGCCACCGCGATCGGGATGGCCAGCAGGGCGCCGATGATGCCGAGCAGGCTGCCGCCGACCAGGACCGCCAGGATGGTCACCAGCGGGTGCACCTCGACCGCGAACTTCATCGCCCTGGGCATGATCAGGTAGTCCTCGGCGACCCGGAAGACGATGTAGAAGGCCGCGGTCGCGATCGCCACCGGCCAGGAGACCACCAGCGCCACCAGCGAGACCACGATGCCGCCGATGGTCGAGCCGACCAGCGGGATCAGGTCCATCGCCGCGACGAACACCCCCAGCGCCGCCGGGTAGGGGACGCCCCAGGCCTCCAGCCAGATGAAGGTGGCCAGCCCGGCGATGACCGAGGTGGCGACGTTGGCCAGCATGTAGCGGCCGGTGCGCAGCAGGATCTCGTCGGCGAGCTTCTCGGCCCGTTCGCGCTTGCTGCCGGCCACGAAGCGCAGCCCGAAGTTCTTCAGCGTGGGCAGCCCGGCCAGGAAGTACATGGTCAGCGTGATCACCATGAACAGCCCGGTCAGCGTGGTGGCCAGGACCTGCCCCGCGCCCATGATCCCGCCGACCAGGCTGCCGCTGCTGCTGCCCAGCTGCGCCTTGGCCTTGTCGGTGATGTGGTAGCGGTCCTCCAGCCGGCCGAGGAAGGAGTGGTGGTCGTGCAGCTCCTGCAGCCAGCTCGGCACCTTGTGGACGAGGGCGGTGATCTCGTTGGTGATCGGCGCGATGAACAGCGTGGACAAACCGCCCAGGACCAGGAAAAGACCGATGATGACCACGGTCACCGCCACCGGCCGCCGCATCCCGCGCCGGGTCAGCCCGCGCACGATCGGGTCCGCGCTGACCGCGATCACCAGCGACAGCAGGGTCAGCATCACGATGCTCTGGATGTGCTCGACCGCCTGGACCAGCCAGTACGCCAGCAGCGCGCCCAGACTGACCCGGAAGCCGATCGAGAACCAGGACCGCGACACGTCCAGTCGGCGCTTCGGGTCGGCGGCGGCAGCACCGGGCTCGGCGGCGACGGCGGCGTCCGCCGCGGATCGGGGCTGGGGCACCGGGACGGCGGTGCCCTGGCTGCTCTCGTGCACGGTCACCGGAGGTCTCCTGTGGGTTTTCGGTGACCCGAGCATAGTTGCTGCGCGCCGCGCGGAACCGGGCAATTCCGGGGCCGCGGCCCGCCACCGCTGCCGATGTCAGTGGGCTTCGCTAGCGTCGGTGGTGACGGAGCACCCGTGCGGAAACCCGTGTGACGGAGAGGTCGGCCATGACGGACGTCGAGCAGTCGGAGTCGCTCGAACTGCGGTTGGAGCAGTATCGCGGCGAGCTGACCGGCTACTGCTACCGCATGCTCGGCTCCGCGGCGGAGGCCGAAGACGCGGTGCAGGACGCGATGATCCGGGCCTGGCGCGGTCACGACGGCTTCGAGGGCCGGTCCTCGCTGCGCTCCTGGCTCTACCGGATCGCGACCAACGTCTGCCTGGACGCGCTGCGCAGCCGCAAGGCCAGGGCCAGGCCGATGGACCTGGCCGGGCCCTCGACGGTGGCGACCGCCGCGCTCACCGTGCTGCCGGAGGTGACCTGGATCGGCCCGCTCCCCGACGCCCGGATCGCGGCGGCGGACGGCGACCCGGCCGAGGTCGCCGCGCAGCGGGACTCGGTGCGGCTGGCGCTGATCGCCGCCCTGCAACGGCTCCCCGCACGGCAGCGCGCGGTGCTGATCCTGCGCGAGGTGCTGGACTGGCGGGCCGGCGAGGTGGCGGAGCTGCTGGACACCACGGTCGCCTCGGTCAACAGCGCGTTGCAGCGGGCCCGTGCCACCCTGTCCGCCCAGGAGGTCGCGGACACCGACCCGGTCCGGCCGCTGGACCCGGAGCAGGCCGCCCTGCTGACCCGCTACGTCCAGGCGTTCGAGCGCTACGACATGGACGCCCTGGCCGAGCTGCTGCACCAGGACGCGGTGATGTCGATGCCGCCGTACGCACTGTGGCTGCGCGGGCGTCCTGAGATCCGGGCCTGGATGACCGGCCCCGGCGCCGAGTGCCAGGGCTCGCGGCTGCTGCCGACGGTGGCCAACGGCGCGCCGGCCTTCGGCCAGTACCGGCCCGATCCGGACGGCGGGCACAGGCCGTGGGCGCTGCAGGTGCTCGACCTGTCCGGCGGCCGGGTCACCGGGTTCACCTTCTTCCTCGACACCGACACGCTCTTCCCGATGTTCGGCCTGCCCGCGCGGCTTGACTGAACGTCAAGGCCGCTCCCGCCCCGGCGCGGCGCGGATACTGACAAATCGTCACAATATAGGCTTCCGGCATGCCCCAGCGCCGACTTGCTCCCCTTGTCTGCCTCGGGATCGCGGTGCTGGTGCTGCTCACCTCGGTGATCGGCTGGACCGGGCACGGGCCCGGCTGGCCCGGCTCCGCGGCCCGTAGGCCGCACAGCGACGCCGTGCCGCCCGGCCCGGCGCCGACCGACACGCCCACCGGACCGGCGCCGAGCGCGACGGACTCTGCGTCGGCCTCGGCGTCCACGCCCGTCCTGCTGCCGCCGCACGCGGTGCCGTTCGGCGCGTTCGTGGGCTCGGACCAGTCGAACGCCCGGCTCGACCAGTTCTCGGCCTGGCTGCACGGCGCCACGCTCCAGGTCGGCCACACCTACCTGCCCGGCTACAACTGGGACGACATCGAGGGCAGCGTCTCGCTGCTCGCGCCCTGGGCGGCCTGGCGACTGGCCGCGCCGGACCGGATGCTGGTGCTCGCCGTCCCGATGCAGCAGGCCAACGAGGGCAACCTGAGCGACTACGAGGTCCGCTCGCTGGTACGGCGCGGCGCGTCCGGGGAGTTCGACAGCCACTTCCTGGAGCTGGCCCGGCGGCTGGTCGCGCTGGGCGCGACCGACACCGTGATCACCCTCGGCTGGGAGATGAACGGCACCACCTACAGCAGCCGCTGCGCCCCCGACCCGGCCGCCTGGAAGACGTACTGGCGCCGGATCGTCACCGCCATGCGCAGCGTCCCCGGCCAGGCCTTCCGCTTCGACTTCGACCCGACCCGCGGCACCGACGACATCCCGTGGACCCAGTGCTACCCCGGTGACGACGTCGTCGACGTGATCGGCATGGACAGCTACGACCTCAGCCCCGGGCGCAGCTTCGACGACTACGTGAACCAGCCGTACGGCCTCCAGGCGCAGGTCGACTTCGCCGCGGCGCACCACAAGCCGGTTTCCTACCCGGAGTGGGGCCTGTTCCAGTACGGGGACGACCCGGACTACGTCCGGCAGATGCTGAACTGGATCCAGACCCACGACACGCTCTACCAGACCATCACCGACTACTGCCCGCACGGCGTGCTGAACTGCCAGGACAACCCGCAGTCCAGCGCGGTCTACCAGCAGCTGATGTCGGCGACCCCGACGCCTTCGCCGACGCCGACGCCCACACCGACCGCGACGCCGAGCCCGAGCCCGACCCAGACGGTCGAGCCCACGGCGACGCCGACTGCGACGGAGAGCCCGGCACCGGTGCCGACGGTCGAGCCGATCCCGATTCCGATTCCGGTGCCCGTGCCCGTGCCCGTGCCGCCCGTGCCCGTGCCGGTTCCGGCGCCGCCGAGCGGCGTGCCCAGTCCCGGCAGCAGCCCCTGCCGGCACCCGCGCCGGGCGCTGGACGCCTGCCCGGGGCAGCCGCCGACCGGCGTACGCCCGGCCCCGGCGCCCGCCCCGCCGGGCCCGGTCCGCAGCAAGCTCCCGGGGAAGTCCTGAGAACGACTTCCGCACCCGGGTACAAGCCGCGACTCTCCATGAGCGACACTGGTTGTGATTGATCGCACTGTTTCCCGGTCGGGCATGATGGGGATCGCACCTCAAGCCTGCACGGCCGACAAGGAGGACCGAGTGGACGACGTTCTGCGGCGCGCCCCGCTCTTCACTGCTCTGGACGACGAGCAGTCGGCCGAACTGCGCGCCTCCATGGCGGAGACCACGCTCGCGCGCGGCGAGTCCCTGTTCCACGAGGGCGACCCGGGCGACCGGCTGTACGTCATCGTCGAGGGCAAGGTGAAGCTGCACCGCACCTCTGCAGACGGCCGGGAGAACATGCTGGCGGTGGTCGGCCCCAGCGAGATGATCGGCGAGCTGTCGCTGTTCGACCCCGGACCCCGCACCGCCACGGCCTCCGCGCTGACCGAGGTCAAGCTGCTGGGCCTGGGCCACGGCGACCTGCAGCCCTGGCTGCAGACCCGGCCCGAGGTGGCCATCTCGCTGCTCCGGGCCATCGCCCGGCGGCTGCGCCGGACCAACGACGTGATGTCCGACCTGGTCTTCTCCGACGTCCCCGGGCGGGTCGCCAAGGCCCTGCTGGACCTGTCCCGCCGCTTCGGCGTGCAGTCGGACGAGGGCATCCACGTGGTCCACGACCTCACCCAGGAGGAGCTGGCGCAGCTCGTCGGCGCCTCCCGGGAGACGGTCAACAAGGCGCTCGCGGACTTCGCCGGACGCGGCTGGCTCCGGCTGGAGGCCCGCGCGGTGATCCTGCTGGACGTCGAACGGCTGGCGCGGCGCTCGCGCTGACGCGGTCCTGCTGTCCCGCGGTCCTGCTGCGTCGCAGTGAAACGGGTGAGGGGTACGGCCAGGCGGCCGTACCCCTCACCCGTGCGGGTTGAATCCTCATACCGTCAGATCAGGCCGTGCTCGCCCAGGTACTCCAGCTGCGCCCGCACCGACCACTCCGCCGCGGGCCACAGCGCCGGATCGACGTCCGCGTAGACCCGGGCGACCACCTCGGACGGGGTCCGCAGCCCGCTCTCCACCGCCGTCTCCACCTGCGCCAGCCTGGATGCCCGGTGGGCCAGGTAGAACTCCACCGTGGCCAGCGCGTCCGGCAGCACCGGGCCGTGCCCCGGCAGCACGGTGCGGACGCCGAGCTCGTCGTGCCGGGCCGCGAGCGTCCGCAGTCGGCGCAGGGTGTCCAGGTAGTCGCCGAGCCTGCCGTCCGGGTGGGCGACCACGGTGCTGCCGCGTCCCAGCACGGTGTCGCCGGTCAGCAGCGCGGCGTCCGCGGTGAGCTGGAAGCAGAGCGAGTCGGAGGTGTGGCCGGGGGTGGCCATCACCCGCAGTTCCAGACCGCCGACCTCCAGCACCTCCCCGTCCAGCAGGCCCTCGTCGCCGAGCCGGTGCGCCGGGTCCAGGGCGCGTACGCCGGTGCCGGCCAGCTCGGCGAACCGGGCCGCGCCCTCGGCGTGGTCCGGGTGACCGTGCGTCAGCAGGGTGGCGGCGACCCGGCGTCCGGTGCCCTCGACGTGGTCGAGCACCGCGCGCAGATGGCCCTCGTGCAGCGGTCCCGGGTCGATGACGACCGCGAGGTCGGAGCCCGGCTCGGCCAGCACCCAGGTGTTCGTCCCGTCCAGGGTCATCGGTGAGGGGTTGGGGGCGAGCACGCAGAACGCCCGCTCGGTGGCCCGGCCCGCGATGCCGCCGCTCATACCGCCGTCCCTCCCGGCTGGCCGCCGAGGTCGCCGCCCAGGTGGCTGCCGAGGTCGCCGTCCATGGTCAGCTCCGGGTAGTTGTCCCAGCTCACCGAGACCCGTCCGGACGGGGCGACCTCGGCCCTGGCCATGATCGGGGCGAGTGAACGCTCACTCGCCGCCGACAGCGCCGCCGCGCTGTCCCGCCCGGCCAGCTCGCGCAGGGTGGTCACGGTCGGCGGCAGCATCAGGTACTCGCCCGCCTCGGCCCGGGCCACCGCGTCGGCCGGGGCCAGCCACTCCACCCGGTCCGCCTCGCCCGGGACCTCCGCGGTCCGCTGCCCGTCCGGGACGGCCGCGACGAAGAACCAGGTGTCGTAGCGGCGCTCCTCGAACTCCGGGGTGATCCAGCGGGCCCAGCCCCCCAGCAGGTCGCTGCGCAGCAGCAGGCCGCGGCGGGTGAGGAAGTCGGCGAAGGACAGCTCGTGCGCCTCCAGCGCCGCCCGGTCCGCGCGCCACTGCTCGCCGCTGACGTCCGCGACCACTGACGCCGGGTCAGGGCCCGCCAGCAGCACCCCGGACTCCTCGAAGGTCTCCCGGACCGCGGCGCAGACCACGGCCCGCGCGGTCTGCGCCGGGCAGCCGAGCCGGAGCGCCCAGGCGTCCGCGTCGGGCCCGGCCCAGCCGATGTCGGCGGCGGCGTCGCGCGGGTCCACCCCGCCGCCGGGGAAGGCGTACATCCCGCCCGCGAAGGCCATCGAGGCCCGGCGCCGCAGCAGGTACGCCTCGGTCGCCCCGGCCGCGCCCGCGCGGAGCAGGACGACGGTGGCCGCCAGCCGGGGCACCGGCGGGGTCAGGTCGCCGCGGCGCAGCGCGGCGATGGCGGCGGCCCAGGAGGGCGGAAGCGCCCGCTGATCACTCATGAGCGGATCGTACGGGTCCGCGCACGCGAACGGGGCGGGTGCCACCGGTGAACCCGGCCGCGACCCGCCCCGTCCGACAGGCGTCGGAGAGCGTCCTCGACGAGCGTCAGACCCCGCTGACCCGGACCTGGATCTCCACCTCGACCGGGGCGTCCAGCGGCAGCACCGCGACGCCGACCGCGCTGCGGGCGTGCACCCCGGCCGCGCCGAGCGCCTCGCCGAACAGCTCGCTGGCGCCGTTGACCACGCCGGGCTGGCCGGTGAAGTCGGGGGCGGAGGCGACGAAGCCGACCACCTTGACCACCTGCTCGATCCGGTCCAGGTCGCCGATCACGGACTTCACCGCGGCCAGGGCGTTCAACGCACAGATCCGCGCCTGCTCCTTGGCCTCCTCGGCGGTGACCTCGGCGCCGACCTTGCCGGTCAGCGCGAGCTTCCCGCCGACCATCGGCAGCTGGCCCGAGGTGAAGACGAACTCACCCGTGCGCACCGCGGGGACGTAGCTGGCCAGCGGCGGAACCACCTCGGGCAGGGTGAGCCCGAGTTCGGCGAGCTTGGCCTCCGCCCTGCCGAGGCCCTCGGCACCGCCCATCAGGACTTCGCCCGCTTCAGGTAGGCGACGAGCTGCTCCGGGTTGTTCGGTCCGGGCACCACCTGGACGAGCTCCCAGCCGTCCTCGCCCCAGGTGTCCAGGATCTGCTTCGTCGCATGCACCAGCAGCGGCACGGTCACGTATTCCCACTTGGTCATGGGGGGACTCTAACGGTTCGCGGGGACGCCCACCGACCTGTGATCTGCGACACAAAGAGGTGCAAACCGCTCGTCCCGGCAGAGCGACTCCCGGCGCTCGGCGCGGACCCTCGTTACGCTCGCCGGAAGGGCAGAGTCGGTTGGCAGGCGAAAGCCATGGGACGGAGACGACGCGATGCCGGACTGGGAAGGCGTGCGACTGCATGTCGTCAGCGGCAAGGGCGGTACCGGGAAGACCACCGTCGCCGCCGCGCTGGCGATGGCCCTGGCGGCGGAGGGGAAGCGGACCCTGCTGATCGAGGTCGAGGGGCGGCAGGGCATCGCCGAACTCTTCGGCATCTCCGCGCTGCCCTACGAGGAGCGCAAGGTCGCCGCGGTGGGCCCGGGAGCGCTGGGCCGCGGCGGGGGCGGGGGCGGTCGCAGCGGCGCGGGCGGTCGCGGGGGCGCGGGCGGTCGCGGGGGCGCGGGCGCCCGGGGCTCGGCCGAGGGGGAGGTCTTCGCGCTGGCCATCGACATCGAACAGGCCCTGCTGGAGTACCTGGAGATGTTCTACAAGCTCGGGCGCGCCGGAAAGGCCCTGCGCAAGGTCGGCTTCATCGACTTCGCCACCACCATCGCGCCGGGTCTGCGCGACGTCCTGCTCACCGGCAAGGCCTGCGAGGCTGTCCGCCGCAAGGGCCCGAACGGACGCCGGGTCTATGACGCGGTGGTGATGGACGCGCCGCCGACCGGCCGGATCAGCCGCTTCCTCAACATCAACACCGAGGTCGCCGGGCTGGCCAGGTTCGGTCCGGTGTTCACCCAGTCGCAGGCGGTCATGCGGGTGATCCGGTCGCCGGAGACCGCGGTGCACCTGGTCACGCTGCTGGAGGAGATGCCGGTCCAGGAGACCGTGGACGGCGTCGCCGAACTGCGCGCGGCCGGGCTGCCGGTCGGCGGGGTGTTCGTCAACATGGTCCGACCCCCGCTGCTGGACGAGGCCGCGGTGCTGGCGGCCGACGGCGACCACAGCGACGAACTGGCATCGGCGCTGGCCGACGCCGGGCTGGGCGCGCGGGCACGGGGCGGCGCCGCCCGGAGGACCGTCCCCGCGGCCACCCGGAAACTGGTGGAACCGCTGCTGGAACAGGGCCGGGAGCATGCAGCACGGGTGCTGCTGGAACGCGAGCAGCGCGCGGACGTCCAGGCGCTGAAACTTCCGACCTACGAACTGCCGCTGCTCAGCGGCGGGGTCGACCTGGGCGGCCTCTACCGCTTGGCCGCGGCGCTGAAGGAAGAGGGGGCAGCATGACCACCAACAACCCGGCCAAGTCCCACCCGGCGACCAAGTCCGCCCCCGCGAAGCCCGCGGCAGCGAAACCCGCGAATTCCGCAAAGCCCGCGGCAGCGAAAGACCCGCTGGCGGGCCTGCGGCTGGACGTGGACGCGCTGATCGACGACCCGGCCACCGCCATCGTCGTCTGCTGCGGCTCCGGCGGCGTCGGCAAGACCACCACCGCCGCCGCCCTCGGCCTCCGCGCAGCGGAACGCGGGCGCAAGGTCGTCGTGCTGACGATCGATCCGGCCCGGCGGCTGGCCCAGTCCATGGGCCTGACCCAGCTCGACAACACCCCGCGCGTGGTCAAGGACGTCAGCGGACCCGGCGAGCTGCAGGCGATGATGCTGGACATGAAGCGGACCTTCGACGAGGTCGTGCTCGCCCACGCGGACCCCGAGCGGGCCCGGCAGATCATGGAGAACCCCTTCTACCAGTCGCTCTCCTCCGGCTTCGCCGGCACCCAGGAGTACATGGCGATGGAGAAGCTGGGCCAGCTCCGGGCCGCCGGCACCTGGGACCTGATCGTCGTGGACACCCCGCCGAGCCGCTCCGCGCTGGACTTCCTGGACGCCCCCAACCGCCTCGGCTCCTTCCTCGACGGCAGGCTGATCCGGATACTGACGGCCCCGGCCAAGGTCGGCGGACGCAGCGCGATGAAGTTCCTCAACGTCGGGATGACCATGTTCACCGGCGTCCTCGGCAAGGTGCTGGGCGCCAACGTGCTGCAGGACCTGTCGACCTTCGTCGCCGCGATGGACTCGATGTTCGGCGGCTTCCGCGAGCGCGCGGACCGTACGTACCAGCTGCTCCAGGCCGAGGGGACGGCGTTCCTGGTGGTGGCCGCGCCGGAGCGGGACGCGCTGCGCGAGGCGGCGTACTTCGTCGACCGGTTGGAGACGGACCGGATGCCGCTGGCCGGGCTGGTGCTGAACCGGGTGCACCGCTCCGGCGCGCCGCAGCTCACCGCGGAGCGGGCGCTGGCGGCGGCGGAGACCCTGGAGGGCCCGGAGCATTCGGACAACTCGGATGCTTCGGACGGGGACGCGGCGGAAAGCGCCGAGGTGGCGCTGCCGCCGGAGACCGAGATCCTGGCCGCGGGCCTGCTGCGGCTGCACGCGGACCGGGTGCGGACGATCACGCACGAGCGCCGGATGCGGGACCGCTTCGTCTCGGTCTATCCGGACGTGCCGGTGGTCGAGGTCCCGGCCCTGGCCGGGGACGTGCACGACCTGGAGGGCCTGCGCGAGATCGGCGAACGGCTCGCCTCGGGCTGACGGGCCGACGGTAGCTGGCGGAAGGGGCATCGGCGGGGGAACCGACTGCGGGCAGCGAGAAGGCGCGACCCGCGGGTCCGGCCGTGCGGGGGTGTTACCGGCGGCCGGATCCTCGCGGGACGTCGCGCGACAGCTCTGGGGCGTACCGTCCGGACCGTCAGCCGGCCTCGGCGAAGTCCGCTTCCCCGATGTCGCCGATCGAGAACGTCTGCTCGTACTCGGTACGGGCGGTCTCCAGCAGCTTCCGCCAGGAGATCACCGTCGGCCTCCGACGCAGCAGCGCTCTGCGCTCGCGCTCGGTCATTCCCCCCCACACGCCGAACTCGACGCGATTGTCGAGGGCGTCCGCCAGGCACTCCGTCCGCACCGGGCAACCGGTGCACACTGCCTTCGCGCGGTTCTGCGCCGCCCCCTGAACGAACAGTTCGTCCGGATCACTGGTGCGGCAGGCTGCCTGCGCACTCCAGTCGTCAACCCAGCCCATGCTGGTGCCGTCCTCTCCCGAATCGAGGCTCCCCCACGGCGGCAACGGCATATTCGCTGTTGCCAGTTGAGGACGTTACGGAAGAACAGCAGGTTGCAACAGCCCCCGGGGGCCCAATCCTGTATGGCCCGTTCGGACTATGCGTACGGGTGAGATCACCCACTGGAGTGATTGCAGGTGAGAAAGGGCTGACAGGCTTCGGGACCTGTGCAATCCTTCCCACCGGCTTTAGTTCCTGGCATATGCGCTCGATCCGGACAGATCTCATCACCCACAAGAGTGACAGCAGAGCGCGCACAGGAACTTGTCGCAAGCTTGTGACAAGAGTAGGCGAACAGATGCCCGCGTGTCCGGGTAACGGCCACGTAAGGTTCTGCCATGGCAGCAACACGCTCTGGATCCCCCCTCCACAAGGTCGGCCTCGGCGCCCGGCTCCTCGGTGCGAGTGTGCTGGCCGGCACCCTCGTCGCCGGGCTGGCGCTCCCGGCCGTCGGCGCGCTGGGATTCGGCGCGAAGTCGGCGACCGACTCCTTCAACAGCGTCGCCGACGACTTCACCGCTCCCGTGCCGGCCCAGGCGTCGACCATCTACGACGCCAAAGGCGGGGTGATCGCCAAGGTCTACTGGCGCGACCGCACCGTGGTCCCGCTGAGCAAGATCGCCCCGGTGATGCAGAACGCCCTCATCGACATCGAGGACAACCGCTTCTACCAGCACGGCGCGATCGACCTCAAGGGCACCCTGCGCGCCCTGACCAGCAACGCCAGCGACGGCAGCTCGCAGGGCGGCTCGACGCTGACCCAGCAGTACGTGAAGAACGTGAACGTCGAGAAGGCCGGCGACAACATCAGCGCGGTGCGGGCGGCCCAGCAGCAGACGATCGGGCGCAAGATCCAGGAGCTGAAGGTCGCCATCAAGCTGGAGGAGACGCTCTCCAAGCAGCAGATACTGGCCGACTACCTCAACATCACCTTCTTCGGCCAGCAGGCGTACGGCATCGAGGCCGCCGCGGAGCGCTACTTCAGCGTCCACGCGAGCCAGTTGTCGATCAACCAGGCGGCGCTGCTGGCCGGGCTGGTCCAGTCGCCGACCCGGTACGACCCCACCGAGCACCCGGTCGCGGCCAAGACCCGCCGCGACGAGGTGCTCACCGCGATGGCCACCTACGGCACGATCACCGCGGCCCAGGCCACCACCGCCAAGGCGGCCCCGCTGGGGCTGAAGGTGAGCACCCCCCGGCAGGGCTGCATCACCGCGGGCACCGGCGAGCAGTTCTTCTGCGACTACGTCGAGCACGTCTTCCTGCAGGACCCGGCCTTCGGCTCCACCGCCCAGGCCCGGCAGGACCTGTGGAACAAGGGCGGGCTGAAGATCCACACCACCATCGACCCCAAGGTCCAGAAGGCGCTGCAGAAGTCGGTCACCAAGCACGTCTTCGCCGGTGACAAGGCCGCGACGGCGATGACCATCATCCAGCCCGGCACCGGCAAGATCCTCGGCATGGGCCAGAGCCGCCCCTACGGCCTGGGCGCCGCGGCCAACGTCACCACGCTGAACTACAACGTGGACTCGACCATGGGCGGCGCCGGCGGCTTCCAGACCGGCTCGACCTTCAAGCCGATCACCGCCGCCGCCGCGCTGGAGCAGGGCATCGGGATGGACACCGTCTTCGCGGCGCCGCCCCAGGCCGACTACCCGGAGATGACCGACTGCGCCGGCAACCGGCTGAGCCCGAAGCCCGGCGACAAGAACGACAGCGCCAGCCTGCACGGCCCGATGAACATGCCGTACGCGATGCAGATGTCCGTCAACACCTACTTCGTCCCGCTGGAACAGAAGGCGGGGCTGTGCAGTGTGGTGAAGATGATGAACAAGCTCGGCATCACCACCCAGGCCCTGCAGCAGTACAGCAAGAAGACCAAGAGCTACCACCTGGCCCCGATCGACCAGGTCCAGTCGCTCACCCTCGGCACCAACAACCTGACGCCGATGCAGATGGCCAACGTGTACGCGACCTTCGCGGCGCACGGCACCTACTGCTCCCCCACCGCGATCAGCTCGGTGACCACGCTGGAGGGCAAGCAGCTGAAGGTCCCGAGCGCGGACTGCCACTCGGTGATGTCCCAGAACACCGCCGACTCGATCACCACGATGCTGGCCAAGACGGTCGACGACGGCACCGGCGCCCCGGCCGGCTTCACCGACGGCCGTCCGTCCGCCGGTAAGACCGGTACCACCAACAACAGCGCCCAGGTCTGGTTCGTCGGCTACACCCCGGAGCTGGCCGGCGCGACCGTCCTCACCGACACCGCGATCACCTCGGGCTCGAAGGCGGACCTGGACGGCCAGAGCATCGGCGGCCATGTCTCCTACTCGGTCTTCGGCGGCACCAACGCCGGACCGATCTGGCGCGACGCGATGGGCGGGGCGCTGGCGGGCGTGCCCTTCGGCTCCTTCACCAAGGTGCCGATGCCGGCCCCGGTCGCCGGCAAGGGCAAGGACACCGGCAAGACCGGCGGCACCACGGCGGGGGCCACCGGCGGCAACAACGGCGGCGGCAACAACGGCGGAGCGACCGGCGGCGGGAACGGCGGCGGCGGCAACGGTGGCAATGGCGGCAACGGAGGGAACGGCGGCGGAACGGGCGGCTTCACCGGCGGCCTGATCGGCGGCGCGGCGGGTGGAACCGGCGGCGTGACGCCGGGAGGCTGAGGCGCGCACCGCGGCGGCGGTCGCGTGCGGCCAGCTGGCGGCTGGCGGCTGGCGGCTGGCGGCTGCAAAGCGATAGCGCGCACAACGCCCGAGGGGCGCCCGGAGTGATCCGGGCGCCCCTCGGGCGTTCATGGATTCCGCGGCCCGCAAGGGCCGGCTTCAGCCCGCCAGGGCCTGCTTCACCGCGGCGGCGACGCGTCCGCCCTCGGCCAGCCCGGCCACCTTCGGGTTCACCAGCTTCATCACCGCGCCCATCGCCCGCGGCCCCTCCGCCCCGCCCGCCTTCGCCTCGGCGACCGCGTCGGCGACGATCGCGGTCAGCTCATCGTCCGTCAGCTGCTTCGGCAGGTACGCCGCCAGCAGCTCGCCCTCGGCCCGCTCACGGGCCGCCGACTCCGGACGGCCGCCGGTCTCGAACGCCTCGGCGGCCTCCCGCCGCTTCTTCGCCTCGCGGGCGATCACCTTCAGCACCTCGTCGTCGGAGAGCTGGCGGGCGACCTTGCCGGACACCTCCTCGTTGGTGATGGCGGAGAGGGTGAGCCGGATCGTGCCGGACCGCAGCTCGTCCCGGGCCCGGATCGAGGCCGTCAGGTCCTCCTGCAGCTGCTGCTTGAGCGTCGTGGTCATGAGCACAAGTCTCCCACCCCGACCACACCGTCGCCGCCCATTAACCACCGCGCCCACGGTCCCCGTCCGCCGCACGGCACGAGGAGGGGTCTCCCGGCTCCCGTACCGGACACCCGTTCTGCGACCATGGGGGGATGCGACCGCTCTACGCCGTGCCCATGGGAATCGCCGCCACCGGAGCGGCCTGCCTGGCCTACTCCGCCGCCTACGAGGTGCGCTCGTTCCGACTGCGACGGGTGACCGTCCCGGTGCTGCCGGCCGGGGCGCGCCCGCTGCGGGTGCTGCAGCTGTCGGACATCCACATGGTCAACGGCCAGGGCAAGAAGCAGCGTTGGCTGCACGACCTGGCCGGGCTGCGGCCCGACTTCGTCGTCAACACCGGCGACAACCTGTCCGACCCGACGGCCGTCCCCGCGGTCCTGGACGCGCTCGGGCCGCTGATGGAGTTCCCCGGGGTGTACGTCTTCGGCTCCAACGACTACTACGGCCCGAAGCCCAAGAGCCCGACCCGCTACCTGACCGCGATGTTCTCCGGCGACCACGGGATGAACCGGGCCGACGGCTCGGCCAGGCGCGGCGTGAAGGGGGCCGTGCACAACCCGTGGGAGGACCTCAGGGACGGCTTCGACCGAGCCGGCTGGCTGAACCTGACCAACACCAGGGGCCGACTCAAGATCGAGGACCTCGACCTGGAGTTCACCGGGCTGGACGACCCGCACATCCGGCGCGACCGGTACGGCATGGTCGCCGGAGGCCCGTCCGCGGAGGCGGACCTGTCGATCGGCATCGTGCACGCCCCGTACCTGCGGGCCCTGGACGCCTTCACCGCCGACGGCTATCCGCTGACCCTCGCCGGACACACCCACGGCGGTCAGCTGTGCGTCCCCTTCTACGGCGCGCTGGTCACCAACTGCGACCTGGACCGCGACCGGGTGAAGGGCCTGTCCCGCCACTCCGCCGCCGGGCAGGACTCCTACCTGCACGTCTCGGCCGGCTGCGGCACCAACCGCTACACCCCGGTCCGCTTCGCCTGCCCCCCGGAAGCCACGCTGCTGACCCTCACCCCGGCCGCCGAGTAGCCGCGCGACGCACCGTCCCGCTGAACCCCTCAGTCCGGCGGCTGCAGCCACCCCTGCCTGCCCGCGGTCCCCGCCGCGACCTTCAGCAGCCGCTCGATCACCGGCGACCGGTTCCCCCCACGCGTGACCAGCTGAATCTCCACCGCCGAGGCCGGCTCCAGCGGCAGCCAGACCAGTCCGGCCGGCAGCCCGACCCGACCCGACTCACCGACCACGGTCACCGCCGAACCGGACGCGACCGGCGTGTACGAGGCGTCGAAGTCCAGCCCGCGCACCAGCACCTCGGGCTTGGCCCCGGCCCGCGCGCAGATCTCCATGACCTGGTCGTAGTGCCCCGGGTTGTGCGTACGGGCGTGCAGCAGCAGCTTCACGCCGTCCAGGTCGGCCGGATCGACGCCGGTCGCGCCGTCGGCGGCCAGCGGGTGGTCCCGGCCGACGATGACGCCCTGCCGCTCCAGCCGCAGCAGCGTCAGCACCAGGTCCTGCTGCGGCGGCGCACAGCGCACCAGGCCGACGTCCAGGGTGCCCGCGGCGACGCCGTCCACGATGTCGGCGAAGACCATCACCCGGGCGGACACCTCGATGCCCGGGGCCTCCTCGCTCATCGCCAGCAGCAGCTGCGGCGCGGTGTCGTACCCCGCGCTCATGCCGTAGCCCAGGCTGACGCTGCCCAGCCGCCCGTCGGCGAACGCGCGGACCCCGCGCCACAGGCTGTCGGCCGCGTCCAGCAGTGCGGGACCGCGTTCGAGCAGCATCCGCCCGGCCTCGGTCGGCTCCACCTTGTGTGTGGTGCGGCTGAGCAGCTCCACCCCCAACTCCCGCTCCAGCTCCCGGACTTGACGGCTGAGCGCGGGCTGCGCGATATGCAGCCGCTCGGCGGCGCGGGTGAAGTTCCGCTCCTCGGCCACGGCGAGGAAGTAACGCAGGCGACGCAGATCCGACATGGTCCCATTCTAGGCGCGCGGTCATGCCATGTCGGCATGGACCGATGGAAAACAGGTCTTTCCCTCGGCCCGATCCCTCTCGATATGTTTTTCCCGAGCGAATCGGAGCACGGCTACGGAGGCCCGACATGAATTCCACGGAAACCAGCAAGGACGTCATCCGTAACTACGTGGACGCCCTCCGCACCCAGGACGGCGGACCACTCGAACGGTTCTTCGCCGCCGACGCGACCTGGACCCTGATCGGCGACCTCCCCATCTCGGGGACCTGGCGCGGACACCAGGGGATCCTCGGGGACTTCCTCGGCACGGCCTTCGTCCGCCTCGCCCCGGAGACCCTGGACCTGGCCGTACTGGACCTGATCGGCGAGGGCGAGAAGGTCGTCCTGGAGTGGACTTCCAAGGCCCGCCTCCGCGACGGCGACGGCTGGTACGACCAGCACTGCCTCGCGGTCTTCACCGTCCGCGACGCCCTGATCACCTCGGTCCGCGAGTACTTCGACACCGAGCACGCCCGCCAGACCCTTTTCAACGACCGGACGCCGGCGGCGGCAAGGAATTGACCCCCGCCGCAGACAAACAAGGGGAATCCCCCGCCTGGGCCGAACTCCCCCTCCCGGCGATATTCCCCCCAGCCCCCGAATTCGCCACCCACCAAAGACGCCACTGCAACGCCCAGCCCCCAGCAGCCGACCAGCCGACGGCCGGCGAACCCGACCACCCCTCCCGCACCACCACCGCGGCCGATGCCGCGCCCCCACCACCCTCGTCACCCCTGACCTGCACCGCCGCCACCCCCGCCAGGAAACCGGATTTCGTCCCACGGCTCGGGTCCGCTAGAGTAATCCTCGTTGCACCGGGGTGTGGCGCAGCTTGGTAGCGCGCTTCGTTCGGGACGAAGAGGCCGTGGGTTCAAATCCCGCCACCCCGACTGGTGAAACCGCAGGTCAGGACCGTTCATCCGCACAGGATGAACGGCCCTGACTGCTTTGCGGGGAGGCCGTGGGAGAAAACTGGGAGAAGATCTTGGAATCTCTCTCCCAGGGTCCTCCTGCTGACGGGGATTCAGGAGAGCATCCAGCGTTGCGACGGGCGAGTGGGACGACATCTTCCGCCGCCGCTCCAGCGCCTCCTCCCACACCTCGGTGAGCCCCTGCAGCAGCCGGGCGCGCATCTTCGGCGTCACGTGCGAGTACCGCGCCTGCACCGAGCCGTCCTCGTGGCCGAGCCGCTCGTCCATGAGCTTCGGCGGCGTGCCGAGCTCCTCCATGATCGCCTTGTGGGAGTGGCGCAGGCCGTGAGGAGTCAGCCCCGGAGCGATCGGCGTCCAGCAGGCGGTCGCCCGCGCCGAGGCACCTCGTCCCCGCGCCGGAACGCCGGGCCAGGGCTCCGCCATGACCGGTACCGGATGCGGCGGCTGGGGCGCCTTCGGCGGGTAGCAGCCGGTGGCAGCGGGCTGGAACAGCCAGCCGCCGAAGCTGCTGCGCCGCCAGTGGGCGGTCTGCCGGCCGCTGGTGCCGCTGTTGCGGTCGTACCCCAGCTCGGCCATGGCCTTCTCGACGCGCAGCCGCGTCTCCTCCTTCACCGCCTCCGGCCGGTTGAGGACGTTGGAGACGGTGCCGGTGGACACGCCCGCGCTCCGCGCCACGTCGACCAGCTTCGCGCCGGTACGACGCGGCTCGCCCTTCGCGACGCCGTGGCCGCTGAACACGTAGGCCAGGCCGTGGCAGTCGCAGCGGTCCTTCGCGCGGCGGGCGACCTGTCCTGCCAGCAGCTGTGACAGGAAGTCAGGCGTGTCGATGTCCCGGTACGAGTCGTCCTTGGGCGGGCAGCGGAGCAGCTCGGCGGTGTCGAGCTCGTACAGCTGGTGCTCCACGCGTATCGAGGCGGGGCGGACGAACTGGGTCTCCAGGCCGACCAGTTCTCCCCAGCGGATGCCGGTGTAGCCCTTGGTGACGGTGCCGACGAACTCGTCGTCCCGCCCGGCGAGCAGGGCCGTGCGCTCAGCGATGAGCAGGATGCCCAGCGCGTCGGTGATCACCTTCTCGGGCGCGCGGTTGCGCGACCGGCCGGCGCGCTTGCCCCGGCCGCGTCGGCGCGAGGCCGGGTTCACCTCGATCAGCCCCTCGTCCACGGCGTCGGCCAGGATGGTGTGCAGGGTGCTGCGCCACGTCTTGATGCTGGCTGCGGCGTACTCCTGGCTCCGCTCCTTCTTCTCCCAGGCGAGGATCGCCGCCTTGGTGATGGCGGCGAGCGGGAGGTCGTTGAAGGCGGGGAGCAGGTGCTCCTCGATGTGGCGGCGGTAGTTCTGCATCGTAGAGGCGGCGAGGTCCTGTGCCTCGTACCAGCGGCTGGCGTACTCGCCGAAGGTGGTCTGGCCGGCGGCGGGATCGTGCCACTTGCCGCCACGGACCTTGGCTTCCTCCTCGTCGGCCGCCTGCTCGGCGGCGCGCTTCGTACGGAAGCGCACTACTGCTCCGGTCGCGTCCTTGAGCGTGCCGTAGTTGCCCGGCGCGATCTTGTAGCGGGCGCGGTAGTAGTCACCGCGCTTCTCGGCGTATCCCAATTCTGGTTCCCTCCTGGTCGGTGTCGGGTCGTCGGGTCGAGGTGTTGCGTGCCCGCCGCGGCGGGCGGGCGGTGAGGCGCACGCCTTGGGCGGCGGTGCGGCGGTAGGGCGAGCGGCTGGCAGGCAGCACGCTTGAGGTGGGATCAGCTCCCGGGTCCGGCCGCTCCTCGAAGATGGCGATGATCTCTTGGAGGTGCTCGGCGGTGAAGCGGTAGCTTCCGCCGAGCCGGCTGAAGGGGATGCGCCGACGGCGAGCCTGCTCCTTCACCCACCACTCGGAGCAGCCGAGGGCTTCGGCGATCTGGGCCGGGCGATAGAGGACGGGCAGGGCAGTGGGGTCCGCGGCGGTCGGCTTCCACTGTGCGGGCAGGGGGTGCAGGGTGGGTTCCTCGGGCTGGGGCAGCGGCGCGGCGGGGTGCGGCCGGCAGCGCCGTGACGGCTGGGCAGGTGTCGACGAGCACGGTGCGGGTCGTGCTCGCTCCGTCGGCCAGGGCCGCAGCGCGTCAGATCGCGCGACGGGGCTGGCGCTCAGCCGTTCTCCGAGGTGAGCCGTGGTGGTCCGGCACCCGGTATGAGGCGTTCCTCAGTCCGGGCGCGGGGGGTGGGGTGCGGTGGTGGGTCACTTGCCTCCTGGTTGTGGGGCGCCTGGGCGTAGGAGCCGAGGCTTCGTCAGTAGAAGCCTCCGTCGGTGATCAGCTCCCACATCGCACGCGCGTAGCGGTCGTCGCCGATGAGGCGGATGCACTGCTGGAAGACGGCGTTGTCGGGGTCGGGGTGGCTCTTGCGGTACTCGTCCAGAGCGACGAGTGCGAGAT
The DNA here is from genome assembly GCF_042510955.1 of Streptacidiphilus cavernicola. Classification (NCBI taxonomy): domain Bacteria; kingdom Bacillati; phylum Actinomycetota; class Actinomycetes; order Kitasatosporales; family Streptomycetaceae; genus Streptacidiphilus; species Streptacidiphilus cavernicola. The sequence goes on from NZ_JBHFAB010000009.1 coordinate 29,852, forward strand.
GGAGCCGGTCCTCGACGGCGCGCTTCTCGAAGAAGGCGTCGACGCAGTCCTGGAGGAGTCTTCGGGCTTCGAGGTCGAGACCCTCCTGCGGCGGGGCCATGAGGTCTTCGAGCGGCAGCTCGAAGACCTTGGAGAACCCCAGCGCTTCGTCCAGGGAGATCTTCCGGCGCGGCGTGCCGCTCTCGATGCGCCAGACCGCCGACTGGTTCAGCGGGACGCCCGCCGCTGTCATGCGCTGCGCGAGCTCGGTCGTGCTCCAACCGCGCGCCTGCCGCTCCAGCAGCACGCGCGCGGCCACGTTGGCCTCGCTGAACAGCAGCTCCGACCCGTACGGCCAGTTCTCCATGGACACCTCCTCAGCAACAGTTATACCACAACCCATCCCTGGGGGATTGCCTGCAATGCACATTTGACTTACGGCCGACCGGGGGGTACAACTGTTAGTCGCCAGGGATTGCAACCGATTCACTAGGGATAGGAGCGACAGTGCCCCCTCTGCCACACGCAGTAGCCGAGCCACACAGTCAGCAAGGTGGTACCGCCTGACGGGCTGCATCCAGCGCCACGGCGGGATACAGCCCAGCGGAGGCCCCCTCGCTGCGGCAGTGCTGCTGACCCGACCGAAAACAAAGCGACCCCGGTGGTGCGTCAACACCCCGGGGTCCGGCACCAAGGAGAGTCCACTCCCGATGCGCGTTCATCGTAGTCGCCACACGGGCGGCTTCACCGTTCTCCCCAACTTCTTCCTCCAGGACCGGCGGCTCTCCTACACCGCCCGGGGCCTGCTCGCCGACCTGCTGTCGCGCCACGACGGCTGGAGCGAGAACCGCCGGCACATGGCCGACTCCAGCCCTCAGGGGCGCACGGCAGTGGACAAGGCGGTGACGGAGCTGATCGAAGCCGGCTACTACCGGCTCGTCGTCGCCCGCCGGGCCAACGGCACTGTCTTCACCGAGATCCACATCTTCGACACCCCGCAGATCGGCAACCGAGCCGAGCAGCCGACGCCTCCGGCTGCCGGTGATCCGGGCTCCGGTGCAGCGGCCTCCGATCTTCCTGGCGCCAACCCCGTAAAGGACCTGGTGAAAGAACCCTCCCTCCCCGAGGTGCGCCAGGACGGCGGGCAGTCGCCCGTCGGCCGCCCCGAAACCGCCGGCAGGGAGGGCGGGCGGGATGCCAGCACTCTCTCCCCCGCTGCCCGAGACCGGCACGCCGGTGAAGAGGCCGAAGGCGACCGGTCCGCGCACCAGGCGGCGCAGACGCTGCTGCGCGTCGTGGCGGCCGAGCCCCGCCTGCGGCTCGGCACGTTCGAGGCGCTGGCGCTCGCGCCCGATGTGCTGCCCTGGCTGGAGCGCGGGTGCAGCGAGGAGCAGTTGCGCACAGCGCTGCTGCCCGGGCTGCCGGACCGGGTCCACAGCGCGAGCTCCCTGCTGCGCGACCGCCTGCAGCGCAAGCTGCCGCCCATGACGGCACAGGTGCGCGCGTCCGGGCCTGTGAAGCCACCGCTGACGGAGTGCCAGACCTGCGGGGATCCGGTGCGGCAGGCGGGCATCTGCCGCGCCTGCGCCGGGCTCGGTGTCCGGAAGGTAGCCGTCGGCACGGGCGAGGCCGTCGCCCGGCGCGGCGCGGCCCTGGTGCGCGCCGCCCTGCGGCCCGCCGACCGCCAGGGCATCGCCAGCAGAGCCTGACCGGCCCTCCCCCGCCGGAACACCGGTCTGCTCTCGCCCGTCGGCGGCCCGCTGCAGCGTCAGCCGCCGACCTGGGCACCGGCATCCCCTGCGCCCGCACCGTGGCGAGGTTGCTCCGCCGACCTCACCTGCCCAATCCTCTGGAGCTCTCCGCATGACCAGCACATCCCCCGCCTCCGCACCCACGTCCCGCCAGCGCGCCCAGCAAAGGATCAGCTTCTGGGACCGCGCGGCCGTGAGCCTGCTCGGCATCCTCGGCTTCGCCCTGTCCTACGCCGCGCTGCAGCAGGTGGCCCTGGCTGTCCACATACCGCGCCTGCTGACCTACGCCTACCCGCCGCTCGTGGACGGCTTCATCGCCTACGGCGTGCGCGCGATCCTGGTGCTGCGCGCGGCACCGCTCCACGCCCGCCTGTACGCCTGGATGCTGTTCGGCACCGCCACTGCGGCCAGCATCTGGGCCAACGCCCTGCACGCCCTGGACCTGAACAAGCCCGGCACCACCGAGCTGCACCTCGGCGACTTCGCCGTCGTGGTCCTCGCCGCCATCCCCCCGCTGTCCCTGGCCGGCGCGACCCACCTTCACGTCCTGATCTCCCGCTACAGCACCACCAGCGATCTGGTTCCGGTCACCGCCGGAAGCGATCCGGACCCGATGCCGCCGACCGCCCCGCACCTCGGCGATGTTCCGGCCAGTGCCGCTCTCCCTCCGCAGGGACGCGCCCTTGAGGGCGTCTCCGCCATCGCGGAACCGACTACGGCCGAAACCCCCGCCACCGTGCCGGTTCCCGCCGCACCGGGCAGCGCCCCGGAGGTGGAACCGGCCGAGCACGAGAACGCTGGTGGGAACGCCCCCGACGATTCCGGACCACGCCGCGGAGGCCGTCCTCCGCTCGCCACCGATCAGCAGCTCGTCGAGGTGCTCCTCGCCGCTCCCACCGGTCCCGACCTGATGACCCGTGAGGACGCCCGCGCGGCCCTGGCCGCCGCCGGGCTGGGAGCCGGAAACGACCGACTGCGGGACGCGCTCGCACTGGCCCGCGCCCAGTCCGAAGCCCGCCAGCACCCCGACGGAGCCTGACGGCCATCCCCGTCTGAGGGGGTTCCGGTCACCGACCGGAACCCCCTCCCCTCCTCGCCACTTCACCAGGCCACCGGCCGTCACACCCCGTGGACCGCACCAGTGCGCGCCGAGCCGACGGCAGCCACCGCCCCCCTGCCGCCCACCCAGTCCCACCCAGTCCCACCCGGAGAACCCGTGGATCACCCGCACATCCCCCCGCAAGCCCCGGAGAGCAGCCTGAGCCGAACCGCTTCCCCATCAACCGCCCACGTCAGCAGTACTGCTGACCACCCGTACACGACCGGCGGAGCCAGCAAGGGCCTGCGACCCTCCTACGGAGGGGCGCAGGCACCGGCCCCCGCCCAGGGGGGCGGGGGTGCTCCGGCGAGGGCGCCGGAGCTGGGGGAGGTCGCGGCCGAGGGCTGCCGCGACCAGGAGGAGCAGCCGTCTGCCGCCGACCAGTTCGACGATGCCGTCGCGCAGCCTGTCGTGCGTGCTTCCGCTGCCGCTGCCGCGCGTCGCAAGCCGAAGCGCCGCAGGCGCGACGCCGTGCAGACGAAGAAGCCGATCAGCGTGCGCTTCAGCGCAGCCGAGCGGCAACTCCTGCAGGAACGCGCTGACGCCTCGGGCCTGACCCTGGCCCACTGCATCGCCCGGTGGGCCTTGGCCGACCAGCAGTCGGTCCCGGTCGACAGCAAGGCCGAGCAACTGGACTCGGCGATCGACGAACTGGCCGCCATCCGCACCCAGATCGCCGCCTGGGGCAACAACCTCAACCAGGTCGCCCACCGCCTCAACACCGACGGCACCTTCCTGGAAACCCAGGCGCAGGAGTTCCTCGCCGCCGCGCCCGTACTCCTCGCACAGGCACGGGCCGCCACCGAGCAGGTGGACGAGACCGTGTTCCGGGCCGCCCGACACCGGGGCCGCACATGATCGCCTCCGTCAGCCGCGGCGACCGCACCCGCGGCATCCTCGCCTACGTCTACGGCCCCGGCGACCAGGACGAGCACACCAACCAGCGCACCGTCGCCGGGTTCGAGGACCTCCTGCCCGATCCCGGCCTGGCCGAGGACCAGCGGCGCGCCCTGAACCAGCTCGCAAAGATCCTCGACCTGCGCGTCGTCCAGGCCGGCCAGAACGCACCGAAGGACCACGTCTGGCACTGCTCGCTGCGCGCCGCTCCCGAGGACCGCCGGCTGGAGGACGCCGACTGGGAGCAAATCGCCCGCCGGGTGATGCACGCCGCCGGGATCGCCCCAGCCGGAGATCCGGACGCGTGCCGCTGGGTGGTGGTGCGCCACGCCGAGGACCACGTCCACATCGTCGCCACCACCGTACGCGCCGACCTGACCCAAGCCCGCATCCACGGCGACTGGCGCCGCATCATGGACGAGCTGACCCTCATCGAGGAGGACTACGGCCTGCGGAAGGTCGAACGCGCTCCCGCTGGAAAGCGCACCGCCCACACCACCGCCAAGCGCCCCACCCGCGCCGAAGTCCACAAGGCACGCCGCGAAGGCCGCCCGGAGCCCGCCCGCGCGGTCCTGCGCACCGCCGTCCGCGAAGCCCTGGCCGGAGCAGCGAACGAAGAGGAGTTCCAGCAGCGCATCGCCGAGCACGGCGTCATCGTCAAGGTGCACCGGCTGCCCTCGGGCGACGCCAGGGGCTACTCCTTCCGCCTGCCCGGTGACGACGACGCCGCTGGCCAGCCCGTCTGGTACTCCGGCAGCAGCCTGGGCCCGGACCTGACGCTGCCCCGCATCCGCGCCCGCCTGGCCGTTGCCGTCTTCGAGCCCAACGCCACCGTCACCGGAGCGAACAGCGCCCGCCCCGCCCTCCAGCAGGCCGGGCTCCTCGCCGACCAACTGCTCACGGTCTTCGTCGCCCCCGGGGCAGTACCGGCGCCTGACCCCCAGACCTGGCAGGCGCGGGCGGCCGGCGTCGGTGAGGTCCTCGACGCTCTCGCCCAGAGCCACTTCGGCAGTCAGCGAGCACAGATCGCCGCTGCCGCGAAGGCGTACGGGCACGCCGCCCACCTCTACACGCGGGCTGCGAACGCGGAGGACCACGCCCTGCGCACCGCCGCCCGCATCCTCCTGGCCGGCGGCCCCACCAACGGCCGCGGCAAGGACGGCGACGCCTTCGCCGCGCTGCTGGACATCCTGGTGCTCATAGCCGTCACCCTCGCCCGCGAACACAGGGCCGCCGGCAACCGCCAGCACGCCCGCGCCGCGCAGTCCACCGCCGACCAGCTGCGCTCCGCGTACCACCAGGCCGCCGCCAAGCCCCTCACCGCCATGACTGCCCGCGGACAGCGCCTGCCCAAACCCGTCCAGGACCAGAACACCGCCGCAGTACGCGCTGCCCTGCCCGCGGACCTGGCCGGACGCGTCCTCGGCGACAGGGACTGGCCAGCGCTGGCAGCCACCCTCGCCGACGCCCGCACCTGCGGCCACGACCCCGCCACGCTCCTGCAAGGCGCCCTCGCTACAAGGGAGATGGAGAGCGCCGACAATCCCGCCGCCGTCCTGCTCTGGCGAATCCGCCGCACCACCGACCTGCCCGCCCCCACCACACCCCCGCCCACCCGACGCAAGCCCGCCCGCGAACCGATGACGACACCGGTGGCCCACCCCTCCGCCCCGGCTCCGGCACCCCGCAGGCGCTGACCCGCCAAGAATTCGCGCCGCGCAGCTGGCGGCAGTGACGCCAGGAATCACCTTGGCGTCACTGCCGCCGTGTCCGTCCGGGCTCGACGCGGGCTCGGTTCGATGTCGTCTCGCCGTTTCGGGAACAAGCCCGAGGCCGCGTGCGTCGTGTCGTCCTTGCAACGCCACCCGAGCGAAGGGACCTGCATGACCGACCCCGCCGACTGCCACCCCGCCGTCATCCGCGTCGTCCCCCACCCCGACGAACTCCGCGCCGGCGGCGCCACCGTCCGCTGTCCCCACTGCAACGCCCGCCGTGACTGGCTCCTCCTCAACGTCAACGAGCTGGTCTTCATCCGCTGCCGCTGCGCCCACGAATGGCCCGAACCCTGCCTCGCCCGAACCGACTTCGACCAGCACTTCGCCTACCCCGAGCAGTACTGGGACGACGCCACGACCGCCATGACCGCCCTCGGCTTCGACGGCTTCCTCGCCGGCACCACCTGGGGTTAGGCCCCCGTTCCGCGCATACCTCGCCGTCACCGTGACCGTGACGGATACGCTGCCGAGGTGATCCGTGCGGTGGTGTTCGACGTCGGCGAGACCCTGGTGGACGAGACGCGCGAGTACGGCACCTGGGCCGACTGGCTGGGCGTTCCACGGCACACCTTCGTGGCGGTGTTCGGCGCGGTCATCGCCCAGGGCCGCGACTACCGCGAGACCTTCCAGGAGTTCGCACCGGGCTTCGACCTGTACGCCGAACGCGAGCAGCGCGCTGCCGTCGGCCAGCCCGAGACCTTCGGCGAGGAGGACCTCTACCCGGATGTCCGACCCGCGCTCGCCGCGCTTCGCGAGCGCGGTCTCTGGCTGGGCATCGCCGGCAACCAGACCACCAGGGCCGGTGTCATCCTGCGCCGTCTCTTCGCCGACGACGTGGACCTGATCGGCACGTCAGACGACTGGGGTGCCCACAAGCCCGACACGGTGTTCTTCGAGCGCGTGGCCGCCGCCGTGCCGCACCGGCCCTCGGAGATCCTCTACGTCGGGGACCGCGTCGACGTCGACGTGCTGCCGGCCAAGGCCGTCGGGATGAGCACCGCACTGATCAGGCGCGGCCCCTGGGGATGGGTCGAGTGGACATACCCCCGCTCCCTCTCGGAGCCCACGGTCCGCATCACGTCGCTCGCGGAGCTGCCGAGCGCTATCGACGCGCTGGGCTCGGCGTCCGCGCTCGACGAGAGCTGACGACAACGCCGCGGCTCGGCCCAACGGATGGGGGCAGTCACTTCCCCCGTGCGTAGCCCGCCCAGAGCGGACCTCCCGCCATGTCCAGGACCTCCTCCACCACCTGGATGAAGCGGCCTTTCTCCGCTTCACCTCCCATGGCCGCCGCCGCTGCTTCCGTGAGTCGGCGGTGCAGGCCGGGGTCGGCGTCCGAGAGCCGACGCGACAGCCACTTGCCGCCTCCCAGCCAGCACCCGCTGGCCAACAGGGCCAGCTCGGTAGAGCGCGCCAGCAGGCTGGCGACGAGGTACACCCCTTCCAGCGGATCGGTACAGCCACGGAGGTCGTCCAGTTCGTCGGTCACCGGGTAGCGGCGGTCCTCCAGCACGTCGGTGGTGGCCGGAGGCGGACCAGCCGCCCACCGCCGACGTGCCTCTGCCTGGAGCTCAGCGCCGAGCCCGTCTTCGTCCAGCAGCAGCGTTCCGTGCGCGCACATGGACAGGAGCGGCGACCGGCGCCGCGCCGTCTCACGGTCAACGAAGCCGTGCCAGTCCGCCTCGGTCTGCACGAACAACTCCACAGGCCAGTCGCGGAAGACCAGGCTCTCGCGGAACGGTGCCGGCGGACCGGCAAGCAGCACCACGACGTCCAGGTCGGACATGGGCGTACGCCGCCGCGTCAGCACGCTCCCGGCGAGGAACGCAGCCCTCGCGTCCGGGAAGCGCCCCTGCACCAGCTCCATCGCAACATCCGTGGGTTCCATGGTTCAGTGTGGAACCTGCGGCCTACGACGCACACCCGTTTTCCCCTGGCCGCCGACATTGCCGATCAACGAAGTGGCGACCGATCCCCCGAAGCCGTTCCGCATCCGCTCCTTGCCGGCTCAGGTCCCTCGCACGGCGGCGAAGAGGATGTGAGTACCGCCGTCGCGGGCGCCCTCGGCAGCGCATGCAGTGGCTTCGCGGTCGAGGAACTGCTGCCAGCGAGAGGGTTCAGTCTCCAGGCCCGCAAGGAAGTCGAGGTCGTGAAGGCTGGCCCAGTTGCTGGCCGAGCCATCGATGAGCTGCGCGCCTGACCCGGCCACGAGAGCGACCGTCTCGGCCCAGGTGAACATGCGGCAGACGTGTTCCATCCCAGGAACGTGCCGCAAGTCACCGGTGCTCAGAACCCGATCGCCGACTGCGGTGCCGTGGTGGAGTTCCAGCGCGGTGGCACCGGGCAGACGTGCTCGCCAGGTTCCCCAGAGAGACATGACGGAGGCCAGGACGACCCCTCCTAGCCGCACCACACGAACGAGTTCGGCCATCGCTCGCTGTTCCTGCTCGAAGGCGTAGGAGAGCGGGCCGCCATAAGCCACGACGGCGTCGAAGTCGCCGCCGCGATACGCCGAGAGGTCACGGATATCGGCAACCTCGCGTCGTTCAACAGCGTGCTCGGCACCCGCAGCGGCGACGAACTGGGCGTTCAACGCGAGCTGAACCGGCGAGAGGTCCGCGACCACGACCTGTGCGCCAAGATCCGCCAAGGCCACAGTGAACGTGCCCGGTCCCGCGCCGATCTCAAGGACTCGCCAACCCGGCTTGATGTGCCGCGCAAGAAAGCGCCGGTGGATGTCGAACGACACGCGGCCGGGGATGTCCTTGGTCAGCCTGTGCTCTTCCTGCTCGGCGAACCGGTCGTAGTACTGCCGGACAGCCTCGGCCGAACCATCGCCGGGCAGGTCCTTCGGTTGAGTGGATCGCATCCCGCCTGCCTCTCTGCGTGCTGGCCCTGTAGCCAACAGCGTCGCAGGTCAGCGGGGACAAGGCGGCTGTACGGACCGGCGTGGCGCTTCGCGGTCTGACAAAGGGGGCGGATACGGCATCACCTACGACGCTAGAATGCGACCTTCGCCGTGCAGCGCTCAGCTGACGCCACGACAGCCCGCGCTGCCCATTCGAGACGAAGGTCCCCGTCCCCATGCGCTGGTCTCAGCTGTACGTGCCCACCCTCCGCCAGGACCCCGCCGACGCGGACGCGGTCAGCCACCGGCTGCTGCTGCGCGCCGGCTACGTCCGCCAGCTGATGGCCGGTCACTACTCGCTGCTGCCAATGGCGGTGAAAGTCCGCGCGAAGATCGTTGAGGTCATCCGCGAGGAGATGAACCGGATCGGCGCGCAGGAGTTCCTCCTGCCCGCGATGCATCCGGCCGAGATCTGGCACAAGTCCGGCCGCTGGGACGTAATGGGCGACGAGATGTTCCGCCTGAAGGACCGCAAGGGCGCGGACCTCGCACTCGGCATGACCCATGAGGAGATCTTCACGACGCTGGCGTCGGAGCTGCGCTCCTACCGTCAGCTGCCGCAGACCTGGTACCAGTTCCAGACCAAGTTCCGCGACGAGCCCCGCCCCAAGAGCGGGCTGATCAGGGTGCGCGAGTTCACGATGAAGGACTCCTACAGCTTCACCCTCGACCAGGCTGGACTGGACACCGCGTTCGACCTCCACCACCAGGCATACGTTCGGATCTTCGCCCGGCTGGGCATCCCGGCGATCCCGGTGCAGGCGTCCAGCGGCAGCATGGGCGGCAGCGCCTCGGTCGAGTTCATGTGCCCCTCCGACGCGGGCGAGGACCTCATCGTCACCTGTCCCGGTTGTGCCTACGCCGCGAACGTCGAGAAGGCCACTTCTGCCCTGGCTGCCGTCGAGGACGCGCCTGGTCCCGACTCACCGGAGCGCTTCGACACCCCTGGCGTCCGTACCATCGAGGACCTCGACCGCGAGTACGGCTTCGCCGCCGAGCAGCAGGTGAAGACGCTCGTCTACGTGGTGGACGAGCAACTGACGCTGGTGTTGCTGCGCGGTGACCACGCCCTCGTGGAGCAGAAGCTGATCGACACCCTCGGCGCCAAGCAGGTCCGCCCCGCGCAGCCCGAGGAGATCGTGGCAGCGCTCGGAGCCAAGCCCGGCAGCCTGGGCGCGGTCGGCGTGACCGGCCTGCCAGTGCTCGCGGACGAGGCGCTCCGCGGGCGGCGCTCCATGGCCACCGGCGCGAACACCGACGGCGTGCACCTGCGGGGCGTCGACGTCGAACGTGACATCGCCCCGGCCCGGTGGGCAGACCTGCGCGAGGTCACCGCCGGGGAACCGTGCCCGAACTGCGGTACAGCCCTCGGCGTGGTCCGCACCGTCGAGATCGGCCACATCTTCAAGCTCGGCACCAAGTACACGGAGACCCTCGGCGTCAGCGTCCTGGACCCCGAGGGCGAGCGTGTCACCCCGATCATGGGCAGCTACGGCATCGGTGTCGAACGAGCCCTGGCCTGCAGCGTCGAGTCCCACCACGACGCCAAGGGCATGCTGTGGCCGGTGGCGGTGGCCCCCTTCGAGGTCGCCGTCGTCACCCTGGGCCAGGACGAGGCCGTCACCAGCGCCGGCCAGGACCTGTACGAGAACCTGCGCCGTGAGCGCGTGGACGCGATCTGGGACGACCGTGAAGAACGGCCCGGCGTGAAGTTCAGCGACGTCGAACTCGTCGGCATCCCGTACCGGATCACCGTCGGCGCGCGGGGCCTGGCCGCCGGCACGGTGGAGGTGACCGAGCGCGCCAGCGGTGAGAGCACCGTGGTCCCGTTCGGTGAGGTCGTGGCGCACGTCCGTCAGCTGGTGGTAGCCGCCTCGGCCTCGTAGCGGCGGAAGGGTCAGCCGAGGCGTTGGAACGCCTCGGTGATGACCTTGCCGGGGTAGCGGCGCAGGAGCTTGGTGATGCTGCGGCTCTGGGTCTCGTAACAGCCCAGTGCCCGCAGCTTCGCCTCCAGAGCCGTACCGACAGGCACAAGGTCGGTGGGGCGTAGGCGCGCGCGTTCCACCTCCTCGGGCAGCAGGTACCCCGAGCGGGGCGGCTCGCCGTACGGAACCGCGTCAGTGATCTTCCACACCGCCGGCGCGGCCCCGGGCCCGGTACGTCGGTGGCTTTCGAGGGCGGCGACAGCGACGCGGTGCGCCGCGCAGTGATCGGGATGGCCGTTGAACCCGTTCGGGGGGAAGCAGACGACGTTTCTGGGACACCACTTCTCCAGTGCCGCGGTCACGAGCGCCTCAGCAGCGGCCTCGTTCTGGTCGACCTCGCCGTCGCTCAGGTCGTGGAGTTCGACGTGGCTGACGCCCAGCGCGCGGGCGGCGGCCCGCAGCTCGGCCTCACGCACCCCGGGCAGTTCGTCAGGGTTGCAGACGCCCAGGGTCCGGCCTGCCCCACCACGGGTGAGGGTGAGAGTGACGACGCGCTCCCCTCGGGTGGCCGCGTGGGCGATCAGTCCCCCGCAGTGCAGGGTCTCGTCATCCGGGTGAGCCAGGACTACCAGCCAGTCCGCTCTCACTGTGCCGCTCCTGCAGGCTCGTTGACATAATCTGCGATGCGTTGCAGCGTCTTGGGGTCCTGGACGGGGCCCAGGGTCACCCTCTCCCCGCTGCTGTCCGTGGGTGACCAAGCCGTAGCCGTGCTCTGGCTCGGTATCCAGACCTGACCGCCGGCGTCGATGAGCAAGTAGCGGTGCTTCCTGGCCTGAGCTGACTTGGCAATGACATTCACAGTGGAAGGGCTGGCGGCTCGGGCCGCGTCGGCTGCTTCGACGAAGGCGCTGTCGTCGATGAGGAAGCGCTCGCGGTTGCGGTGTCCCAGTGGCCCGATGGGCATGAACTGGAACAGCTGCCACTCGACAACGCAGGCGTGTTCGGCCAGCAGGCCGGCCAGGGCTCCGATCGCACCGGCGTTCCCAGCGTGGACCACGGTGTTCACGCAGACGCGGGCACCTGCGCTGTGAAGCGTCCGAAGCACGGCCCGCTGCTCCTCGACCCTCGCATGGCGGCGGAACAGCTGTTGCACCGCGTCGGTGGTCCCGTCCAGGGGGATCCCGATCATGTGCGTCAAGGCAGCGACCTGATCCGCTGGAACGTGCGCGGCGATGCCCTCGCCCATGAAGCGGATGCGGGCGTCGCCGAGGAAGGCTGTTCCCACGGTGTCCAGACTGATCGACAGGCCTCTGTCCTTCAGCCCCGTCAACAGGGTGAGCAGATCTGGTCGAGTGAGCGGGTCGCCTCCCCCCACAGTGATCCGGGAGAGGCCGAAGCGCTCCTGGTACGCGCGCACGAAGCCGAGCAGGTCGTCCGTGCTGGCGAGGGTACGTGCGAAGTGGTTGTAGCAGCCGGGGCAGGCGACGAAGCAGCTCTTGCCCGCGCTGAGGATCATGCTGCGCATGAAGATTCGCTCTCGTGTGTGCTCGTTCACTGCGGCCACGACGGTTGCCGGGACCGTGGAGCATGGAGCGGGTGCCGCGGGGACTCAGCGGGCGGACGTGCCGGCTGCCTGGGCGTACACGTGCAGGTACTGCTCGGTCATGCGCGCCGTGGAGAATCTGTCGGCGACTGCTGCCCGGCAGGCGGCGGGGTCGAGTGCAGCGGCCTGGACCGCCCCGAGCGCCAGCTCGGGCGTGGTGGGGCGGAGAAAGCCGGTGACGCCGTCCTGGACCAGTTCGGGAGTTGCCCCGGTGGGCAGGGCGACGACGGGAGTGCCACAGGCCAGGGATTCGAGGGTGACCAGCCCGAACGGCTCCGGGATCTGGGAGGTGACGAGGGTGGCTTGAGCCTGTGCCAGTAGCCGGGTCTTGTCGCCGAAGCCGAGCTCGCCGAGGTACTCGACGTGGTCGCCGTCCAGGTGCGGTTCGACAGCCTGCGCGAAGTAGGCGGCGTCCCGCGCCTTAACGCGCCCGGCGATCTTCAGAGGAAGCCCGGACCGGTAGGCGATCTCGATGGCCTTGTGAACGCCCTTCTCCGGGCGGATCCGGCCGAGGAAGACGAGGAACGGACGACCATCGCTGTCGGCATCCGCCCGGTGGGGGAACCGCTGCAGTTCCAGGCCGTGGTGAACGACGCCCTGGTAGTTGAGCTCTGGCAGGGTGCTGCGCTGGTGGTGGCTGACGGCGACGAACCGTTCCTCGCGATAGCGCTGGAACAGGGCGGTGTTGTCGCGGTTGAAGAAGCAGTGGACGGTGTGGAGGACAGGGGTGGGAAGACCGGCCAGGCCAGGCAATCCTGAGCAGCCGCTGTTGGAATGGATGTGGTTGTGGATGACGTCGAACTCGTCGGCCCGGTCGCGGACCTCTGCCAGCTGCAGCATCCGGGCTACCTCCGGTTCCGCCAGCTCCGGGTCGGCGTTCAGGCTGACGGGATGGCAGGAGTGCAGCTCGCCGACGACCTTGGAGTCGCCCGAGGCGAAGACGGTGACGTGATGGCCGCGTGAGACGAGCGTGTCGGTGAGGTCAGCCACCAACGACTCGACGGCGCCGTAGGCACGGGGCGGGACGCTCTCCCATAACGGAGCGATCTGAGCGATGTGCACTGGGCGTCTCCCTCCCTCAGGTGCCGATGGAGCGGAGCTCTTCGGACCTGTCCAGGTGCTCGGCGATGAGCTGCGCGCACGCCCGCACCCTGGCCTCGTACTCCCGCAGCTGGAACAGCCCGAGGTACCGCGCGACGTTCGACTCGTAGATCCGCGGGTTGATGCCGTGCCGGGCCATCTCACCGGGCCAGAGCGGCAGCATCCAGCTGTGGTAGTGCGGGCGGTCTACCTTGTCCTCCTGGTACGTCTGCACCGCCGACAGCTCCAGCTCCTGCCGCATCGCCCGCCTGACGCACCGCGTCACCGTGGCGAGGCGGTGCACCAGGCCCAGGTCCATCTGGTCCAGTCCTCCCAGGTGCGGCCGGACTGCGACCACCATGAAGCCCGGCACCGGCCACTCCGCGTCCTGGCGCACAGTGATCGTTCCGTCGTCGTACACCGGGGCGAGGAGATCGGACAGGATCGGCTCGACCTCGTTCATCACGCAGCCTCGACAGGCGTCTGCAGCGACGGACAACGGGTTCGAGCCGAGGAACACCAGCGATCGTCGGCCAGCGGCCTCCGCCGATGGGTCGGTCTGCTGATTCGGGGCGTGCATGAGCAACTCCTCGTAGTAGAGGGGAATGCGCGGCAGATGCGCCTGACCGGACCTCAGGCGAGCAGGGACCTATACCCCTGAGCTGCTGCGATCGTCTTCGGAGCCTGCGGCTCCCGGGGCTAGCGCCCAGACCGTCTTGCCGGATGCCTGTGGATACCAGCCCCAGCTCAGGCACAGCTCATCGACCAGGTGAAGCCCGCGCCCCGCCTCGTCCCAGGCCGAGGCTTCCCGACGCACGGGCGGACTCTCACTGGCGTCTGCAACCTCGATCAACAAGCCGCAGACCAGCTGACGGACAGTCACAGCTACCTCGGCCGCGTCTCCGCTGGCGGCCACCGCGTTCGCTACCAGTTCGGTAAGGACGAGCTCGGCGTCGCACAGCGAGCTCTCGACAACGGCGCCCAGGAAGGCTCTGCGGAGCGCATGCCGAGCGTCAGTCGCCGACGTGTCCCCCGCCAGGAAGGTGCGTTCGAGTGACACCACAGGCGGCGCTGGGACGGCAGTCGGCACGAAACCTGCAGCATGGCTTGCGGCTTCCACCTGGCCCTCCACATCCGCCAGCACGAGACTCACCTCCAGGCGCAGCCAGTGATCATTCCGGGTTCGCCGACTCCGGCCGGAGCCGCGACGTTGAAGATGTTCCGCCTGTGCTCGGGACGCGGATACCGCGCCGTGGGACGCCTTGCGGACGTCCTTGGGACGTCCCTCGGCAGACCAGAAGCCGCAGGCGTGGAGACCCAACCCGTCGGGTAATCCACGATGGTGACGGAGCCGAACGAACGCCTCAGGGCCGCGCTACAGGAGCGCGGACTCACGCCACAGGAACTCGCGCAGACACTCCACGTCGACGCCAAGACCATCGAGCGGTGGGTCAGTGCCGGCCGCACGCCGTACCCCCGCCACCGGTACGCGGTAGCCGAGCAACTCGGCGTCGCGGCGGAGCACCTGTGGCCGGACGCACACCAGCCAGCGGGCCTTCCCAGCGCGGGCACCAGCGCCCAGGCGGGCAGCGGCGAGGTCGTCGGAATCTACCCCCACCGATCGGCCGTTCCCAGCGACCTCTGGCGCACCCTGTTCAGCACGGCGAGCAGGGAGATCGGGGTCCTGGTCTACAGCGGCCTCTTTCTCTCGGAGGACAGTGGCATCCACCGCATCCTGCGCACCCAGGCCGCGAACGGGCTGCGCATCCGCATCCTGCTCGGCAACCCGGCCAGCGAGCACGTTGCCCGGCGAGGCGCCGACGAGGGTGTCGGCACCGCTATGGCCGCGAAGATCGAGAACGCCCTGGTGATGTACGCATCACTGCGAGACGTCGAAGCAATCCAGTTCCGCCTCCATGACACGATCCTCTACAACTCGATCTATCGCGCAGACGACGAACTGCTGGTCAATACGCACCTCTACGGATCGGCCGCCGCCCAAGCCCCGGTCCTGCACCTGCGGGCGCATGCTGATGGCAGCATGGTCCCGTCCTCGCCGAACCGGTCACTGATCGACTCGGCCTTACGCCCCACGCCACTGCTGTGCGCCCATCGACGTGGAAGCGGCCCAGCGAGGAGTTGTTCCGCCAGTTCAGCAGCCCACCCGTTCCGGTTCATGGCCGGGACCCTACCCACTGCTGTCGGACAGCACTTCTCACTGCGGCAGACGTCCTGGACGTCCCAACTGCGTCCCAGCGTGGGAGAGGTTCAGGTCCCGCAGGACGGAGACCACCTTGGTGGTGTCGCGAAGATCAGCCAGTACGATCCGGGCGCCGGCAGCTCGAAGGGCAACCTGGCTGTAGCTCCCGGACGCGACTGCGAGTACCTCCGCGTTGTTGGCCAGCGCGGCTTGCACGTCCCTGGGGGTGTCTCCCACCAAGACCACCGCAGTCGAAGCCGGCAATCCGTACGCCGCACCGACACGTCGCCGCGCCACCGGAACCAGCCCGGCCCGGTCCTCGCAGTCGGAGCCGTACGCCCCGACCGCCAGATCGACGAGGCCGTGCAAGTCGAACGCCCTCAGCTTCACCAACGCGTTGGCGGCGATATTGCCGGTGAGTACGGACATCACCAGCCCCGCCTCGCAGCGCAATGCCTCCAACGCCTCACGCGCGCCAGGAAGCACGTGCCCACGCTCCCGCAAGGCCGGCTCACTCGCCGCTCCTGCCTCCGCCAGCGCCTGTTCGGTCTCCTCCCAGCGCGGGCTCGCGAGCTGGTGGCGATGGAACAGATCCGCCATGATCAGCCGGTCCGTACGCCCCTCGGTCACCACCGGCGCCGACGGAGGGAAGCCGGTCAGCGCGGCGAACGCCGCGGCGTAGATCTCCTTGCTGACACCGGAGTTCTCGATCAGCGTGTGGTCGATGTCCCAGAGCACGATCAGAGGCACCCCTCTACCCTACGGTCCATCTGACACGGCGCTATGACGATCAAAAGGACGCTTCCGGGCATCCTTGCGGCACGTCGCGATCACCGATTTGATGAGCATCGTGAACGAGCAGCTACGTTTAGCAATGGCCCAGCGAGGCGTCGGCCCGGACGCCCTGGCTGCTGCGTGTGCGGTCGATCCCAAGACGGTATCCCGCTGGCTCAGCGGCCGTATCCCGCACGCCCGTCACCGCTGGACCACCGCCGAGCTGCTGGCTACTTCGGAATCCGACATATGGCCGAGTTCCCAGCGTCGTACTGCTCCAGCACCCCATCCTGATCCAGCCGCCTGCTTCCCCAATCGCGCGAGCGTTCCGCGCGACCTGTGGCTGTCCCTGCTGAAGAGCGCCGAGCAGCAGATCGACGTGCTCGTCTACTCCGGCACCTTCTTCGCCCAGACCAACCCCCACATCGCCCCAATGCTCGCAGCCAGCGCCCGCAACGGCGTCGCCGTGCGGCTCTGTTTTGCTGACCCCGGGGACTCTGCCGTCGCCCAACGCGACCGTGAGGAGCACCTGGACGGAACCTTGGCCGCCAAGATCCGCGCCTCGCTCACCTACTACCGCCCGTTGCTCGGCGAACCCGGCTGCGAGATCCGACTGCACAACGCCACGGTGTACGCGTCGCTGTTTCGCTACGACGACGACCTCTTGGCCAACCCCCATGTCTGGGGCCAACCGGCCAGTGCCAACCCCCTGCTCCATCTGCGCCGACAGCCGGGCACCGAGCACAGCTGGTTCGACCAGTACACCGCCAGCTTCGAAGCCCTCTGGGCCACTGGCCGCCCCTGGGACGGCACCACCACCGACAAGCGCCCCAAGGAGTAGCCCTCATGGGCAGGACCGAGTACCTGAACGACCCCGCCGCCCCCAAGGCGAACACCCTCATCCCCGCCAGCAACCTCCTGGTCGTCAACTACGCGGGTGAGATCCTGCTCCAGCGCCGCCGCGACACCGGCCAGTGGGCACTCCCCGGCGGAGCCCAGGACATCGGCGAGACCGCCGGCCAGTGCGCAGTCCGCGAGTGCCAGGAGGAGACCGGCATCCTCGCCGAACTCACCGGCTTCCTCGGCATCTACACCAACCCGAAGCACATCGTCGCCTACACCGACGGCGAGATCCGCCAGCAGTACGAGAACACCTACATCGGCCGCCCGCTCTCCGGAACCCCCACCGTCAACGACGAGGCCGACGGGGTCCGCTGGGTACACCCCGCCGACCTCAACGACCTCGACATCCACCCCAGCATGCGCCAGCAGATCGGTGACTACCTGGCTGGGACATACCCCTACCTGGGATAGCCCCGTCCGGGGCTATCCCATACTCGGACTCTGCCTATCCGCGGCATGCACGACTCTGACGCCTCATCAGATTATTCAGAACCGGTTACTCCACTACCGAACGTCCTCTCAGGCCCAGTGAAGTGAGTCTCGATGCCGCCCGCCTGCTTGAGGCTACGAACTGCTCTGGGTCGTCAAAGGCGCCTGCGGCGTCGCTGACGCGGTGGGTTGCGTTCCAACCCCTGGACTTCACCCGTCCCGGCCCTTACTAGGCTGAGTCGGGCGGCCGGCGGCTGCGGCCGATCCGGTGAGGCCGACGGGGCAGAGGTGAGCCAGAGCTGGAAGGAAGCGTCGCTCATAGACGGACCTCCGTGCCAGCGAACAGCTCAGCCTGCTCAAGCACTAGCTCGACCGCCCTCGCTTCAAAGTCAGGCGGGTAGTCGTACCTCGCGAGGAGACGCCGGACCTTGGTACGCATGGCGGCCCTAACTGACTCCTTAAGGTTCCAGTCGATCGTGGCGCTACGACGTACGGACTCGACGAGCTCGGCTGCCATCTTCTTCAGAACGTCATCGCCGATCTGGAGCACAGCCTCGTCGTTTTGGACTATGGCGTCATAGAACGCTGCCTCGGCTTCAGAGAGCCCAAGCTGCGCGTGACGGCTCGCCTGGTCGCGCATCTCCTTAGTTAGCTGGACCAGCTCGGCGATGATCTCCGCTGCCGTCAGCGAGCGGTTCGTGTACTTGAAGATCGCCTCCGCAAGCTGTTCAGAGAACTTGCGACTCTGTACGAGATTGGTGCGCGACGCCGTCCTGATCTGGTCATTGAGAAGACGGCGGAGCAGACCCATTTGGAGGTTGGGCTTGTCCTTGTCGACGAGCGAGTCGAGGAACTCATCGCTCAAAATCGACAGCTCAGGGGTCTCTACACCGGCAAGCTTGTAAATGTCGACAACCTCATCGGAGGTAACAGCCTCGTTGACGAGTTGCCCGATGGCAGTGTCGAGCTCGACCGCGCCAACGCCACCCCGGCCCGAGCCGGGGTTCTGGATCTTCAGGATGGCGGCGCGTACGTCGGTGAACAGCCGGGCGTCGTTGCGGATCTCTGCTGCCTCGTCCCGGGACGCACAGAGCGCGTAGGACTTGGCGAGCGCGAGGACTTGGTCGAGGAACCGGTCAGTTAGGTCAGGATCTGCCATGATGAAGTCGAGTACATTGGCGTGTTCGGCAAGTCGCTGCCCTGCCGACAGGTCGGGCCTCGAGTTGTAGTCGCAGCCGTGCAGCAGGCCGCGGATGATGTCGTGCTTCTCCAGCATGGCGTCGACCATTTGCTCGATTGGGACGCCTGCCTGGGCACGGTCGCTTGGCGAGTACTCGACGAGGGCCCTCTGGAGGTTCGCGAAGAGGCCAATGTAATCGACAATCAGCCCTCCTGGCTTGTCACGGAAGGTACGGTTGACCCGAGCGATGGCCTGCATGAGCCCCGCACCCTGCATGCTCTTGTCGACGTACATCGTGTGCATAGACGGAGCGTCAAAGCCGGTTAGCCACATGTCGCGGACGATGACAAGCTCCAGCTCGTCGTCCGGGTTCTTGGCCCGAGCCTTGAGGTCCTTGCGTACCTCTTTGGAGTAGATGTGCGACTGAAACTCGGCTGGGTCAGCGGCCGAACCGGTCATCACGACTTTGATCTTTCCCTTGGTCGGGTCGTCGTCATGCCAGTCGGGTCGTAGGGCAACAATCTTCTCGTAGAGCCCGACTGCGATGCGACGACTCATGGTGACGATCATGGCCTTACCGATGATTGCTTCTCGGCGCTTGCCCCAATGCTCGACGATGTCGCGAGCAATCAGATCAACGCGCTCGTCGGCGCCGACGATGGCCTCCAGCCGGGCCCACTTGGACTTGGCCTTGACCGCCAGGTCCTCCTCAACCTGTTCGGTGATCTCGTCGGCCAGGTCGTCGAGCGCCTCATAGTCCTCGACCGACAACTCGACCTTGGCGAGGCGCGACTCGTAGAAGATCTTCACGGTTGCGCCGTCATCGACGGCCCGCGTCAGGTCGTAGACGTCGATGTAGTCGCCGAACACCGCTCGGGTCGACTTGTCGGTCGACTCGATGGGCGTTCCGGTGAAGCCGAGGAACGTCGCTCCCGGGAGCGCGTCACGCATGTGCTTGGCAAGGCCCGCCTTGAGCCGACCCTCGCGGTCCAACGATTCATTGAAGCCGTACTGCGATCGGTGAGCCTCGTCTGCCACCACAACCACGTTCCGGCGATCGGTGAGGACTGGGTTGCCGTCGTCGCCCTGCTCGGGTGCGAACTTCTGCAACGTGGTGAAGATGATGCCACCAGAGACCCTGCGCAGAAGTGTCCGCAAGTCCGAACGTGACTCAGCCTGGGCCGGCCTCTCCGGGAGGATCTCGGCGGGCGCGAACACGTCGCCGAACAGTTGGTCATCAAGGTCGTTGCGGTCGGTCAGGAAGACCATAGTCGGGTTGATCATGCGCGGGTCGCGCATGATCTTGGCGGCGTAGAGCAGCATCTCGATCGACTTGCCGCTCCCCTGCGTATGCCAGACGACGCCACCGCGGCGATCGCCGTCAGGGCCAGCAGCCTCGACCGTGGACTCGACTGCAGTGTTCACAGCCCAGAACTGGTGGTACTTAGCAACGCGCTTGACGAGGCCCTTGGACTCGTCGGAGAACACGATGAAGTTCTTGATGATATCGAGGAAGCGCCTCGGCTCGAAGACGCCCTTGATGAGCACCTCAAGCGCGGGCGCACCCGAGACGGGGTCACGGCCGTCGATGGTCTTCCATGGTGCGAAGTGCTCGAAACCGCCAGTAAAAGAACTCATGGCGGCACTAATTCCGTCGCTGATGACGGTCACCGCGTTCGGCACGAATACGGCCGGGATATCCGTACGATACGTCTGGACTTGGTTCCACGCGTTTTTGAGCGTGGCATGCTCATGGGCAGGGTTCTTCAACTCAAGGAGCCCGACGGGGATTCCGTTGACAAAGACCAAGACATCGGGCCGGCGATTCTTGCTGCCGATGATCGTGAACTGGCTGACTGCCAGCCAGTCATTATTGACCGGATTCTCAAAGTCAATCAGTTGAATACTTTTCGTTCGCACACAGCCGGAGGCGTCGCGGTACTCGACCGGCACCCCGTGAATAAGGAGCATGTGGACGCGCGCGTTCTCGGCGAGCTCGCTCTGACTCTCGGCTCGTTCTAGGCGTTTGATGGCTTCCTCGATGAGATCCGAATGGTTCGGATTCAAACGAAGTGCAGCCTCCTCGAGCCTCTCGTAGAGGTAGACCTGTTCAAAGCTCCCACGCTCAGGTGCAGCACCGCCTGGGGCCAGGTTCGGACCGTAGGCGGTCGCGTAACCCAGTTCGCGCATGTAGCCGAGAGCCGCTTCCTCAATGGTGGCTTCATTGAAGATAGTCATATAGGGAGCTCCATGTCTGGGTCATCGTCGCCGCCTTCGGCTGGCGATACCACTTGGCGGTCTTCACTCGCATCGAACGAGGCCTCGCGCTCTTCCACGGGCATGTCAGAACTGAGCTGCACCCACACAGCACCATAGGGCGAGCGGATCATCTTGTAGTCCTCAGATATCCAGCCGATGGTTACGATGTCGTCATCGACGATGACTCCCAGTTTCCGGCCGGCCTCCTGCAACTCGGCGAGCGAGTAGCAGTGCCGCTGACCCAAAAGGGTGTTGCAGCTGGCATGGCCCCAAGCCACTGAAGTCGGCCGGTGGTTGAGGTTGTCATAAACCAGCGGCTCCATATGGAACAGGTTCGCCTGGGTCGAGCGGGTCGCGCCGTCCACGGTAAGCGCAGCATTTAGCAGCCCATCAACCTGCTGGAACTCGACGGGGTCATGGAGTTCCGCATAGTCGATGACACGCAAGCAGAGCGGACAGATCGACAGACCATTGCGGGTGATGCCCGCACGCTCCAGCCTGTCACCAAGCAAGCCGCTTTCCTCCAGGATGGCCTTGAGGTGCAACGCCTGGGTCGTCGTGTATGGACTAGAACGAGCGTGCACGATCAGCCAGGCAAGCATAGCTTGGCACTCGAAGTTGATCTGCGCGGGAGCGTACTCTGGGGCAAAGATGCCCTGCGGCGGCCCCGCCTTGCGCATGGGTCGGCCAGCACCAGCGTTTGGCAAGCGGAGAACGTACTCCCCATCGTCCACAACCCGTGCCCCGCGCTGATTGACCGCTCGGCCATCCCGCAACAGTGATCGAACCTCCCAGTCGTCCGGCGGAGGGTACTCCGCGAGCGCCTCATGAGAGCGGTACAGCACGAACGCGTTCACACCAACCGTGGGTGCACCCTCGGCCTCGAAATCCTCCCGCACCACGCCCATTTTTGAGAAGTACTGGTCGGGGAAAAGACGGATAACGTAGCCGTCCTCGTACTGCGAGAGGTCCACCAGGCCGAGATGTTCATACGGGACAATAACCTTATTGTTGCGGTAGACGTGGTTCTGATAAGCACCCTTTTCCCCGCCACGTGGCGTGGCATAGCCTGCCTTGTTGATCTTATTCAGGTCCTTCTCCCCAAAGAACGCCCAGGCTGCGGTCGGACGCGGGTTGTGGGAGTTGGCGTGCCCATCGAGAAGAAGACAATTTGCATCAGGGCAGAGCGCGGGCGGCTTCACTCGGCTCGCCTCACGGCATAACGTGCGCCGAGACGCGACAGAGAGCCGAGTACCGTATTGATCTCCAGATTGTGCTCGATGAGCAAATCCAGGCGGCTCAACGTGTCGGCCAATCGCCGCTGCCACACGAGCGACGGCACCGTGAAGCTCAACTTGGCGATGCTGCCGCCGCTGATCTCGCGGAAGGTACTGCCGTTGGCGTGGGCGTCAAGGACGGCAGTGGATTGCCGCAGTAGGTAGTACCAGAAAACCGGGTCCTGGGTGTCGTCGAACACGAGCGAGCGGATGCCCTGGTTTGTCGTAACCGGGCAGGCAGCAATCGCCACCAAGCCAATCGGGGCCCGGCTAGAGAGGAGAACAGCGCCCTCTGGGAGCAATCGCGCGCTTGAGTTTGCCAAACCCGCCTCCGTGAGAGAGCGTGCCCCCTCGGCGATGTAGCGTCCCTGATGTGTCGTCATGTCCTTGGGAGTGATCCACGGGATAGAACCGCCGAAGTTGTCCTCATCGCGCGACGGTGGTGTTCCACCACCGACAACCTTGGCAACATCGCCGACTCGAACCTCGCGCCACTCGTCGATCTCGATCACCTGCGCGAGCTCTTCGAGCGCTTCCTTGGCGGCCTCCCGCTGAACTGCGGACTCCGCGAGGAGTTTACGCGTCTCGGCGACGAGTGTTCCGCGCTCTGCGATTGCCTCGGAAGCGTTGGGATCCCCGGCGTCATCTGCAGTACCGACATAGCGGCTCGGTGCCAGGATGTAGCCGTGTGCCGTTACCTCCCCGACCGTGGCGACGCGTGCGAACCCTTCGACATCCGAGTAGGGCTTGGTCGGCTCCTTTGAGCGCCACGAGTGGTACGTGTCTGCAATGCGCGCGATGTCCTCGTCGGAAAGCGCACGGAGACGCCGTGTCTCCATATGGCCCAGTTGGCGGGCGTCGATAAAAAGGATCTCGCCCGTACGCTTGCGATGGCCATTTCCATGTCGATTCTTAGACACAAACCAGAGTGAAACGGGAATTGCGGTGTTGAAGAAGAGCCGATCGGGCAACGAGACAATGCAGTCCACCAGATCTGCATCAACCAGCCGCCGACGGATTTCGGCCTCGCCGCTCGCACGCGAGGAAAGTGATCCGTTGGCAAGGACGAATCCTGCGGTGCCGGACGGCGACAAGTGATGGACGAAATGCTGCACCCAACCGAAGTTGGCGTTGCCCTCTGGCGGCGTCCCATACTTCCAACGCGGGTCGACTTGGAGCTTGGCGTCCCACCAATTACTGACGTTGAACGGTGGGTTGGCGATGACGAAGTCGGCGCGCAGGTCGGGGTGCAGGTCGCTGCTGAACGTGTCGGCTGAGCGGTCGCCTAGGTCGGCCTCGATGCCCCGCAGCGCAAGGTTCATCTTGGCCAGCTTCCACGTGGCGTCGGTGAACTCCTGGCCGTAGACGGAGATGTCGGTTCGCTTGCCGCCATGGGCCTTCACGAACTCGGTGGACTGCACGAACATGCCACCAGACCCGCATGCGGGGTCGTAGACGCGCCCGTGGAACGGCTCCAGCATCTCGACGAGGGTCTTGACGACGCTTCGGGGCGTATAGAACGCGCCAGCGTCTTTGCCGGTCTCCTTGCCGGCGAACTGGCCGAGGAAGTACTCGTAGACGCGCCCGAGGACATCGTCGCTGCCGTGGTCGTCGGATTCCGTGAAACCGATGGATCCAATGAGATCGACGAGCTGACTGAGGCGCCCCTTATCGAGGCCTTCACGTCCATAGTTGCGCGGCAATACTCCCTTGATCGAGCGATTCTCCTTCTCGATTAGGTCCATGGCGGCATCGATGTCCTGCCCGATCCCCGGCAGCTTGGCCTTTGCTTGGATGCTTTCCCAACGGGCGTCGGCGGGTACCCAGAAAACATTGTGGCTAAGGTATTCGTCGCGGTCCTCAAGGAAGCGTTCGCGCTTGTCCTGCGCGATACCGTCGGACACCAACTCCTCGTCGATCTCGCGTCGGCGGCGCTCGAACCGGTCGGAGATGTACTTGAGGAATACGAGTCCGAGGACCACATGCTTGTACTCGGACGGCTCCTGATTGCCTCGCAGGGCATCAGCAGCCTCCCAGAGCCGCTGCTCCAGGGTCTTCGTCTGAGCCTTCGTCGCCAGGCGCGCCATCAGGAAGCGCCTCCACAGGAGCGCTGTTGGCTTAGTTCGTGGGTGCTTGCGTAGCTCATGTACTTCCTCATTCGAACGTCTATGCGGCGAAGCCCGCTCCCGCGTCCCGCCTCAGTTGTAAAGCATGCCAGGCCGGGCCGACAGGTTGGGCGCAAAAAAGGGGTTCACAGCGCTTCAGTGAGCACGGCCGCGGTCGCAACCTGGCTCTGGCCTCGGCAGCTCCATCCATGATCCCGCCACCGTTCCTGCCGACGGCCCTGGCTGGCTGCATCCCGGTGACCCCGTCGTCCGCTCCGTAGATGAAGTCGTCTGGGCGCCGGAAGGCACTCTCGCACGGCCCGAGAGGTCGTTTTCTCTCAGTGTTTCATCCCGATATGCGCTGGTTGATCCGGGGTTTCGGGTCATGCCAAGCCCCGACGAATCCACGCCAACCTGGCGCGGAGCTTGACCCCCATAAGCCGGGGACGAAACGCCCAGTAGCCGCTCGCGCCATGCTCAGCCGTATCGGAGGTGGCATGCCAGAACCAGCATGGCACCCCAGTCAGCTCCTTGCCACAGGCAGCGCACCGCACCCCGACGGGCCCAAGTAGTCGATCTGGCGAATACACAGTTCGATGTGTGGTGCTTGGGAGAATCCTAGGAGATGATCATGGAAAGACGCCCTCCCGAGACCCACTCAGGCCGACGCACACCAACGCCCTGGCCTGCGCTGTTGCGATTCTCGCAGGCCAGGGCGCGGCGCTAGCCTCATTCGGGACGAAGAGGCCGTGGGTTCAAATCCCGCCACCCCGACGGTATAGCAGCAGGTCAGGGCCGGTGATCCGCAAGGATCGCCGGCCCTGGTGCTTTGTGCGTGACCACGCTGGACCCAGCCCCGCGGGTGCGGGGAGCAGGCCATGGGCAACGCGTGGGTGCGCACGTGCCCCCGGTCCGAGGTGGCCGGGGCACAGGTGGTGCGGAGGTGTCAGTTGACGGCGAATCCGACGGAGCCGGACAGGGCCTTGACGCCGGTCGACTCGCAGTTGCCGGAGGAGCCGGTGGCGTCGGCGAGTTCGACGGTGACGGTGTGTCCGTTGAAGGTGCCGCTGGTGATGCTGCCGTCCAGGCGGACGGTGCCGTCGCCGTGGTCGCGGTTGTTCTCCGGATTGGTTCCGGAGGTGACCTGGCTGGTGTGGCCGTCGTCCCAGGCGATGGTGCCGGTCCAGGAGGCGGCGGCGGAAGCGCTCTCGGTGCACGACATGGTGACGTGCGCGGTCAGGTTGAGCGTCCCGCCGATTTCGGCCCCGCTGCCGGAGCAGTTGTAGGGGCCGACCAGGCCCAGCACGTCGGCGTCGGCGCCGAAGCGGATCGAAGCCGTGACGGTCTGTGCGGTCGCGGTGTCCGTCAGGCCCGGCGCGAAGCTTGCCGAGGTCAGGCCGCTGCAGGTCTCGACGGGCACGGCGACGGCCTTGTGCGCGGTGGCGGCCTGGGCTTGGACGGGCAGGGAGGCGGCAAGGGCGGCCAGGGCGAGCGCGGTGCAACCGCGGAGCACGAACGTGCGGGACATGGGTGTGGTCCATTCATGGGGGGACAGTGGTTGGGTCGCCGGGGCCGCCGAGGGACTCGACGGTCACGACGTGTTTTCATGTGATCACACCTAGTTGTGTCGCGGGCGCTGGTGCGGGCCGTTCGGGGGAGAGGCCGCGACCGCGTTGCCGGGGGCAGTTTCCTCTTCGGCCCGGTCGATCATCGGCCGGGCGGTGACGTCGGCTTCGGTGACGTGCTTGCAGGCGCCGGGGCGGTGACCTCGGGTGTTCCGGCTCGGGCGGGCCTGGGGTCTGCTGCGCGGACGCGTGGGGCGAGTTCGGCGTAGGGGACGGGGTCTCCGGACAGTCTGCGCAGGGCGGTCAGGCCGAGGCTGGCCTGTCCCAGTGCCTCGACCCGGGGTGCGGGGAGTACGTGGAACAGCCACTGGCCGATGTCGAGCGGGTTGTAGCTGTCGTGGTCGGGTGCACTGTGGAGAGCGAAGACGTAGACGTCGGCGTTGAAGGTGGGCGCCTCGGCTCCGCCGCCCTGCGGGGTCCAGACGCGTCCGCGCAGGCGGCCGAAGCGGATGGCCGAGGGGCTGCGCTGGTCCCATGCCTGTACGTACGCGCTGGACTTCACCTCGACCCGCAGTCCGTCGGGGGTCAGCACGTCGAAGCTGTCCCATTCCTGGTTCCGCACCTGTGCCCCCAGGGCCCGGTGCACCAGGAACTCCGCGAGCAGGCCCCGGGTGGTGTTGGTGCGGAGATCCGGCATCGCGTAGCGCCAGAAGTCCAGCACGGTGAACGGCTCCGCCGTACCGACGAACGTCTCGTCGCCGAGCAGTGCCGGGAGGGACGGCGCGGTGGTCCAGGTCGAGTCGGCCCCGGCCCCGGGCTGCGGCTGCGTCTGCGTCGGAGGCTGTGACTGCGGCGGAGGCTGTGACTGCATGCCGGTCAGCTTTCCACCCCCGCCCCCGGCCCGAGGGCAGCCCCGCCGGGTGCCCCCGCTGTCGGGGCGCGCGGGTCCCGCTGCTAGCCTGGCCCACCATTTGGCATCAGCACGTGTGCGATCGGCCCGGGGGGTCGATCCAGGACGCCCGCGCACAGGGCGTACGAGGTAGGGGCATCGCGTTGACAGCAGCACGGCACGGTCGTAAGAAATCGCGGATCTGGGCCGGGGCCGCCGCGGCGCTCGTGGCCTCCGCACTGGTGGTGGGGGCGGTCGCCGAGGCGGCGACCGGGGGTGACTCGGCCGCGGCGAAGACCGCCGACGGCGCGTACACGCTGCAGGGCGAATTCACCGCCGCGGCGGCCGAGTTCCACGTCCCGGCGAGCGTGCTGCTCGCGGTCTCCTACCAGGAGACGCTGTGGGAGTCGCACGGCGGGCAGCCCAGCAGCACCGGCAACTACAACGTCATGGGCCTGACCCAGGTGACGCCGACCGACCTGAACCCGGTCAGCAAGGCGGAGAAGCTCGCCGACCTGAACGCCTTCGGTGACGGGAGGAAGCACCACGAGCCGTCCGCCGCCGTCCTCGCCAAGGTCGACACGGTGGACACCACCGTCCCGGCCCTGCACACCCTGGACGCGGCGTCGGGCCTGCTCAAGGTGTCCGGCTCGGAACTGCGCACCAGCACGAAGCAGAGCGTGCGCGGCGGGGCGGCGCTGCTCGCCTCGTACGAGAAGAAGCTGCACGGCTCGCTGCCGACCGACGCCGGCTCCTGGTACGCGGCGGTCGCCGAGTACGACCAGGCCACCGACAGCGCGACCGCGCAGCAGTTCGCCACCCGGGTGTTCGACACGATCCGCACCGGCGCGGCCCGGACCACGAACGACGGCCAGGTGGTGACCCTGGACGCGACGCCCGCGGTCGCCCCGCAGACGACCCAGCTGCGCTCGCTCGCGCTGGCGCCCGCCGCCGCGGGCACCGCCACGGCGAACGCCGCCGCGGCGACCCCGAAGCCGTCCTGCCCGAGCGGGATGGCGTGCACCTTCGTCCCCGCGAACGCGGACAACTACGACGCGGCGAACCGCCCGGCCGACAACGACGCCATCCGCGACATCGTCATCCACGACACCGAGGCGTCCGCCTCCTCGACGATCAACACCTTCCAGCAGGACGTCGGCCTCAGCGCGCACTACGTGATCTCGGCCACCGGCGCGGTGACGCAGATGGTGCCGCTCACGGACACCGGCATCCACGCCGACAACAAGACGATCAACATGCACTCGATCGGCGTGGAGCACGAGGGCTACGCCCTGAAGAACGGCAGCTGGTTCTCGGTCCAGGAGTACGAGACGTCCGCGCAGCTGGTGAAGTACCTCGCCGGGCTCTACAACATCCCGCTGGACCGCGACCACGTCATCGGCCACGACGAGGTGCCGTACGTCTTCAACGATCCCTCCCTCGGGAAGGACAACCCGGTCGTCAGCCAGCACTTCGACCCGGGCACCTACTGGGACTGGCGCTACTACCTCGGCCTGCTGGGCGCGCCGATCAGCGGCAACGGCCAGGCCGTGGTCGGCGGGACGGTGACCATCGCGCCGCCGGACACCAGCGCCAACGAGCCGGTCGTCACCGGCTGCGTCACCTCCACCGCGACCTGCACGGCGCACCCCACGAACTTCGTCTACCTGCGCACCTCGGCCTCCGCCAGCGCTCCGCTGATCGGCGACGCGCTGCTGAAGTCGGTGGGCATGTCCTCGGGCAGCACCAACGGCGGTGACGTCAGCGACAAGGCCGACTACGGGCAGACCTTCGTGGTCGCCGGGGTCTCCGGCGACTGGACCGCGATCTGGTTCGGCGGCCAGAAGGCCTGGTTCTACAACCCCGGCGGAGTGAACGCCTACGCCAACAGCTCCGCCTCCCCGACCCTGGTCACCCCGGCCGGGAGCGCGGCGGTCCAGGTGTACGGGCGCACCTACCCGGAGCAGGGCGCCTACCCCGCGTCGCAGGCCGCGTTCGGCGCCACGGCCGGGCAGGGCATCGACTACAAGAAGCTGCCCTACACCATCCCGGTCGGCCAGGCGTACACGGCGCTGACGACCCAGATCCCGGGCGACTACTACCAGTACAACGGCGTCTACACGGCCTCGGACACCACCTGCGCCGCCGCGGCCGACCAGTGCATGATCACCGGCAGCACCATGTACTACCAGATCCGCTACAACCACCGGATCGGCTACGTGAAGGCGTCCGACGTGACCACGGTCGCCGCCGCCACCCCGCCGACCGGGACGTACGTGTCGGCGGGTCCGCAGCGCATCCTGGACACCCGGTCCGGGCTCGGCGCCCCGAAGGCCGTGGTCGGGCCCGGCAAGCACGTCACGCTGAAGATCGCCGGGGCCAACGGCCTGCCCGCCTCCGGGGTCACCTCGGTGGTGCTGAACGTCACCGTCACCAACCCGACGGCGACCGGCTACGTCAGCGTCTACCCGGACGGGCAGAGCCTGCCCACCGTCTCCAACCTCAACTTCACCGCCAAGGAGACCATCCCCAACCTGGTGACCGTCCCGGTCGGCGCCGACGGATCGGTCGACCTCTACAACCGCGCGGGCACCGTCAACCTGCTGGCCGACCTGAACGGCTACTACACCAACGGCGGCGGCGGGTCGAAGCTGGTCAGCACCAGCCCGGCGCGGATCCTGGACACCCGGTCCGGGCTCGGCGCCCCGAAGGCCGTGGTCGGGCCCGGCAAGCACGTCACGCTGAAGATCGCCGGGGCCAACGGCCTGCCCGCCTCCGGAGTCACCGCGGTGGTGCTCAACGTCACCGTGACCAACCCGACCCTGGCGAGCTACGTCAGCGTCTACCCGGACGGGCAGAGCCCGCCCACCGTCTCCAACCTCAACTTCACCGCCAAGGAGACCATCCCCAACCTGGTGATCGTCCCGGTCGGCAGTGACGGATCGGTCGACCTCTACAACTACCGGGGCAATGCCGACCTGCTGGCCGACCTGAACGGCTACTTCACCAACACGGGCAGCGGCTCGGTGTTCCACACCGCCGGTCCGGTGCGGGTGATGGACACCCGGTCCGGGCTCGGGGTCCGCAAGGGCGCCGTCGGTGCGGGTGCGACGGTGACCCTGCCGGTGGGGGCAGCCAACGGGGTGCCGCTGAACGCGACCGCGGTGGTCCTCAACGTCACCGCGACCGTGCCCACCAGCAGCGGGTTCGTGACCGTCTACCCCAACGGCAGCAGCCTGCCGCAGGTGTCGAACCTCAACTTCAGCAAGGGCGAGACCATCCCCAACCTGGTGGTGGTGCGCGTGGTGAACGGAAAGGTCAACTTCACCAACAAGGCCGGCAGCGTCCAGCTGATCGCGGACCTGACGGGGTACTACACGGGGTGAGAATCGCGCGAGAATCGCGCGAGCGGTGCCACTGACCACGGGATCGCTGGAACGGCCTTCGGGGGCCGCGCCCAACGGCGCGGCCCCCGAAGCTTTTTCCCTCTTTTCGCCGGGCACGTCGCGACGCAGCCGACCGTTGTCGCTGCGGGCAGCAGTTTCCGCGACAGACGCGACAGAGGAGAGCACGGATGGCCCTGTGGGACCGCATCAAGGACTCCGCCAACACGATGCAGACGCAGCTCAACGCCAAGAAGAACGATCTCAAGAGCGGCGCCTTCCGCGACGCCAGCATGGCGATGTGCGCGTTGGTCGCCGCTGCCGACGGCTCCATCGACCCGTCCGAGCGGCA
This sequence comes from Streptacidiphilus cavernicola, assembly GCF_042510955.1. NCBI lineage: Bacteria > Bacillati > Actinomycetota > Actinomycetes > Kitasatosporales > Streptomycetaceae > Streptacidiphilus > Streptacidiphilus cavernicola. The sequence goes on from NZ_JBHFAB010000009.1 coordinate 60,185, forward strand.
GCGGGTCGCCTCGCTGATCGCGACCAACGAGGTGCTGAAGAACTTCGCCGCCGACGACCTGCAGACCCGGTTCAACGACTACTGCGCCAAGCTGACCGCCGACTTCGACTTCGGCAAGGTAAGCGTGCTGCAGACGATCGGTAAGACCGGCAAGAAGCCGGTGGAGGCCCGTGCGGTGATCCAGATCGGCATCGTCATCGGCGGCGCCGACGGCAACTTCGACAAGACCGAGCAGGCGGTCGTCCGCGAAGCCTGCTTCGCGGTGGGGATCGCGCCGTCGGAGTTCGATCTCTGAGCCGGAGTGGGGAGTGGGGTTGGGGAGTTGGGGTTGGGGAGTTGGAAAGTCGGGGGGAGGTCTCCGGCAAGGGGCGCCTCCCCTCCCCCTCCCGTCCCTCTTCAGCGCTGACCCCCGGCGACAGCAGTTGACCGCTACTGATAGAAAGTGCCTGTAGTCCGTCATGCTCGGGGGTTGTTCCGGTGCGCTTCTGCGCACCGAAGCGAACAGATCGCATGCAGCTGCGCCAGTCTCGCGGGCGTTCCGACGCCGGTGATCGACGGCGCCTGCCTACGTACGCTCTCGTTGCACGGCTCCAGGCCAGCAATCAGGAGACAACTGCATGACCGACCAGGTCACTGCTGCCGAGAGCAGTCGAATAGACGAAGCCGCGCCGAAGCGCGCGGCAACCGGACCGGGCCGCCGCCTGGGCAGGACCGGCGTGATCGCCGTCGCCGCCACCGCGGCGCTGCTGGCCGGAACCATCGCCGCGGGGGCGACCCCGCTCGCCGGTGACGGCGCGGGCGGCCACGGAGCGTCGGCCTCCGCCACGCCCCAGCGCCTCGGCGCGGTCCCGCACCCGCCGAAGGGCGCGGTCAGGATCGGCGCCACCCCCGCGGACACCGCGGTGAAGCTCAGCGTCGGCCTGGTGCCGCGGGACGAGCAGGCGCTCAAGGACTTCATCACCGCGACGACGACCAAGGGCAACGCCCAGTACCACCACTACCTGGCCAAGGGGCAGTTCGCCTCGGTCTTCGGCCCGACCCCGGACACCGTCGCCAAGGTGACCGCCGCGCTCAGGGCCGAGGGCCTGAAGCCGGGCAAGGTCAGCGCCGACGGCCTGGCCATCCCGGTGACGACCACGCTGGCCAAGGCAGCGCAGGTGTTCAGCACCGGCTTCACCTCGTACCGGCTGAGCGACGGCAGCACCGGCTTCGTCAACACCGCCGCCCCGCAGGTGTCCGGCAGCATCGCCGCAGACCTGTCCGGCATCACCGGGCTGGACACGGTCGCCCGTCGGCAGACCATGAACAGCACGGCGGCGCCGTCGGCCGGGACCGGGACGAGCGGCACCGGCGCCGACACCGGCACCACCGTGAAGCGCCCCGACCTGACCACCGGCGGCCCGCAGCTCTGCGGCGGCGCCGTGACCGCCCTGGCCGCCAACCCGCGGTACAAGGGCGCGACCGACGGCAACGGCTACCTCAGCGCAGCCACCCTCGCCGACACCTACGGCATGGACCACACCGGCACCAGCGGCGCCGGGATCACCGTCGGCGTCCTGGAGCTGGAGAACTTCTCCAGCACCGACCTCGCCGCCTACCAGGCCTGCTACGGCACCCATGTGACCGTCACCAAGCGCACCGTGGACGGCGGCCCCAAGGAGCCGGTCTACCCCGCCAAGATCGGCGGGAAGGTCACCGAGAACGGGATCGAGTCGCTGCTCGACCTCGAGGACATCGCCTCGCTGGCCCCCGGCGTCAAGATCATCGCCTACCAGGGCGTCGACGTCGACAAGGCCACCGAGGCCAACTGGCTGCACACCTACCAGGCCATGGTCACCGACGACACCGCCCCGGTGCTGTCGATCAGCTGGGGCAGTTGCGAGAAGGACACCCCGCTCGCCGACATCCAGGCCGAGGGCATCTACAACGAGGAGGCCGCGGCCCAGGGCCAGACCATCCTCTCCTCCTCCGGTGACGACGGCGCGACCACCTGCATCAACGACACCGGCTCCAGCTACCAGAACGTCGCCTCGGTCAGCGACCCGGCCAGCCAGCCGTATGTGACCGGCGTCGGCGGGACCACCCTGTCCGGCGGCAGCACCGGCAGTGCGGCTACCAAGCGCAGCGCCTGGGGCATCGCCGACAGCGCCACGGTCAACGGCGAGGGCAGCGGCGGCGGTACCTCGGCCGTGTGGTCGATGCCCAACGCGGGCAACTTCCAGAGCGGATTCACGGGCAGCGGCTTCAGCAGCACCGCCTGCAAGCACGACACCGGCTACACCTGCCGCCAGGTTCCCGACGTCTCGGCGGACGCCGACCCGCACTCCGGCTACCCGGTCTACTACGGCGGCGCCTGGCAGCTCATCGGCGGCACCAGCGGCGCCAGCCCGACCTGGGCCGCACTGCTCGCCATCGCCAGCGCCCAGCCCGCCTGCCAGGCCGGCGGCCGACTCGGCCTGATCAACTACGCGCTCTACCAGGCGGCCAGAGACGACTACACGGCGAACTTCACCGACATCACCACCGGCAACAACAAGGCGTTCAAGAACATCGGCTTCAACGCCGGCCCCGGCTACGACCTGGCGACCGGCCTGGGCGAGCCCAAGGCGGCGGCGCTTTCGGCGACGCTGTGCGCCGGGCTCACCCCGGCGGCGACCGGCCCCGGCACGTTCCACTCGGTCGCCCCGACCCGGCTGCTCGACACCCGCAACCGCAGCGGCAACGACAAGGGCCCGCTGCCCGCTTCGTCCGTCTCCGGGGTCCAGATCGAGGGCAACAAGGCCATCGCGGGCGTGCCCGCCACCGGCGTCACCGCGGTGGTGCTGAACGTCACGGTCACCCAGACCAGCAGCGGCGGCTTCCTGACCGCCTGGGGTGACAACACCCCGCGTCCGACCACGTCCAACCTCAACTGGGTCAAGGGCCAGACGGTCTCCAACCTGGTCACCGTCGCGGTGCCGGGGGACGGCGCGATCGACTTCCTGAACAGCGCGCCCGCCCAGGTGATCGCCGACGTCCAGGGGTACTACACCGCCGACACCAGCGGGCAGACCTTCACCGGACTGAGCCCGCAGCGGCTGATGGACACCCGCACCAACCACAAGACCGCGCTGCAGAACGCGACGGTCAGCCTGCCGGTCAGCAGCGGCAGCAACCCGCGGGTGCCGGCCGGCGCCACCGCGGTGGTGCTCAACCTCACCGCGGTCAACACCGTCAACGCCGGCTACCTGGAGGCCTGGCCGGAGCTGAAGGGCTCCAAGCCGCCGACCGTGTCCAACGTCAACTGGAGCGCGAGCAAGTCGGTCCAGGCCGGTCTGGCCGTCGTGCCGATCGGCTCGGACGGCAACGTGAGCATCATGCTGCACGGCACCGGCCAGTTCATCGCGGACGTCTTCGGCTACTACACCCCGAACAGCAGCGGCAAGGCGTTCAACGCCACCACGCCGACCCGGATCCTGGACACCCGCGCCGCGGTCGGGATCGGCACCAAGACCCCCATCGCGGGCGGACAGACGGTCAAGCTCCAGGTCGTCGGCAGCCCGGCCGGCGTCCCGGCCGGGGCCAAGGCCGTGGTGCTCAACGTCACCGTCGCCAACGTGGTGAAGGGCGGCTTCCTGACCGCCTGGGCCGACGGCTCCAGCACGCCGAACACGTCCAACCTGAACTGGTGGGCCGCGGGTCAGGCCATGCCGAACCAGGTGATCGTGCCGATCGGGGCCGACGGGAAGGTCGACCTCAAGGTCAGCTCCTCGGCCGCGGTCATCGCGGACGTCTTCGGCTACTTCAACTGAGGGACGTCCCGGGGGTCCGGGCCTGATCCCGGACCTGGGCCTGATCCCCGGGCGGCACCACTGACGGGAGCCCCGTCGACCGTGAGGTCGGCGGGGCTCCCGTGTCTGTCCGTGTGTCTTGTCCGCGGCTCAGGTCGCGGTGAGGCCGAGGTCGCGGTCCCGGGCCACTTCCACCTCGCGGCGCACGAAGCGGGCCCACATGAAGATCACGAATCCGGCGAAGACGAACCACTGGAGGGTGTAGCCGAGGTTCTGGAACGCCCGCAGGGTCAGTCCGGCGCCGCCGGTCGGCTGGTAGGTGGGGACGGCGGTCAGCCCGTCAGTGCTGGTGGCCGCGGCCGAGCTGCCCGCGGGAGCGGCCGGGGCGGCCGTGACCGCCGGGGCGGCCGTGCCTGCGGGCGCTACCGCGTCGCTGCTGGTTTCGCCGCCCTTGTCCAGGGCGATCCAGCCGTCGTAGACGGTGTACGGCAGCACGTTGACCAGGGTGGACGGGCTGATCATGCCGACCTGCCCGGCAGGAAGGCCGCCGCTGCCGATGACCTCGGGCGAACTCGCGTCCTCGGAGGTCTGCAGCCGCCCGCGCAGCTCGACGGTGCCGACCGGCGCGGCCGGGACCGCGCTCGCCCTGGCCGTCCAGCCGCGGATCACCGGGATCGGCAGTCCCCCGTCGGCCGGGCGCAGCGGCGTGAGCACGTAGTAGCCGGAGCGGCCGTCCACCGTGCGCTTCGGGACCAGCAGCTGGTGGGCGGTGTCGTACCGGCCGCTGACGGTGATCTCCCGGCCGACGTCGGCGGCGGTGACCGTCTGCGCGTCCGGCCCCTTGAGCAGTGGCGCGAGCGGGACGGCCCGGTTCAGCGCCGCGACCTCGGTCGCGGCGTGGCTGCTCGCGTGGCTGTGCAGCTCGAAGCGGCTCAACTGCCAGACGCCCAGCCAGATGCACGCAGGCACGGCCAGCACGGCGAACAGGTGGATGCCGAGCCAACGCGGGGTGAGGAGGAACCGGTACACACCCACCACGGTAACCAGCCACCCCCGGCCCCCGGCACGGGGGTCCGCCCCCACGGCAGCCCGGCCGGTGAGGGCAGGCACGGGCCCGCGGCGGTGGCCCGCCGGGGGTGGCGGGCAGCGTCTGGGTGCGTCGGCCTTCTTACGTCGGCGCAGACTCAGCCCCACCTGCGTGGTCCGCCCGGTGCGTGGCCCAGCCCTGCCGCGGGCCTCACCCCGCCGTGGGGTTCAGCTCACCCGCAGGACTCACCCCGCCGGGGGGAGGGGGTCGGTGCGGTAGACGGTGCCCGCGCAGGCGTTGGCGATGACCGCGCTGGCCGCGGTGCTGCCGCCGGCGCCGGGGGTGTGGCCCAGGGTGATCGACGGGGAGGTGCCGCCGCCCGGGGCCGGGGTGCCGGTGTCGCCGGTGCCCGTGTCCGAGCCGGTGCTGGCGTCCTGCGCCGCGGGTGAGGGGCTGCCGGGCGCGGAGGAGGCGGCGCAGCTGGGCGCCCCGGCACCGGTCGTCGGCACCCAGGCGAACTCGACCAGGTAGGAGCCGCCCGGGGCGAGCAGCACCGGGTACGGCGTCGCCGCGGGCTGCGGAAGCCCGCCGGCCGGGTCGCCGACGGTGTGCTGGGTCACCGAGACCCAGGACTTGTCGGTACCGGACACCGCGAGCACCGAGACCGCCCCCGGCGTCGAGACCTTGCAGCTCGTCGTGGAGATGTTGGTGACCTGGAACGTGCCGTAGACCACCCCGGCGGCGTCCGGTGTGCCCACCGTGTCCGCGCCGTCGCCCAGTTGGCCCCGGACGCACTCGGCGACCGGGGCCGAGGCCCCGCCGGACGTGCCCGCCGAGCCGCCCACGGTGAACCCGCCGCCCGGCGCGGCGCCGGGCGGACGCGTCAGCGACGGATCCGGGTGCCCGGACGACTCGGGCCCGGCGGAGTCGCCGCCGCCCTGCCCGGCCGCACCCGCGCCGAAGGAGCTGCCCACCCCGGGCAGCAGCTGCCCGGGACCGATCGGGACCTGCGTCGGGCTGGCGGTGAGGTCCACGCCGGGACGGTTGGGCGCGGCGCTCGACGAGTCGCCGTAGGGACTGCCCTGCGGACCCGCGGCCGAGTCGATGGACACCCCGGCCGAGTGCAGCGCGAGGGTTCCGAGCGAACAGAGCGCGACCGTGGCGACGACCGACCCGACCGCTCGCCGCCTGCGCTGGCGTCGGCGCGGGACGGCACGTCGCAGGTGCTCCAGCGCGCCCGGCATCGGCGCGAGGTCGGCCACGGACCGGTGCAGCAGGTCGCGGATCTCGCGCTGCTCGGAGGTGAGTTCGGCCTCGGGGTCCTCCGGCCGGGTCCCGGACTCCGGCCGGATCCCGGTGCCGAAGCCCGGGTCGCCGGGGGCGGCAGCTCCCGGAGCTTCCGAACCTCCTGAAGCACCTCCCGACCCCGCGCTTCCCAGCCACGGCGGGAGCGACGTCGGCGGGGCCATCGGCATCGGCGGCGGCGCCTGCGGTGCGGCTCCCCGCCCGGAGGCGTTGCCACCCGGGCGGACGACCCGGACCGCGGCCCGCGGTTCAGGGGACAGGTCGTTGCCGCTCATGACGTGCTCTCCATCGCGATCCGCAGCGCCGCAAGACCCCGCGAACCGTAGGCCTTCACCGACCCGATCGAGATCCCCAGGCTGTCCGCCACCTGGGCCTCCGTCATATCGGCGAGGTAGCGCAGCACCAGTACCTCGCGCTGGCGCCGCTGCAGCCCGCGCAGCGACCGGCGCAGGTGGTCCCGCTCCAGCGCGTCGTACGCGCCCTCCTCGGCGCTGGCCATGTCCGGCATCGGCTTCGGCAGCAGCCGCAGGCCCATGATCCGGCGGCGCAGCGTCGACCGGGAGAGGTTGACCACGGTCTGCCGCAGGTAGGCGAGGGTCTTCTCGGGGTCGCGGACCCGGCTCCGGGCGGCGTGGACGCGGATGAACGCCTCCTGGACCACGTCCTCGCAGGAAGCGGTGTCGTCCAGGAGCAGCGCGGCGAGGCCGAGCAGTGAGCGGTAGTGCGCCTGGTAGGTCTCGGTGAGCTGGTCGACGCTGGTGCCCTCGGCGGCTGCGGTCACCACCGAGGCGGCGTCGATCCGGTCGGTCGCGTGGCGGTCGCTCGCATGCCGGTCGGCCGCGTGGCGGCCGGTGTGCCGATCCGTCGCATGGTCGGCCCCGGCTCGGCGTATGTTCGGGAAAGGCGCGGTCACAGCACTGCCCCCCAGTGCTGCCAAGCTTCCCATCCGTTCCGCCAGGATTGTCGCCACGAAGGTTTGACGTGCGACTCCGGGTGAAGGTTGTACGGAACCGCGGAGCAATTGTCATGCCCGCTGCTCATCCGTCGCCCTCCCGTATCCGTTGACGGTCCCAAGGTACGGGTCGGCGCTACCCGCGTCACCGGATTCCCGACGACTTGCACAAAGCCCACCCGCAAAGGAGCGGGTGGGCCTGTTCATGCCATTTCTACGTGTGCGTTCTAGCGGCCGGTGCCGCCGTAGACCACGGCCTCGTCGGTCGCGCTGTCCAGGCCGAATGCCGAGTGCACGGCGCGTACCGCCTCGTTGACGTCGTCGGCGCGGGTCACCACCGAGATGCGGATCTCCGAGGTGGAGATCAGCTCGATGTTGACGCCGGCGTCGGACAGCGCCTCGAAGAAGGTGGCGGTGACCCCGGGGTTGGACCGCATCCCGGCGCCGACCAGCGAGATCTTGCCGATCTGGTCGTCGTAGCGGAGCGACTCGAAGCCGATCCCGCCCTGCACCCGCTCCAGCGCCTCGATGGCCTTGCGGCCGTCGGCCTTGGGCGCGGTGAAGGAGATGTCGGTTAGACCGGTCGCCGCGGCGGACACGTTCTGGACCACCATGTCGATGTTGACCTCGGCGTCGGCGATGGCACGGAAGATCCGCGCCGCCTCGCCCGGCTTGTCGGGGACTCCGACGACGGTGACCTTGGCCTCCGACGTGTCGTGGGCGACCCCGGAGATGATGGCGTGCTCCATTGCGCCCCCTTCGGGCTGGTTGCGGACCCACGTCCCGACGTGTCCGGAGAAGGACGACCGTACATGGATGGGCATGTTGTAGCGCCGGGCGTACTCGACACAGCGGGCGAGCAGCACCTTCGAACCGGACGAGGCCAGTTCGAGCATGTCCTCGTAGCCGATCTCGTCGATCTTCTGGGCCTTCTTCACCACCCGCGGGTCGGCGGTGAACACGCCGTCCACGTCGGTGTAGATCTCGCAGACCTCGGCGTGCAGCGCGGCGGCCAGCGCGACCGCGGTGGTGTCCGAGCCGCCGCGGCCCAGCGTGGTGATGTCCTTGCCCTCCAGGGAGACACCCTGGAACCCGGCCACGATCGCGATGTTGCCCTCGTCCAGGGCGGTACGGATCCGACCGGGCGTCACATCGATGATGCGCGCCTTGTTGTGGACCGAGTCGGTGATGACCCCGGCCTGGCTCCCGGTGAAGGACTGGGCCTCGTGACCCAGCGATTTGATCGCCATCGCCAGCAGGGCCATGGAGATGCGCTCTCCGGAGGTCAGCAGCATGTCGAGCTCGCGGCCCGCAGGGAAGGGCGACACCTGCTCCGCGAGATCGATGAGCTCGTCCGTCGTGTCGCCCATGGCCGACACCACGACGACGACCTCATGGCCGGCCTTCTTGGTGTCGACGATTCGCCTGGCGACTCGCTTGATGCCCTCGGCATCAGCGACGGAGGAGCCGCCGTACTTCTGCACGACAAGGCCCACGTGCGCTCCTCGTTCTGTACCTGGTTGTGCGGTCGGCCCAGTCTATCGAGCAGGCAGGAAGACCCTAGTGCATTCCGCATGGTGGGATTTGGTGCCCATCAGGCGAGATCACCGGGAATTTTGCGGTCCGGGGCGGATTCGGAGGCCGTTACGGCGCCGCGCGGAGATCCGGGGCCGCCTGGGGATCCCGCCGCGCTCAGTTCCCGTGCAGGCCGAGTTCGGCGGCCATCAGCGCGCCCGCCTGCTGCTCCAGCTGCTCGTCGGTCAGGCCGTCGTCGTCGGTGTCCGCGCCGTCGACCGGGGCGCCGATCGGGCTGTCCAGCCGGACGTGGGCGACCAGCGAGTGCAGCGCGCGCAGCACAGCGGCGGTGGTGGAGCCCCAGTTCGCCAGGTAGGAGAACTGCCACCACCACAGGGCCTCGGAGATCCGGCCGTCCCGGTAGTGCACCAGGCCGTGCTCCAGGTCGGTGACCACGCCGGACAGGTCGTCGGAGATCCGGCAGGCCACCGGCTTGTCCACCGGCCCGTACGGGTCGAAGACCTCGTGGTAGACGTCGATCGGCGCGAGCAGCTCGGACAGGCGCTGGCGCAGCTCGTCCTCGTCGGCGTCGGGGCCGGTGTCCGGCTCGTAGCGGTCGTCCGGCAGCACGTCGTCGATCGCACCGAGCCGACCGCCGGCCAGCAGCAGCTGCGAGACCTCCAGCAGCAACAGGGAGATGGCGCTGCCGGGCTCGTCGCCCTTGGCGATCTCGTGGACGGACAGCACGAAGCTGTCGACCGAGTCCGCGATCTGCACCGCGAAGTCGTCCGGCTCCTCCGGGCGGAAGGATGCGGTCACGTCAGCGGCGGTGCCGGCGGCGGCCGTGGTGCTGGTGTCCGTGGTGATGTCAGACATCGAGAAGTCGTCTCCCTTCGAAAGCGCGCCCGAGGGTGACCTCGTCGGCGTACTCCAGGTCTCCCCCGACCGGCAGCCCACTGGCCAGACGGGTCACTTTCAGGCCCATCGGCTTCAGCAGCCGGGCCAGGTAGGTCGCGGTCGCCTCCCCCTCAAGGTTGGGGTCGGTGGCCAGGATCAGCTCGGTGACCACGCCGTCGGCGAGACGGGTCATCAGCTCCCTGATCCGCAGGTCGTCCGGGCCGACGCCGTCGATCGGACTGATCGCCCCGCCGAGCACGTGGTACCGGCCGCGGAACTCGCGGGTCCGCTCGACCGCCACCACGTCCTTGGGCTCCTCGACGACGCAGATCACCGTCGGATCGCGGCGCGTGTCCAGGCAGACCCGGCAGCGCTCGGACTCGGAGACGTTTCCGCAGACCGCGCAGAAACGCACCTTCTCCTTGACCTCGTTCAGCGCGTTCGCCAGCCGGCGGACGTCCACGGGGTCGGACTGCAGGATGTGGAAGGCGATCCGCTGCGCGCTCTTGGGACCGACGCCGGGCAGCCTGCCCAACTCGTCGATGAGGTCCTGGACCACGCCTTCGTACACGCTTCCGTCCCTGCCCTTCTTCTGTCTGCGGCCTTGGTTGCTGCTGTTGCTGCTCTCGCGGTTGTCGCGCTGTCGTGGTTCTGGTTCTCGCGGTCGTCGTTGGCTGCGACTCGGCCGCTGACGCGGCGGCCGCGGTTGCCATCATCCTCTGACCGCGACCGCAGCCACAGCCTCCCGACACAGTCACACCCACGCGCCGGGGCGCATGAGCCGCCGTGGTCCGCGGGCCCCGCCCGCCGGGCCGCGACAACCGACGACCGGAGACCGACGACCAGCAACCCCGCGGTCGACGACGTCAGAACGGCAGGCCGGGCATCCCGCCGCCGCCGAGGCCCTGGGCCAGCGGACCGAGCCGCTCGGCCGCGAGCTTCTGCGCCGCGGCGGTGGCGTCCCGTACCGCGGCCAGGACCAGGTCGGCCAGCGTCTCGGTGTCCTCGGGGTCCACCGCCTTCGGGTCGATGACCAGGCCCTTGAGCTCGCCGGTACCGCTCACCACGGCCTGCACCAGGCCACCGCCGGCCGTGCCCTGCACGGTCGTCTCAGCCAGCTCGGCCTGGGTACGGGCGAGCTGCTGCTGCATCTGCTGGGCCTGCTGCAGCAGCGCCTGCATGTCGGGCTGTCCACCACCGGGGAACATGGCTCGCTCCTGTCCTGAGGGTCTGCTCGTCACATGGATATGAATAGAGAGGGAGGCGACGCGATGCGGCACATCCGCAACGGACGCTTCGCGCTTGAGCCTACGTGGTCGCACCGACCGTCCGCCGCAGTTGCCCCGGTTACCCGGGACAGGTCGCACAGGCCGTACAGCTCCGCCCAGCTCGCACAGCTCGGCGTCAGCGATCGTGCTCGATCTCCTCGATCACCGTCGCGCCCAGCTCGCGCATGATCAACTCAGGCCCGGAGACCATGCCCTGGCCGTAACCGGCCTCATCCTCCGGGATCGTCTCGTCATCCGGCGACATCGGTTGCAGGCCTGACCCGCCACCCGACGCAGCCCCCTGCGCCGCAGACCCGGACGACGCAACCGCCGCCGCCCCCCCGGAACCCGCGGACGGCCGAGCCGAAGCCTGTCCCTGCATCGACGACGGCTGAGCGGGCGGCGACTGCTGCTGTTGCTGCTGTTGCTGAGGCTGAGAAGGCTGAGCCGGAGGCTGCTGCGTCGGCGAGGCCTGAGACGGCGAAGCCGCGAAGGACGGTGCCTGCTGCGCACCCGCCTGCCCGAACCCCTGTCCCTGCCCGGCCCCTTGTCCCTGCCCTTGCCCGTACCCCTGCTCCGGCCCGTATCCCGACCCCGATCCGAACCCCGGCCCCGACCCTCCCCCGCCCGGTGCGAGGTTCGACCCCTGGCCAGCCGCCCGGCCCCCCGAGGGGTCGATGATGCAGTCGATCCGCCAGGACACGCCGAATGCGTCCTGCAGCGCCTGCCGCAGGATGTCCTCGTGGCCGCCGTTGACGAACCCGTCCCTGCTGCCCGCGTGCTCGAAGGACAGTTGGAGCGTGCTGCCGTCGAAGCCCGCGACCTGTGCCTGCTGCACCAGCATCCAGGTCACCCGCCGCCGACCCTTCACCGCCTCAAGCACCTGCGGCCACATCTGCCGCACCTGCCCGAGCCCACCCCCGCCGCCCCCCTGCTGCGGGGCCTGCTGCGTCGGCGACGGCACCACCGAAGCCGGGGCGGGGGTCGGCGTCGGCGCAGCCACTGGCTCCGACGCCTGCGGTGCCTGCTGCGCCTGCGCCACCTGCGCCACCTGCGGCTGAACGCTCTCGCCCCCCGGCGCGAAGCTCCGCGGCACCGGCCAGGCCCCCCGCGGTGGCGCCACCGCCGCCACGTCCTGCACCGGCGCAGCAGCGCCCGCCGTCGCCACCGACGGCTGACCGCCAGGCACCACCTGCGCGGCAGCCTGCTGCGACTGCTCCCGCTGCTCCCGAACGACAGGCGCTGGCGCCGGCTGCGCGACAGGCGGCTGAGCAGGCTGGTGATACTGCACCGGCGACGCCTCCATCACCGGCATCACCCCGGTCGCCGCCCCCACGGCCCCCACCGTCCCCCCTGTGGGAACACCCCCGCCGAAGGACGCCGCCGCCCGCCGCTCCAGCTTGTCCAGCCGCGCCTGCGTGGACCGCTCGTCGTCGTACGCGCCGGGAAGCATCACCCGTGCGCAGATCAGCTCCAACTGCAGCCGGGGCGAGGTCGCCCCGCGCATCTCGGTGAGCCCGGTGTTGACGATGTCCGCCGCACGGCTCAGCTCGGCCGGGCCGAACTTCCGTGCCTGCTGCTCCATCAACGCGATCCGGTCCGCGGGCGCGTCGATGATGCCCTTCTCCCCCGCGTCCGGCACCGCCGACAGGATGACCAGGTCGCGGAGCCGTTCCAGCAGGTCGGCGACAAAGCGCCGCGGGTCGTGGCCGCCCTCGATCACGCGGTCGACGATGCCGAACACGGTTGCCCCGTCCTGCCCGGCGAAGGCGTCCACCACCTCGTCCAGCAGCCCGGCGTCGGTGTAGCCGAGCAGCGCCGTCGCCATGGCGTACGTCACACCGCCGTCGTCGGCCCCGGCCAGCAGTTGGTCCATCACCGACATGGAGTCACGGACGGATCCGGCCCCGGCCCGGACCACCAGCGGGTAGACCGAGTCCTCGACCGGGATGTTCTCCCGTCCGCACACGTCCGCGAGGTAGTCCCGCAGCGTCCCCGGCGGAACCAGCCGAAAGGGGTAGTGGTGGGTGCGCGAGCGGATCGTCCCGATGACCTTCTCGGGTTCCGTCGTCGCGAAGATGAACTTCAGGTGCTCAGGCGGCTCCTCCACCACCTTGAGCAGGGCGTTGAAGCCGGCCGTCGAGACCATGTGGGCCTCGTCGATGATGTAGATCTTGAAGCGACTGGACGCGGGCGCGAAGAACGCCTTCTCCCGCAGGTCGCGGGTGTCGTCGACGCCACCGTGCGAGGCGGCGTCGATCTCGATCACGTCGATCGAGCCCGGCCCGCCGCGCGCCAGGTCGGTGCAGGACCGGCACACCCCGCAGGGTGTGGGCGTCGGCCCCTGCTCGCAGTTGAGACAGCGCGCCAGAATCCGCGCACTGGTCGTCTTGCCGCAGCCGCGCGGCCCGCTGAACAGGTACGCGTGATTGACCCGGTTGTTGCGCAGCGCCTGCTGGAGCGGACCGGTGACGTGCTCCTGGCCGATGACCTCTGCGTAGGTCTCGGGGCGATAGCGGCGATAGAGAGCGAGCGACACGTCACTGACCCTAACGGTCCCCACCGACAAGCGTGGGTCCCTGAGAAACGACAGGACCCCCCGTGCACCCGCCAGAGCCCACTTACCCTTGCTGCCTTCCGGCCCTGGGGGGGTTCAGCGAGATAGCGCCACACGAGGGGCTGGTAAACAGCGTAGCGGATCGCCGACACCCCCCGTGACCACCCCCACCCCGCTCACCCTCCCCGCGGCCTCCTCACGCCATCCCCAGGTCAGCTCACCCGGATCATGTTCGCGAGCACCCCCAAACGTCTAGTAGGCTCTCCCACGGAGGATTCGCCTAGTGGCCTAGGGCGCACGCTTGGAAAGCGTGTTGGGGGCAACCCCTCACGAGTTCGAATCTCGTATCCTCCGCACCCGCCCGCCAGGGCAGATGAAGGGCCGGACGCATCGCGTCCGGCCCTTCATCGTTGTCGCCCACCCGTCGTTGTTCTGTGCTTTGTCCACACCGGGTCGGCCTCCAGCGCCCGCCAGGACTGCACTCCGGGCTCGCGCTCCCTGGCCCGGACAGCTCACCTCGGCTCACACGGGGATGACAGTGACGCCTTGTTCCAGCCCCTTGAAGTCGTCAGCGTTCCGCGTGAAGAGCGGGAGGCCCTGCGCGGCAGCGGTCGCGGCGATCATCAAGTCCATTCGACGGGGACGGGGATCACGTTTTGCTTTGACGGTGAGTGCGACGAGCGTGCCGAACCTTCGGGCTGCCTCACGGTCGAAGGCGACGGCCGCGAACTCCGCTTCGACGTCCGCCAAGCGCTGGGCCCGCGTCATCATCTCCACCGGATCCTTCGTCATCGCGACGCCCTGCGCCAACTCCGCGAGGACGATCGACGAGACAGCCGCCTCCACGGGCAAAAGACTGACATCGATCACCGGCAGATCGATGACGACGCACGTGTCCAGCATTCCGTGCGACAGCCTCCTGGTCATGCGCGCTCCCACGGATTGTCACTCTCACCAACGCGGTCTTCGCTGCCGAAGAACTCGTCGGCCTCCGCACGCATCCGTTCCGCGTCGATGCGCGGCGCATGCTGCCACTTCCGCTGAAGCTCCTCCACCGGGACGAAGCGGCGGCGGGCTCCCAGCGGGCGCACCTCGGCAATCTCGGTGCCATTTCGAGTGATGTGGTAAGTCTCACCTGCTTCCACATCGTCGAGTACGGCCTTGGAGCGGGCGGCAAGTTCCCGCTGGGAGATGGTCTTCATGGAGCCAGCGTATCGCGGCGTCATACATTGCGCTACGGCTAGGCCGGGCGCTCTACAAAGCCCGTACGACCGAAGTAGCACCTCGCCCCGGCCGCGCACCCAGTCGCGAGACTGCGGGGAGGGTTGCAGTTCGGGTTGCACGCAGCCTCGTTCACCAGGGTCCGACGGCTACGCGACGGTGAACCGATCCGCAGGTCAGGACGCCACCGAACCCACTCGGCCCCCCGGACGAACAGTTGGAAAGCGTGCTGCGGGCAACCCCTCACGAGTTGGAATCTCGTGTCCTCCCCTTCCGCCCGATTGGGCAGACGAGGGACCAGACCGCACTGCGGTCGGGTCCCTCACCGTTCTCCGGGTCACCGTTCAGACACGGCCTGCACCATCGGGTCGGCGACGTCTTCCCGGACGTCGGCCACCCTCAGGGCCCTGGCGAGCTGATGCGCTGGGGCGTTGCCGAAGCGGAACAACAGTGAAAGGGCTGCTGCGACAGATCGCGAGGAAGTGGTTGAAGACCTCGTAACCACCGAGGGCAGCCCCTCGTACCGGGGGTCCGCAGGGGTGACTCGCCCGCAAGCTGTGCATTCATCTGCTGGGACACTCGTGCCGGCCGTGCTGCAGTTCCCGCATCGTCTGGCTTGTCATTTGCGCCAGAAGAGGTGGTGGGCCACGCCGCTCGGGCTGGGTACGACCTCCAGGTGGAACCGGTCCAGTAGTTGTTCGGGCGAGTTCCACAGGCGCAGCCCGGACCCGAACGTCACCGGTGAGACGGCCACGTGCAGGGTGTCGACGAGGTCCGCGTCGAGGAACGCCCGGACGGTGGTCACGCCGCCGCCGAGCCGGACGTCCATGCCCTGCGCGGCCTCCCGTGCCTGGGCGAGAACGGTGGCGGGGTCGCCGTCCACGAAGTGGAACGTGGTGTCGGAGAGCGTGATCGACGCACGCTTGTGGTGGGTCAGGACGAACACCGGCATGTGGAACGGCGGCTCGTCACCCCACCAGCCGCGCCACTCGTCGTCGCGCCACGGACCGCGCTGGGGTCCGAACTTGTTGCGGCCCATGATCTCGGCGCCAATGTTGTGGCTGAAGTCCCGGGTGAGATAGTCGTCCAGGCCTCGGGTTCCGCCGGGCTCGGTGCGATTGGGCCAGCTCGCCGTAACGCCGGCCCAGGCGAAGAGCTTTCTCGGATCGATGTCATGGCCGAAAGGCCGCTCCAGGCTCTGGTCCTCGCCGGCGGCGACGCCATCGCTCGAGACGGTGGGCCACAGCCATGCCCACGACCAGCCCGAACAACCAAAACGGCCCGCCGAGCAAACCGACGGACGTCACGAAACAT
This sequence comes from Streptacidiphilus cavernicola, assembly GCF_042510955.1. Lineage (NCBI taxonomy): Bacteria > Bacillati > Actinomycetota > Actinomycetes > Kitasatosporales > Streptomycetaceae > Streptacidiphilus > Streptacidiphilus cavernicola. The sequence goes on from NZ_JBHFAB010000009.1 coordinate 76,011, forward strand.
CGAGGCCAGAGCCACCTACTGACCGAGAGGACCGGGCATGGAATTCTCCTGTTCAATGTCCTGCCGCAGCAGGTAAACGAGCCCGCGGACGTCTTGATCACGGTAGGCCGACACGTACTTGTCGATCCGATTACGGACTTGCAGGTCAGACGGCGCGACGACGACGTCCTCAGATGACGCAAGCTGCTGGAGCCGGGCCCGTGCACGCTGCAAGGCGCTCTTCACACCTGCCTCTGCTGTTGCATCCTCCAGGCGAGTGCAACCGAACCGGTACGTCTTCGCCTCCGACGTGGGTGACCGGCCGGCACCAGTTGCCGTTCCCAGCGCCTCAGCCGCCTTCGACCTGGCTCGATTGTCGGGGGATCTCGCATCCGCAGCAGTTCGGAGGGCCAGCACGGCTTCGTCGGTGCTGGCCCTACTGCATGTCCCGGCTCAGTTTCGGCCAAGATTGAGCTCGCTCGGACGCGTACGGACCTCGTGCTCCTCGCGCGGTCTATTGCCTGGACCAGCGCTGGGGAACCGCCTCGGCCTCCTGGGCCGAGCCGAGCCGCGCAGCGCAGGCTGTGTCGTGCCGCGGGGCTGCTCCGGGGGTTGTCGGTCGTAGGCTCTCCTGTGTGTCCGACTCCCCTGCTCGCCGCGTTGCCGTGCTGGTTCTGGAGGGGGCGAAGCCGCTGGATGTCGGGATTCCGGCGCAGGTGTTCACGACGCGGGCGAGCATGCCGTACGAGGTGCGGGTGTGCGGGGCGGCGCCCGGGCTGGTGGCGGGGGGTGACGGGCTGTCATACGACGTCGCGTACGGGCTCGACGCGCTCGGCTGGGCGGACATCGTCTTCATCCCCGGCTACCGGTTTCCCGACCGGGAGGACCCGCCGCAGGCGGTGGTCGACGCGCTGCTCGCGGCACACGCTCGGGGGGCGCGTCTCGCCGCGATCTCGACCGGCGCGTTCGCTCTCGCCGCCACGGATCTGCTCGACGGCAGGCGCGCCACCACGCACTGGCACTACACACGGGTGCTCGCGGCGAAGCACCCGCTCGTCCGGGTCGACGAGAACGTGCTCTTCGTGGACGAGGGCAGCGTGCTGACCTCGGCCGGCGCCGCCTCCGGCCTCGACCTGTGCCTGCACATCCTGCGCGGCGACCTGGGCGTGGCCGCGTCGAACCACGCGGCCCGACGCCTGGTCGCAGCCCCCTACCGGAGCGGAGGCCAGGCCCAGTACGTGCCGCGGAGCGTGCCCGAGCCGGGCGGGGAGCGGTTCGCCGCCACCCGCGAGTGGGCCCTGCACCGGCTCGGCGACCCGCTCACCCTCGACACGCTCGCCCGGTACGCGGCGGTCTCGCCCCGTACCTTCTCGCGGCGCTTCACCGAAGAGACCGGATACACGCCCATGCAGTGGATCATGCGCGCCCGCATCGACATGGCGCGCGAGCTGCTGGAACGGTCGCAGTTCGGCGTCGAGCGGATCGCCGCCGAGGTCGGTCTCGGCACGGGCGCGAACCTGCGGGCGCACTTCCAGCGCATCCTCGGCACGACGCCGAGCGAGTACCGGCGGACGTTCACGCGGGGTGAATAGACCCTTCGGGGAGACCGTTCCCGTGGGTGGGGAGCCCGCGGGGCGGGCGGTGGTCCGCGGGGCGGGTGGTCCGCGGGGCGGGCGGTTACCCGTAGGGCGAGTGCCTCCGGGGTGGGTAGCCCGCGGGGCGGGCGGTGACCCGCAGGGCGAGTGCCTCCGGGGCGGGCGGTGGCCCGCGGGGCGAGTGGCCCGCCGGGCGGGCAGTGACCTGCGGGGTGGGTAGCCCGCCGGGCGGCCGATGACCCGCGGGGCGAGTGCCCCCGGTCCCCCGGGGCAGGTAGCCCCGGACCCGCGGGCGGCCCAGTGGCACGCAGGCTCGGCAGGCCGCCGATGCCCCGGAGGGCCCCGCGGCCGTGGCGTGATCCTTGCGGACCATGGCGATCTCGCCGCTGTCACGCCCCGATCTGCCGCGCGAACCTGGAGGTGAAACCCGAACCCACCCGGAGGGACACCCGGTCATGACCCGCATCGCCATCAACGGATTCGGCCGCATCGGACGCAACGTGCTGCGCGCGCTGCTGGAGCGCGAGACGGGGCCCGGCACCGGCTCCGGCCTCGACGTCGTCGCCGTCAACGACCTCACCGAGCCCGCGACGCTCGCCCGTCTGCTCGCCTACGACACCACCGCGGGCCGACTCGGCCGCCCGGTCACCGTCGACGGGGACACCCTCGTCGTCGACGGCCGCCGGATCAAGGTGCTGGCCGAGCGCGAGCCCGCGCAACTCCCGTGGGCCGAGCTGGGCGTGGACATCGTGCTGGAGGCGACCGGCCGCTTCACCTCGGCCAAGGACGCCCGTGCCCACCTCGACGCGGGGGCGAAGCGGGTCCTGGTCAGCGCTCCCTCGGACGGCGCTGACGTCACCCTCGCCTTCGGCGTCAACACCGACGCCTACGACCCGGCCCTGCACACCGTCGTCTCGAACGCCTCGTGCACCACCAACGCGCTCGCGCCGCTGGCGGGGGTCCTGGACGAGCTGGCCGGCATCGAGCACGGCTTCATGACCACCGTGCACGCCTACACCCAGGAGCAGAACCTCCAGGACGGTCCGCACCGCGACCCGCGCCGGGCCCGCGCCGCCGCCGTCAACATCGTGCCGACCACGACGGGCGCGGCCAAGGCGATCGGACTGGTGCTGCCGAGGCTCGACGGCAAGCTGTCGGGCGACTCGATCCGGGTGCCGGTGCCGGTGGGCTCGCTGGTCGAGCTCAACACCACCGTCGCCCGCGACGTGACCCGCGAGGAGGTGCTGGACGCCTACCGCACGGCCGCGGACGGGCCGCTCGCCGGCGTGCTGGAGTACTCGGACGAGCCGCTCGTCTCGTCCGACATCACCGGCAATCCGGCCTCGGCGATCTTCGACTCGGCACTGACCCGGGTGGACGGACGCCACGTCAAGGTCGTCGCCTGGTACGACAACGAGTGGGGCTTCTCCAACCGCGTGATCGACTCGCTGCTGCTGCTCGCCGCCCGCTGACCGACTTCCTCTGGAGAGACGAGAGACAAGAGATGACTGCGATTCGCCGCGTCCTGGGACGCGAGATCATGGACAGCAGGGGCAACCCCACCGTCGAGGTCGACGTCCTGCTGGAGGACGGTTCGCTGGGCCGGGCGGCTGTCCCCTCCGGGGCCTCCACCGGCGCGAACGAGGCCGTCGAACTCCGCGACGGCGACCCCGCGCGCTTCCACGGAAAGGGCGTGCGCAAGGCGGTCGACGCCGTGAACGGCGTCATCGCCGAAGCGCTGCTCGGCCTCGACGCCGAGGAGCAGGCCCTGATCGACACGACCATGATCGACCTCGACGGCACCCCCGACAAGGGCAACCTCGGCGCCAACGCGATCCTCGGCGCCTCGCTGGCCGCCGCCAAGGCCGCCGCGGCCGCACACCGGGAGCCGCTGTACCGCTACGTCGGCGGAGTCGGCGCACGGCTGCTGCCGGTGCCGATGATGAACATCATCAACGGTGGCGCCCACGCCGACAACGCCCTGGACTTCCAGGAGTTCATGATCGCCCCGATCGGTGCGGAGAACTTCTTCGACGCGGTGCGGATGGGCTCCGAGGTCTTCCACACCCTGCGCGCGTCGCTCTCCGACGCCGGTCACAGCACCGCGGTGGGCGACGAAGGCGGCTTCGCCCCCGCGCTGCGCACCGCGGACGAGGCCCTGCGGTTCGTGGTGGACGCCATCGAGAAGTCCGGCTACACCCCGGGGGAGGACATCACCCTGGTCATGGACCCGGCCACCTCGGAGTTCTACCGGAACGGCGTCTACGACTACGCGGGCGAAGGGGTCGAGCGCAGCGTCGAGGAGCATGTCGAGTACCTGGCCGGCCTGGTCTCCCGCTACCCGATCGCCTCGATCGAGGACGCGATGGCGGAGGACGACCTCAAGGGCTGGAAGCTGCTCATGCAGGTGCTCGGCGACCGCTGCCAGCTCACCGGTGACGACGTGTTCTGCACCAACGTCGACCGGCTGCGCGACGGCATCCGCGAGGGGGTGGCCAACTCCGTCCTGGTGAAGGTCAATCAGATCGGTTCCCTGACCGAGACGCTGACCACCGTCGACGCCGCCCACCAGGCCGGTTACACGGTGGTCATGTCGCACCGCTCCGGGGAGACCGAGGACACCACCATCGCCGACCTCGCCGTCGCCACCGGCTGCGGGCAGATCAAGACCGGGTCGCTGTCACGCTCCGACCGCACGGCCAAGTACAACCAGCTGATCCGGATCGAGGAGGAACTCGGCGCCCAGGCCCGGTACGCGGGCCGCTCGGCACTGCAGCTGCGCCGCGGCTGACGCGTCGGGCCAAGGGCGGGAGCGGGGTGCCGCTGAGGGGCCGTCGTCGCGTGCCGGATGATAGAGGTCCGGGGGCGGGACAGCGGACGTGAAGGGCGGCGCAGTGGCAGACAGCGGATCCAGCGGGTCGGGGTCGAGGTCGGGGTCGGACCTTCGGACGGACGGCGGGGGTCGGAGTACCGAGACCCCGGCCACGGCTGCGGGCGAGACCCCGGACGCAGGCGGTAACGCGGGCGAGAACGCAGGCCCAGGCGCCCGCACCCGCCCCCGGCGGTCGTTGCCTCGGCGGCTGGCGATGATCGTCCTCGTGCTGCTGGTGCTCTGCCTCCCGCCCTGGTGGACGCTGTTCGGCTCCGGCACCGACTGGCCGTTGCCGGTCTTCGTCGTCGGCACGGTCGTCTTCGCCTGCTGGCTGGTCTCCTTCCCGTTCCTGATGGTCGCGGGCCACGGGCCGCGGCGGGACGACCGGGCCGCCCGCGTCGCGGACACCAGCCTCGGGACGGTCTGGGTGCTGTTCACCTGGTCGGTGCTGGGCAGCCTGGTGCACCTGGTGCTGATCGGGCTCGGTGTCGGCGGTGTCGGCGGCGCCGACCGGGCCAGGATCGTGGCCCTGGCCGTCGCCGCGGTCTCGGCCGGGCTGCTGGCCTGGGGGCACTACGAAGCCATGCGGGTGCCCCGGGTGGCGCGGCTGGACGTCCACCTCCCGCGGCTCGGCCGCGGCCTGGACGGGACCCGGGTCGTGGTGCTGGCCGACACCCACTACGGGCCGATCGACCGGGCGGCCTGGTCGGCGCGGGTCGCCGAGGCGGTCAACGCGCTCGACGCCGATGTCGTGGTCCACGCGGGCGACATCGCCGACGGCACGCCGGTCCAGCGCCGGGAGCAGTCCGCGCCGCTCGGGACGATCCGGTCCCGGCTGGCCAAGGTGTACGTGACGGGGAACCACGAGTACTCCAGCGAGGCCCAGGGCTGGCTGGACCGGATGGCCGAACTGGGCTGGGAGCCGCTGCACAACCGCCATGTCGTCGTCCAGCGCGGCGGGGACGCCCTGGTGCTCGCGGGCGTGGACGACGTCACCGCGGAGTCCTCCGGTCTGGCCGGACACCGCGCGAACCTGCTCGGCGCGCTGGCCGGGGCGGATCCCGCCCGACCCGTCCTGCTGGTCGCCCACCAGCCCAAGTACGTCCCGCAGGCCGCCGCCGCGGGCATCGACCTGCAGGTCTCCGGGCACACCCACGGCGGCCAGATCTGGCCGTTCAACTTCCTCGTCCGGATCGACCAGCCGGTGGTGCACGGCCTGAGCCGGCACGGGGAGCGGACCCAGCTCTACACCAGCCGGGGCACCGGCTTCTGGGGGCCGCCCTTCCGGGTCTTCGCACCGAGCGAGATCACGCTGCTCACCCTGCGGTCGGGCAACGGCGACAGTGACGGGGCGGCAACCGCGTAGCCGCTGCCGTACGGCCGCGCGTCGCTAACTACCTGACTTTCCTTAGGAGTTGCCCCGCCGGTCCTGGCACGCCCCTGCCCCTTTCCGTGTCGCGTTCCTGACATTGTCGGGCCTCGCTCCTCCGCCGCCGCCCGAACGCCCCTACGGTTCCTGCACATCCCGGCGGCAGCGACTCGCGGCTCGTCCGCGCAGCACCCCTGCATGTCCCGCCGGGCAGCGATCACCCGCTCACCGAAGGGATCGACATGAGGAACCCCCACCCCCTTGTCCGCAGGCTCCTGGCCGGGGCCGCCGTCTCCGCGCTGGCCCTGGCCGGCGCGTTGACGCCCGGCGCCGCCCACGCCCAGTCGACGCCGCAGGCAGCCTCGGACGTGCAGCGGGTCTGCGCGGACGCGTCCCCCGGCTGGGCGACCTGCCAGGCCGAGCGGCGTACCGACCTGGCCGGAGGAACCGGCATCCGACCGGCAACCCCTTCCGGCTACGGCCCTGCTGACATCAAGTCAGCCTATGCGCTGCCCAGCGGGGGCAGCGGCGCCACGGTGGCGATCGTGGACGCCTACGACGACCCCAACGCGGAGAAGGACCTGGGCGTCTACCGCTCCCAGTACGGCCTGTCCGCCTGCACCACGGCCAACGGCTGCTTCCGCAAGGTCAACCAGAGCGGCGGAACCAGCTACCCCCAGGGCGACTCGGGCTGGTCCGCGGAGATAACCCTCGACCTCGACGCGGTGTCGGCGGCCTGCCCCGACTGCCACATCCTGCTGGTGGAGGCCACCGACAACAACGACCCCAACCTCTACGCCGCCGACGACGAGGCGGTCAAGCTGGGCGCCGTATTCGTCTCCAACTCCTGGAGCGACTCCGAGAGTTCCTCGCAGACCAGCGACGACAGCCACTGGCGGGTGCCCGGTGTGCTGTTCGCCTTCGCGACCGGTGACAACGGCTACTCCGGGGGACCCAGTACCCGGCCTCCTCCTCGTACACCCTCGCGGTCGGCGGGACCTCGCTGAGCAGGTCCTCCACCACCCGCGGCTGGTCCGGTCGGCCTCGGGCGCAGCGCTCCGTGCGGCCAAGCTAGCCAACGCGCGCTATGCGGCACATGACCCGTTCGTCCACCCAGCCGTGCCACTTTCGACACAGCCCCGCTCGGCCGCTCACTCCCGCTCACTCGCTCGGACCCGTCCCGGGTGCCCGGTGGCCGGGGGCGGGGTGGACTGGGGTCAGGGTCAGGAGTCAGGTTCCGCGGCAGACGCAGGGGGCACGCACGGTGGCATCGGCAGGGTCGGGGCTGGTGTGGCGCTGGGACGGCGCGCTGCGCGGCCTGCTCTACGCGCTGCCCGCCGCGGCGGTCGCTCCGCACGACCCGTCGCAGAGCATGTCCCTGGCCGTGGGGCTGCTGCCCGCGGTGGCGATCGGGCTGCCGCCGACCCGCCGGGGGCGGTTCGCGGTGCTGGTGGTGGGGGTGTGCGCGGCGCTGTCCATCCTGGCGGGCTCGCTGCTGGTGCAGCTCCCGTGGCTGGCGGTGGCCGGACTGTTCGTCCTCGCCGTCGCCGCGGCGCTGCTGGCGGCCCGGCGCCGGGTGGGGGTGCTGGCGATGTCGCTGTGCCTGCCGCTGGTCGGCGCCGGCCTCAGCTACGACGACGTCTCCTCCGCCCTCGGCGTCACCGCCCTGATCGCCTGCGGCTCCCTGTACGCCTACCTGCTGTCCCTACCCTGGCCCCTCCCCACCCAGCCCCCCGCCACCGCACCCACCGCCACCGCCCCGCGCCCCCCGCTCGACCGGGACCACGCGCTGGACTACGGCCTGCGCCTCGGCGCCGCCGGGGCCGCCGCCGCGGCCTGCGGACTGGCCCTCGCGCCGACCCACCCCGGCTGGCCGGTCGTCGCCGCCCTGATGGTGATGCGCCCGGTGGCGGACATGCAGCGGCTGCGCAGCGTCGGCCGCGTCCTCTCGGTCCTGGTCGGCGGTGTGGCGGCACTGCTCCTGCTCCGCGCCGACCCGCCGAACCCGGTGTACGGCCTCGCCGTCCTGCTGGCGATCGTCGCCGCGACAGCCACCCAGGCCAGCCGCTGGTACGTGCTCCCGGCCGTGCCGACCTTCCTGGTGCTGCTCCTGCTGCTGCACACCGACCCGGCCCAGGCGCATGGACGCTTCAACGAACGCGTCGGCGCCACCGTCGTCGGCGTCGCCCTCGCCTACCTCTTCGGCCTGCTGCTCCCCCGCTGGACCCGCCGACGGCGGGTCAGTCCACCGCGGGCTTGACCGCGTAAGCGTGAATCCAGGTCAGGTCGCGGTAGCCGGGACCGAACCGCTCGAACTCGTTGGAGCGGTCCACCGCGGCCACCCGGTACCCGGCGTCCTGGAGCATCGTGGTGACCCGCGGCACGGTCTGGTACCGGTAGAAGCGGGCGCCGTCGCTGCTGAACCGCTCGACCAGCTCCTCCTCGCCCTCCCCCTCCTTGAAGCTGGCGAACAGCGCCCCGCCGGGGACCAGCACCCGGAGGAACTCGGCGAACGCGGCGGCGACGTCCTCGTCCCTGAGGTGGAGCAGGGTCGCCTGGCACCACACGCCGCCGAAGGTCCGGTCGGGAAAGTCCAGGCTCCTGGCGTCCATCCGGCCGAAGGCCAGCTCCGGGTGCAGCTGCCGGGCCCGTTCGAGGAAGCCGGCCGACAGGTCCACCCCCTCCGCCCGCAGGCCCCGTTCGGCGAGCAGCGCGGTGTCGCGCCCGAAGGCGCAGCCGACGTCCAGCACCCGGGCCGCCGGGTCGGGCAGCAGCGCGAGGAACGCGTCCAGCTCGGCGACCGGGGTCATCGCCCCGGTCGCCTCCTCGTAGCGCAGCGGGTTCCGGTCGTAGGCGTCGATCGTGCCGCTGAGGTAGTCGTCGTGCATGTCCGGTCCTCCGGGTGGGTTCAGCCGCCGGCCGGGGCGACCTCGACGCTGTCATGGAACCAGGTGCCGAGCCCGGTCACCCGTTCGGCGACCTGCCGCAGGTCGGCGCCGGTCAGCACGGCCTGTCCCGACCGGATGTGGCTGGCCGAGTTGAAGTCGGGTGCGACGGCACCCGGGACCAGGTAGATGTCGGCCTCCACCACGCCGGGGCGGGCCAGGGTCTGCTCCAGTGTCGGCACCGAGACCACGACGCCTTGCGGGCACTGCAGGTTGAGGCCGCCGAAGCACTCCGCCGACCGCACCGGCTCGCCCTGGATGCCCGACGGCAGGTCCAGTGCGGCCAGAGCCCACTCGTCGTGCAGGTTGATGCCGAAGGTCAGCTCGAAGACCCGGTCCGCGCGTCCGCCGCCCACCCGGGCCGCACACTCGCCGAAGACCGCTTCCTGGCCGTCCCAGAAGACTTCCAGGTGGAAGACGCCGTCCTGGAAGTCCAGCGCCTTGAACGCGGACTCGGCCAGGGTCCGGGACTCCGCGTACAGCTCGGGCGCCTCGCTCTCGGTGAGAGTCTGGTAGGCGACGACGCCGCCGCCGTGGCACTCGATCATGTTCTGGAAGTACCGGGACAGCGAGAACGCGAGCACGCAGCCGTCACGGACCACGCCGTCGACGAAGAACTCCTGGCCGGGGACGTAGTCCTCGAACAGCCAGGGGCCGTCGGCGACCTGACGGGCCGCCGCGACCGCGTCCCGCAGTTCCTCCGGGTCCCGCACCACGACCGTGTGCATCGCACCGGCACCGTGCAGGGGCTTGATCACCTGAGGCAGCGCGAGCGTGTCGGGGTCGAACCGCTCCAGGCTCTCCACCAGGGTGTGGCCCGCGGTCCGCAGGCCGGCCCGGCGCAGCAGGTCCTTCTGGACGAACTTGTCCCGCATGGCCAGCGTGCGCGTCGATCCGGCACCGAGCGCCCCGCCGACCTCCGCTACGGCCGCCGCCTGCACCAGGTAGAACTCGTTGGCGCTGCAGACCGCGGCGAAGTCGGAGGGGGCGAGCGAGTTGCGGGCCAGACCGCCGAGGATGTCCTCGACGCTGCCGGGGTCCGGCACCACGATCGCGGCGGCTCCGGCCGCGCGGACGCCCGGGGCGTCCTTGGCCGGCACCACGCAGGTGACCTCCGCGCCGGCCCGGTGCAGGGCGCCGATCGGCCGCGGGTCCCAGCCGATGTGCAGGACCGGGTTCAGTTTCTCCATATCAGATCCTCATTCTCGGTAAGAAATCGTCACGGCGACCCGGACGCTGCTTTCACGCCCCCGGCTGCGTCACCGAGTTCCAACCGACATCCGCCGCCTGCCGAGTGGCCGACTGGTGGACTCCCGCACCGGACGCGGCCACGGCGCCGAACCCGGCAAGCGCGACCAGGGCTGCCACGGCTGCCTTCCGCGCGACTCTCCTGGTTTTGTCAGCCATGGCCATTTCTTACTCCGTGATCCTCGTGGGGGGCGTCCCGCACTCACATGATTCGAGTGAGGAACGATATAGTCCGAACACCGAAGATTATTGCTGAGGCCGGATCCAGGACCAACCCACACCATGGTTCATGATCTTGCATCGCACAGACATGAGGGGTCCAGCATGGACAAGAAGGTCACAAGACCGACGTCTTGCCCCCACTGCCAGGCGCCCAAAGCACCGGACATTCCCGTGGTCAGAGACCTTCTCGACGCGCTGAGGGAGACCGCCGTGCTCGCGGCCGAGCAGGCCGCCGTACTCGACCAGGCGCTTGCCCGGCGCCCCGCGGGAGCCTCCGCCGCGGTCGGCCCGGGGGTGCCCTGGGGCGAGGAGATATCCGGCCTGCCCAATATATCGGCCGCGATCGATGCAGAGGTGGATTCCGCACGGAAGGAAATCCTCACGGCCCAGCCGGACGGCCCGCGCCCGCCGAGCACGCTGACCGACGCACTTGCCTCCATAGAAGACAAAGTCAAATCCGGCGTCACTATGCGGACACTTTACCAGCACACCGCCAGATTCGACGAGGCGACCAAAGAATACGTGCGCTCGGTCACCGAGATAGGCGCCGAGGTCCGCACCCTGAGCGAATTCTTCGAACGGCTTCTGGTATTCGACCGGCGGGTCGCCTTCATTCCCTGCACGGCCGACAGGACCCGCGCGCTCAGAATCACCCACCCTGCTCTCGTCGGATTCCTGAGCGACGACTTCGGCCGGGCCTGGGACCGGGCCGCCGCGTACCCGTTCGTCCCCAACCACTCCGCGCTGGCGGCGGCCGAGGTCCTGCCCGACCTCAGGTACTCGATCAAACGGCTGCTGATACGCGGACACTCGGACGCCGCCATCGCCCGGCGGCTCGGCATCAGCTCGCGCTCGCTGCAGAGCCACATCCAACGGATCAAGCAGGACCTCGGCGCCGTCAACCGACTGCAGCTCGGCTTCCTGCTCGCGCTGGAGGACCGGGCCGCCTTTGACGCGTCGGCGCCGGCACCCGACCTCAGTCCGTGAAACCACTGCGGTCGTGCAGGATCCGCCGCCGGCCGGAACAGCAGTCGGCACGTTTTGTGCCGAGCAGGTATTCCACCCCGCCCGCCCCCGGGAAGCGGCCGACCAGGTCGAATCCGGCGCGGTCGAGCAGGGGGACGGCCGGAGCAGTTCCGTCGAAACCGACGGCCAGCACGCCGTGCGGGACCAGGAGCTCGTGGAATCGGCGCAGCGGAACCTCGACATCCGTCCACGAGGAATGCAGCGGCACACCGCGGCACCAAATTCCGGGCAGCGCCGACGCGCGGGCAGCGGGCACCTCGGCGCTATTCACCGGCGTCCCGCCGTCCGCGCACTCGAAAACCCGCACCTCCTCGCGCGCCAGCCGGGCGTGAAACGTCTCCCCAGCCGGGTGGAAGGGCGCTGCTCCCGCCGCGGCGTAGCGCGGGAGCAGCGCGAAGAAACGCTCGACCAGAAACTCCATGCCCAACTCCTGAGTGGTGTCAGCCCTGGAACGCGTCCGGGGGCCGTAGACGGAAACCGGTCCGCTCGACGGCCCTGGCGATCCGCTCGGCCGCCTCGCGGGCCTGCGGCGCGGAGGCGCCGGAGAAGGCCAACCGCAGCGAGGACACCGGCATCCCGAAAGCGGCGCCCGGTGAGGCGGACACCCCTGCCGCGGCCAGCGCGGCCAGTGCCCCGGCCTCGGCGCCTGCGCCGCCGACAGCCGCGGGCCCCTCGGCCGGCTCCGGGTCGACCAGCACCACCGAGGGCCCGGCACCGGCGAACTCCCAGCCCAGCAGCTCGGCCGCCCGAGCGGTGAAGGCCTTCCTGGCGTCCAGGGTCGGTTCGACGCAGGAGGCCAGCAGGCCGGCGACGACGCGCCCGCTGAGGAAGTCCGCCCAGGCCCGCTGCCACACCGTGGACGGTGCGCAGGCCCGCAACGCGGCGTCGCAGGGTCCGGCCGAGGGCGCGACCGCCCAGCCCAGCCGGCTGCCGCCGCCGCAGAGCTTCGCGAAGGAGGTGACCGTCCAGACTCCTTCCGGCACCGGCCCGTTCGGGGCGAACCAGCGGTAGACCTGGTTCAGCACGACCTGGTGCCCGGCTTCGGCCGACTTCGCCAGGTCCGCGAGCGCGGCGCCGTCGAGCGACCGGCCGTCCGGGTTCCGCGCCGGGGTCGTCAGCCACAGGGTGGCCGGTCCGGCCGACTCGGCGGCGGCCCCCGCCATCCGGTCCCAGGGCTCGCGCCGCAGCGGTCCGACCCCGGCGAGGATCTCCGGCACCTCGGAGAAGCTCGGCCGCTCGATGATCGCGGTCGCGGTCCGGCCGGCCCAGGCACTGGCGAAGGACCGCACTCCGCCGGTGACCCGGGTCCGGCCCTCCGGCGCCCCGAACAGCTCGCCCAGCCGGTCGAGCAGCGCGGGGTCGCCCGGGGACTGCGGCGTGCTCCAACGGTCGGAGCAGGCCAACGCCCTGGCGACGGAGTCGCCGAAGCCACCGGCCAGGGCTTCTGGCCAGGGACGCGGAGGGCCGGTGAGATCGATCATGCCAGCGCTGCCGACTCCCGCTCGGCACCGGCGATGACGTCGGGCGAGAGCTCGTACCAGACGGTGGCCACGAACACCTCGTCGGCGATCCGGACGAAGGTGCCCTCCGGCAGGTCGACCCGCTCCACGTCGGGATCCCCGGCGATGGCCGTACGCCGCTCCGGTGCGGACCGGCCGTCGGCCCGGTCCGCCGGGACCGGCGCTCCGTCCAGCAGGCGCCGGGCGAAGGGCACCGGGACCAGCCGGACGCAGGACCACGGGTTCAGGCCGATCACCGGGGCAGGGGCGGAGTCCGCCCCGGCCAGCGACAGCACCAGCGGCCCCCGGTAGTAGTCGTAGGCGTCCATCGACGTCCTCAGCGCCGCCGTCCGGCCCTGGCCCTCGTGCGCGGCGAAGGTGTGCACGACGGTCGCCAGGCAGCGCAGCTCCCAGTCCGGCCGGTCCGGCCTGGGGCTCGGCTCCAGACCGGCGACCGCCGGGAGCCGGTCGAACCGCTCCTGCTGTTCCGGGGTCAGCACGGACGAGGCCTTCAGCTCGGCGCAGATGAAGCCGAAGAACGCGTCGAGTCCCGCCTGCTTCAACCGCAGGGCCAGCCGCTCGATGTCCAACTCGGGCTGGGAGAGCGCCATCAGCAGGTCGTTGGTGTCCTTGGCGGTGACGAAGAAGTCACCCGCCGCGTTGTTGACGACGCAGGCCAGGTTCTCCTCGACCGGCACCGTGTGCAGGCCGGGCCCGCGGTCCGGGAGCGTCGGGGTCAGGCCCAGCCGGCTGCTGTAGCGCACCGAGTAGTCGCCGAAGTGGATGTCGACGTTGAGCAGGTCGGTGTCGCCGTCCGGGGCGACCAGCGGGAACTGCCCGTAGAGCAGCTCCTCCTCCGGGTCGTACTTGAACCACGGCAGTTCCCGGTCCAGGTACTGGTAGCCGAAGCCGTCGCGCAGCGCGTGGACCAGCCGGGTGGCGTCGGCCCGGGTGCGCACGAAGATGTCCAGGTCGCTGAAGTCGCGCACCGACGCGTCGGCGTAGGTGGCACGGGCGCCGAGCCCCTTGCCACCGAACAGCTCGATGCCGGCGTCCCTGCCGATCCGGTCCAGCCGGGCCAGGTTCTCCCCCAGCACCGCGTGCATGTGCCGGATGCTGTCGGCCTTGGGGCGCATGGCCGCCATGCAGGCGCGGACCTCGGGGTGGTGCTCCTGGAACGGTGCCAGTCGGCGCATCACCAACGAGCGCATCCGCAGCAGTTCCAGGAAGCCCGCCGCGGCGACGCCGCCCACGGCCTCCACCGCTGCCACCGACTGCTCGACCGGGAGCAGCGGCTGCAGGCTCGACAGGCTCCGCAGCGCCGTGAGTCGGTCCTGGTTCATTGGTTCGGACATCTTCGTCACATCCTCGTCTCGTTCTCAGGCAGCCCGCGCACGGCGAGGCTCTGGTTGCGGAATGCTGACGACCCGGTGACCTCGCGGCCGAACCAGGCCGGCGGCTGGAAGGCCTCCGCCGCGGCGACCGACCCGAACTCCACCTCGACCGTGCGCAACCCGGTCAGGGCCTCCGCGTAGACGTCCAGGTGGGCGGTGTGCTCACCGACCGCGACGGTGTAGCGGTGCTTCACCACCCGGGCGCCCTCGGTCGCGGGCCACAGCACCGCGAAGTTCTCCGCGGTGACCTCCGTCTCCAACTCGGTGCGGACCAGGCCGGAGCCACGCTTCAGGGTGAGCAGACGGGTCTCGCCGCCGGACTGCCGCAGCCGGATCTCGGTGCTGTCGGCGGCATCGGTCAGATAGCCCTGCGCGATGAACCGCGGCAGGCTGCCGGGCAGCGGGTGCCCAGCCTCGACCAGGAACTTCCGCTCGATCTCCAGGGGCATCCGCAGGTTCTCCTCAGGGGTGCTGACGGGGGCTCCGAGCAGGGCCGGAAGGGCGCGCATGTCATTGATGACCACCGTGCCGGGCCCCTCCAGCCAGGCACCGGGGGTGACCCCGCCGGCGTAGCCGAAGGCCCGCATCCCCGCCGCACGGGCGGCCTGGACGCCGGGGCGGCTGTCCTCGACCACGGCGCACCGGGCCGGATCCGCACCCATCCGCTCGGCCGCGTACAGGAACAGGTCGGGGGCGGGCTTGCCCCGGGCGACCTCGGTCGCGCTGAAGATCCGGCCCTCGAACCGCTCGTAGAGGCCGGTCCGCCCCAGGGTGTGCCGGATCTTCTCGTGGCCGCCGCTGGAGGCGACGCAGCACGGCAGGTCGATGGCGTCGAGTGCCGCCACCACGCCGTCCACGGCCTCCAGCTCCCGGTCCACCGCGATCTGGTGCCGGACCCGGAACTCCTCGTCCCAGTCCTGGGCCACCCGGGCGCCGAGCCTGGCCCGGATCTTCTCCGCGATCGACATCGTGGAACGTCCGACGAACTCCTCGACCACCTCGCGGTCGGTCATCGGCCAGCCGTACTCGGCGCCCAGGGCGACATGGGTCCTGACCGCGATCCGCTCGCTGTCGACCAGCACCCCGTCGCAGTCGAAGATCACCAGCTCGACCGGCAGTTCGGAGGTCACCGGATGACGCCCTGACGCTTGAGCAGTCCGCGGATCTCCTCGACCTTCACCGCGCCGAGCTGCCGCTTGGCGACCTCCTCGGGGTCCTCGACCGGGTGGCCGTACTGCCACCACGCCTCGCCGGTGTCCCGGTTCGACACCACGAACCGGTCCTTCTCCGCCGGTCCGCGCACGATCAGCGAGGTGGTCTCGGGGACCGCGCCGACCGAGTGCAGCAGCGTGTGGCGGATGACGTAGCCGGTGCCGGGCAGCTCCTCCCGGACCAGTACCGGGGCCAGTTCCCTGGCGTCGGTCGCGGGCGACAGGTCGGGGTAGTCGCCGAAGAGGTAGTGCGTGTAACTGCCGGCCAGGATCCGGGTGCCGAAACTCCAGCGGTGGTTGTGCGGACGGTCGAAGAAGCGCTCGCGGAACACGTGCAGCCGGATCCGGACGCCGCTGGCCTCGTCGTTGACCAGCACGACCCGGTCCAGTTCCTGCAACCGCTCGCTCTGCACCAGCAGCTCGGGGGTGGCCAGCACATGGTCGATGGCGTCGTTGAGCCAGGTCGGCGAGGTCGCCAGTTCCTCCAGCAGCCGGTCCAGCTGAGGGTTCAGCCTGGCCATGTCCTTCCAGTCGAGTGCGGCCAGCCGGGCCGGGTCGACCAGCGGAGAGGTGGTGGTGCTCATGTTTGTGCCAGCTCCTTCTTTTGTTGGGCGGCGATCCAGCGCCGCGCCTTGTCCTGCGCCTTCGGCAGCATTTCCGGCGCCTCCAGCAGGCGCGGCAGCAGTT
The DNA here is from genome assembly GCF_042510955.1 of Streptacidiphilus cavernicola. Taxonomy (NCBI): domain Bacteria; kingdom Bacillati; phylum Actinomycetota; class Actinomycetes; order Kitasatosporales; family Streptomycetaceae; genus Streptacidiphilus; species Streptacidiphilus cavernicola. The sequence continues at coordinate 92,058 of NZ_JBHFAB010000009.1, forward strand.
CCGGTTCCTTGGTCAGGGCACGGAGCATCAGGTTGACCGTGATGCCGTGGCCCGGCCGGTGGCTGATCTCCACCGGGTCCCCGGCGCCGACGTCGCCGTCCCGGAGTACCCGGAGGTAGGCCCCCGGCGCGCCGTTCGCGATGAAGCGCTCGACCAGGTCCGGTACGTCCCAGAAGCCCGCGAAGACCCGGCACGGCTTGCGCGGCCGGATCACCTCGAACTCCGCCGTGCCGATCCGCCAGCGCTCGCCGATCTCGGCGCGGGTGACGTCCACGCCCTGCAGGGTGAAGTTCTCCCCGAAGTTCCCCGGGCCGATCTCCCGGCCCAACTCCGCGGCCCAGAAGGCGGAGTCCTCCGAAGCGAAGGCGTACACCGCCTTGTCGGGACCGCCGTGGGCCCTGGTGTTGACGATGAGGTCCCCGATCAGCCCGTCGCGGTGGGCCTGGACCCGCCGCTGCACCGGGCGCTTGTCGATGCCGCTCCGGCCGAGGCCGTAGGTCCACCAGCCGGTCCGTTCGACGCCGAGGTTCACCGTCCTCAGCACCCCGGCGGCCGTGCTCCCGCTCATGCCGCCACACCGGTCTCCGCGAGCGCGACCGGCGCCATCCGCCGGGACCGCCGGGCCACCAGCAGGTGGGCCAGCACTGTCGCGGCAGCCAGCAGGGCCGCGTACAGCGCCCAACCGACCCATTCCGCCTGGACCATGACCACGAACAGGGTCGGCCCGCCGACGTTGACCAGGGCCATGTTGAGGTCGAACGCCGCCAGGTAGTGCTTGTTCCGCTCCGGCGGGGCCAGTTCGAAACTGATGGTCCACCAGGCCGGGCCCTCGAACAGCTCCCCGACCGTCAGCAGGGCCCCGGCCAGCAGCACCGCCACCGTGGCCAGTACCGCGTTGTGCACCGCGGACAGGCAGAACAGGGCGGCCATGCCCGCGAACCCGGCCAGCGAGATCCGCAGTGACCGCAGGCTGCCGGCCAGCGTCTTCGCCCCCTGGGAGCAGCGGTGCTGGAGCAGGATCACCATGGCCGTGTTGATGACGACCACGACGCCCACGGTCCACTCCGGGACGCCGCCGATGCGCAGCACCCAGAGCGGCAGCGCGACGCTCAGCACCAGCAGCGAGCTGGTGAAGACCGCGGAGGAGGTGATCAGTCCCAGGTAGTCCAGGTCCCGCAGCACCGACCAGTCGAACCCGGTCGGCTCCTGCGCCGCGGCCGGGGCCGCCGGGACCCGGGACACCAGTGCCGCGCCCACCGCGTAGGTGACCGCGTTGACCAGCAGGCCGGCCACCACCGTGCTGCCGGAACCGGTGCTGAGCAGGACCGCGCCGACGCTGCCGGAGACCAGGTAGCCGATGTTGCGAAGGGCCCGGATCGCGGCGAACATCCCGGTCCTGTCGCCGGGGACCGCCGCCGCGACGAGGCTCTGCATCAGCCCGTTGTTGCCCGCGCGCAGCGCGCCGAGCAGGACCGAGAGCACCAGCAGCGCCGTGAAGTCATGGGTGAGGACCAGGCCGAGGTAGCCGGCCGCCCGGCCGACCCGGGTGAACACCGAGTACGGCCGGAGGCCGAACCGGCCGGCGAGAGCGCCGGCCGGAACGGCCACCAGCAGTTCGGTGACGCCGCCGGCGGTGAGGACCACCGCCAGCTGCGCGTTGCTGAAGCCCGCCACCTGCACGAAGTAGAACGGCAGGCAGATCACGCTCAGGCCCATGCCGGCCGCGTCGACCAGGCCGTTGACCCCGAGCAGTCGCGAGGTGCCCGGCTTGGCGAGTACGTCCCACCAGCCCAGCAGCGAGAAGAAGGACTTCAACCGTCCGGTCACTTCAGGAAACCCCGCTGCTGCAGTTCCTCCAGGAAGGCCGACACCGTGTCGCGCACCTCGTCCGGCTGCGCCTGGTACTTCTCCGCCGTACGCTCGACGATCTCCCCGGCGTTCAGGCCGATGCCGCACTGGGACCAGATGAACGCGCCCACGTGGTTGGTCTCGTAGGCGTCGTGGTAGGTCTCGATCAGCGTGCCGGTGTCCGAACGCCGGGTGAACAGGCCGGTGGTCCGCTGCGGGATCCAGTTCTGGTCGGTCATGCCGTCTTCTCCTCGACCGCGATGAGCAGACGGGTCGCCACCGCCGCGGCGTGCTCCGCCCAGGCACCGGGCTGCTCGTAGCATCCCTTCATGGTGATCAGCTCCCAGGCCTCGTCCTTGCTGATCTCGGCCGGCTGGGCGCTCAGCACCCGCTTGAAGTTCCACTTCGGCGAGACGCCGTACTCTCCGTACAGCGCCAGCAGGCCGGTGAGGCTGCGGTTGAACGCCTCGCGGGCGGCGATGACGGCGGCGTGCTCGTCGCCGGAGGCCAGCAGGCCGGCCACGTCCTCCAGGAAGCCCTCGGCGTCCAGCTTCTTGCTCTCGGCCAGCCAGGAGCCGAACGAGCCGGCCCGGATCGCGTCCCTGCGGGCGGCGAACCAGTCGTCGCCGGCGATCGGGGCGCCGCTGACCAGGCGGTGCAGCATGTCGTGCTCGGACATGCCGATGTCCGGCACCTCCTGGTTGGGCACGCCCTTGGCGAAGCGGTCGATGATCTCGTCGACCTGCTCCTCGCGCCAGATCTCGATGTCGGTGCGGAACGGGCCGAACTCGCCGAGGGTGATCCAGATCAGCGGGTCGGCGGTGGAGACGTGCCGCTCGAAGGTCTCCATGCCGGGGCCGGCGACGAACGGCTCCTTGGAGATGACGTAGAGGTCCAGGTCGCTGTTGGCGTGCGCCCATCCCCAGATCAGCGAACCGCTGACGAAGATGCTGCTGGCGTCGACGAAGGCCGGGTACTTCTCGTGGACGTCGGCGGCGGTGGGCAGTTGGAGCTCGGCGAGCCGGCCCTTCAGGAGCGCCTCGCGCCCCTCCGCGGACGCCTCGCGCCCACTGCCGTACTTGAGTGTGAGCGACGGTGCCTCGAAGGCCATGGTGTTCCCTTTCGGTTCGGACGGTGCTGGGCGGCGGGGGTAGCTGCCGCGTCAGTTCAGGTAGAGCCCCTGCTCCTCGTGCGCGCGCAGCAGCGCGTAGTCGCGCTCGACGTCGGCGGCGCGGTCGGAGACCAGGTAGGCGAAGCCGGGGGAGACGGTCAGGCCCACGGTGACCGGCACGGTCTGGCCGACCGCGACCCCGGACACCACCTCGGCGCAGCTGGGGAGCGAGCCGAGCCAGGTCCGCCAGTCGTCCGAACGGGCCACGCCGGCCACCGGGTTGATGAACGACACGTTCCGTACGTGCTCGGACCAGGCCACCCGGCTGTCGTCGAAGCCGCGGAAGGCGGACGGGTCGACCAGCGCCGTGGTCAGCAGCCGGGTCTGCGAGACCCCGCAGAACTTCTCGACCAGCCAGGGCGTCGTCGCGCCGCCGAGCCTCGCCCCGGTCTCGATCAGGACCGGTCCTTCGGCGGTGAGGATCACCTCGGTGTGGGCGGCGCCGTTGCGGATGCCCAGTGCGGTCAGTGCGCCGCGGACGTGCGCGGACACCTGCCGGTACTCGTCGGCGCCGACCGGCACCGGCTCCTCGTAGTCGTAGACCGGGGACATCCCGGGCCCAAGCCGCTTGGTGTACCGCCACATCTCGGCGATCTTGTGCTCGCCGTCGACCGAGACCGTGTTGGCGTAGAACTCGGGCCCGAACACCCGCTCCTGGACCAGGGCGGTCACATTGCGCGCGCCGTAGAGGTTGTGCCCGGCCAGCACCACGGCGGTCGCCTCGGCGACCTCGTCCGGCGAGCCGCAGAAGTGGACGTTGTCCGATCCCGCGCTGTCGACCGGCTTGACCACGGCCTCGGTGACCCCGCGCTCGACACACCAGGCACGGGCCTGCGCGGGCGAGTCCACCCGCAGCCCGAGCGGGGCGCGCACCCCGGCGGCGAGCGCGGTCTCCGCCATCAGCGGCTTGGACCGGCGGGCCTCGCTCAGCGCCGGGTCGTTGCCGGGGGTTCCCAGCAGGTCGCCGAGCCGGTCGGCCAGCAGCACACCGGACTCGGTACCGGGCAGCACCGCCGACACCCCCAGCTCGCGCAGCCGGTCGGCGGTCCGCCGCGGGTCGGCGTCGTGGCCGAGGTCGGCGATGTAGTTCGAGGGGTCGTGCGAGGAGCTGAAGTACGCGGGCATGTCCGACTGGCTGGCCACGTGCACGCACTCGGCGCCGGAGTCCCTGAGCTGCCCCACCAGGAAGCGGCCGGTGGAGTAGCCGTCGACGATGCCGAAACGGAGGGTCATCGCTGCTCCGCCCACTCGACGTCGACGTTGGGCACGGCCGGGACGACTCCGGGCACGTTCATCACGTCGAGCAGGTGGGTGACCACGGTGAGCAGGTCCCAGCGGTAGGAGGCGTCGAGCGGGACGTCGCGGACCACGTCCAGCACCGGGCGGATACCGGTCTCCGCGCCGGCCGCCCGGCGCCGGGCCAGCTCACCGGCCGGCCCCGGCACCGCGGTGAGCCGCTGCCAGCTCAGTTCGAGGTCGAAGTCGTGCTCCGGGTGCAGCCGCTCCAGGTCGTCGAAGATGCCGAGGACCTCGGACCGGGCGTCGTGGCGGGCTCTGATCCGGTCCCGCACCCGTTCGCGCCGCGGCTCGTCGCAGAGCACGGCGATCTCCCGGATCACGTCCACCGGCTCGTCGGAGATGTGCAGGAAGTTGAACAGCCCGTTCACCACACCGAGCCCGTGGCGCAGGTGCTCGGGGCGGCGCAGCGACGGATCAGCAGGCCCCTTAAGGGAGTTGAGCCGCACCGCGGCCGGGATCCGGCCCGGCTGCCACTGCTCGTCCCAGAGCACCAGGCAGACCGTGTCGGTGCTGGGCAGCACCGCGTCCATCGCCTCGACCCGCTCCCGGGTGGCGAGGTTGAACTGGTAGCGCCACACCTCGCGGATGGTCTGCCGGTTGTGCCGGAACCGCACCACGTCCACCGGGCGGAAGCCGCGGTCGGCCAGCGCGTCCAGCCCCTTGCGCAGCCGGCGGCCTGCGGTGGCCTCCGACTTCATCATGCACAGAGCCACGCCCAGGGTGTCCGGCAGGTCGCCGGCGAAGGTCCAGCAACCCTCGCGGAAGTAGCTGTCCAGCGCGTAGAGGTCGGCCTTGAGGGGTGAGCGGGTGACCTCCCCCCGCACCTCGGGGGGGATCTCCGTGAGCTGGTCCACGGGCGGACAGTGAGCGAGGAGCACGTCTTACCTTTCTTGCCAGAATGCAGGCACGGCGGGACCGGGGTCGGCGAGCACCCGGGCGAGGAACTCCACCTCGGCCAGGCGCTGGTACGGATTGGGCTCCGCGTGCCCGGCGAGCGGCCAGGTCCGGAGGGACTTCTCACCCGCGTAGCGGTCGTACGCGGCCAGGCCGGTGCCGGGCGGGCAGCGGTCGTCGCGGCCGGCCAGCGCGAACAGCGCCGGGCAGTGCGCGAAGCCGGCCATGGCCGCCGCGTCGAACCAGGCGACGGTCGCCAGCGCCGTCTCCGCCAGCTCCGGGTGGAACCGGCAGAACCGCAGCAGTTCCCGGTACGGCTGCTGGTCGGGCAGGTCGGCCGGGCCGGTCACCGCCGCCAGGAACGGCGACTCCACCAGTGCCGCCGCCACCAGCGGGTTCAACGCGGCGGCGGCCAGGGCGAGCTGACCGCCCTGGCTGCACCCGGCGACCGCGATCCGGCGGCCGTCGACCGCGGGATGTGCCCTGGCCGCGTCCACGGCGCGGGCCGCGTCGACGTAGGCGTCCCGGTAGTAGTACCCGTACCGGTCGAGCACGCCACGGGTGACGAAGCCCGGGACCTGGGGGTGGACCAGCCCGACCGGGTCCGGGGTCGCCCCCGGGCGCAGGCCGCTCCCGCCCTGGCCGCGGGTGTCCACCACCAGCGTCGCGTAGCCGGCGGCGGGCCAGAGCAGCCAGTCCACGGCATGGCCCCGTCCCTCGCCGTAGCCGAGGAACTGGACGACGCAGGGAATCGGTCCGGTCCAGCGGGCGGGCAGCACCAGCCAGCCGCTGATCCGGTGGCCGCGCGAGCCGCTGAACGCGGCGTCGAGCACCCGCAGCCCGGTCAGCGGTGTGGCCTCCGGGGTGAAGACCGGGTCGAGCGGGTGGACTGCGGCCTGCGCGAGGGTCTCCGCCCAGAAGTCGGCGAAGCCGTCGGGAACGGCGGGGTCAGCGCTCATCGGGCGGTCCCTCCGCGCTGACGTCCTCCAGCAGTTCCTCCAGCGACTCGTGGCAGTCGCCGCAGCCCTGGCCCGCCCGGCACATCTCGCCGAGGTCCTCGACGCTGGCCGCACCCCGCCTGATCCAGCCGAGGATCTCGTCCTCGCCGACCTGGTAGCAGACGCAGACGCTGGCCCCGGTGAAGGCACTCACGCCGCCCCACCGTCCGGGTCCTCCTGCCAGGCGGAGAACATGACGTTGGGGAAGATCCGCCCGATGCCCGGGGTGTTGAACTCGATGGTGTGGGTGATGACGGACAGCAGGTCCCAGTGGTCGGCCGGTTCGGCGAACGGTGAACGCGCCGCCGCCATCACGTCCGCGAGCGGGACCTCGCCGCCCTTGGCCCGGATCCTGGCCAGTTCCCCGACCGGCGCGGTGGAGCCGGTGAGCCGCTCCCAGCTCCGTTCCAGGTCGAGGTCGTGCTCGGGGGTGCCCGCCTCCAGTTCGGCGAAGGCGGCCTCGGCCTCGGCCAGCGCGTCATGGCCGGCCCTGATCCGCTCCCTGACCGCCTCGCGCCGCTCGGACCCGGTGAGCACCGACAGCTCCCGGATGACGTCGATCGGCTCGTCCGAGGTGTGCATGAAGTTGAACAGCCCGTTGACCGCGCCGAGCCGCTGCCGCAGGTGCTCGGGGCGGCGCAGCTCGGGGGCCGAAGGGCCCTTCAGGTCGGTCAGCCGCACCGAGGCCGGAGTGCGCCCCGGCGCCCACTGCTCGTCCCTGACCACCAGCAGCACCGAGTCGATGGTCGGCAGTACCAGGTCCATCGCGTCCATGCGCTCGTGGGCCGCGAAGTTGAACTGGTAGCGCCAGGTCTCCCGGATGGTCAGCCGGTCGTGCCGGAAGCGCAGCACGTCCACCGGATGGAACCCGTTGTCGCGCAGCGCCCGCAGCGCCACCTGGTACCGCCGGCCCGCCGCGGCCTCGGGCTTCAGGACGCACAGGGTCACCCCGAGCACGTCGTCCAACTGCTCCGCGAAGGTCCAGCAGCCTTCGCGGAAGTAGTTGTCCACCCCGTAGAGAGCGGCCTTGGCGGGTGAGCGGGTCACCGCGGGCAGGACGTGCGGGGGGATGTCGTGCAGGGGCGCTGTGCTCATGGCAGTACCTCGTTCGTGTTGCTGGGACGGCACCGGGTCAGGGCAGGACGATGCGCCGGTGGTCCGCCGTCACGAGTGACCCGATGCCGACGACGGGCGCGGTCAGGTCGATCCCGGGGAAGAAGGTGCGGTAGGCGGTGAAGGAGACCAGCCGCCAGATGTCGTGCTCGCTGACGCCCAGTCCGCGCACGTTGGCGATCTGCGCGTCGATCGGCAGGGTGCCGGCCGCGACCACGCCCTCCTCCTGGTACCAGAGGTTGGAGTCCTCCTCCTGGTGCAGGTCCTGGCCGGCCAGCCGGGCGGTGTCGCTGCGGTCCGTCATCAGCATCATGTTGTGCGCGCCGACGATCTCGATGGCGCGCTTGGCGATGGCGTAGTCGACGTGCTCGCCGTCGAAGTTGAGGCAGGCGGCGATGCGTCCCGCGTGCGCGCCCCGCATGATCGCCGCGGGCACCGGGCCGACCTGCTCGTGCAGGTCCGCCAGGTTCCACGAGGGCAGGTCGTAGCCGGCCAGCACGGCCTCGCGCCCGGCCCGTGCCCGGCGGGTGCGGAACGCGTGCTTGATGAGCAGCGGCATCTCGTTGAACAGGTGGTCGGTCACCACCCGGACGCCGGCGTGCGGGCACTCGGCGGCCTCGGCCGCGGCGAGCACCACCTCGACGCAGTCCGCGCCCAGCTGCGGGTCCTCCTTGGCGAAGTGCCCGAGCGCGGGCCGGACGCCGCTCTCCACCAGCCGGGTGACGATCCACTCCAGCGACGGGTGGTCCCGGGTGAACTGCGCGGCCAGGTAGGAGCTGGACTGCAACGCGTCCGGCGAGAGCATGATGTAGACCAGGCCGAGCGGCCCGCAGCTCGCCAGCTTCTCCCACTCCGCCTTGGACGGGGCCCACACCGCGTTGGCCGGGGTGCCGCCGAAACTGGCGACCAGCGGGCCCTCCAGGGCGATCGCCGGGACGAACAGCAGTTCGCCGGCCGCCCGCAGCTCGGCGTAGCCGCGCATGAACTCGACGAAGCCGTCCAGTCGTTCACGCCGCAGGTAGAGCGTCGGGATACAGAGCACGCCCTCGGCCGCGGCGACCTTGTCCAGTTCCCTGAGGTCGATCGCCGCGAAGTCCGAGAAGTCGATGGGCCCCATTCCGTGGCAGTGCACCTCGACGGGAAGCGCCGGCACCACGTACGGAGCACCGTCCGGCAGGACACCCGGTTCCGCCGCCGTGTCCTCACGGGTGATCCGGCCGTCGGCCCAGGAGACCCCGGTGTTCACCGGCCCCTGCGGTCCGAGCCAGAATCCGGTCGATTCCATCGTCACATCCACGAACACCCTCACATCTCCTGTTGCTCTCACCGACCGCTGTCCCAGGTCGCCCTGACGGCTGTGACCACGGCCTTTGAACGACTCTCGCTGCCCGTCGGCGGCCGGACCAGCGCCTCCGGGGTTCCAAGTTGCGCATTGCGACGAGTCGAGGCATCACAATCGGCATCACCCCGCCAATCACGGAAGACGGGACGATTCGCCCGTTCCGGGGGAGGCGCGCGCTGCGCCTGATCCACCCGCGCCGCCGCTTCCCGGTGCGCCGATCACTGGGCTGCCGGGCGGCGGCGCGCTAGGGTCGGGCTCTCGGGATCAGGACGAAATGGGGGGCGGCCGTCGATGGCGCCGGACGAAGCCGTGGTCGGTTGTAGCGGAGTGCTGCTGGTCGGCACCCGTGGCGTGGCCGGGCCGGGTGAGGTGCTGGCCCGGGTGCGCGGTGGTTCTGAGACCTTCCTCGCCTGGTCGCCCGAGCCCCTCGCGAAGGGGACCCCCGTACTCGTGATCGAATCACGTGGCAACCGCCAGGTCGACGTGGTCGCCTGGGCGGGGCCGACGGATCCATTGGACGCGTTGACCGGCGACCCCGGCGACGCAGGTTGAGGAGATGTGACGGATGTTCGGATACCGGGTTCCGGCCCCTGACGAGGCCATGCTGATCTCGGGTGGCAGACGCGGCATGGGCGACGCGCCGTTCCGGGTGGTGACCGGACACGGCGCGTTCGTGCTCCCGGTGTTCCGGAAGACCCGGTTCCTGACCCTGGCGATGTGCGAGGCGGAGGTCGCCGAGACCTGCGTGACCAAGCAGGGGATCGCGCTGACCGTGCGCGCCGTGATCGCCTTCAAGGTCGGCAACGACAAGGAGAGCATCGTCAACGCCGGCCAGCGGTTCCTCTCCGACCAGGACCAGATGTCGATCCTGACCGGCCGGATCTTCGCGGGCCACCTGCGCTCGATCATCGGCTCGATGACGGTCGAGGAGATCGTGACCGAGCGTCAGAAGCTGGCCTCCGAGGTGCTGGCGACCTCCAAGACCGAGATGGGCACGATCGGCCTGACCGTCGACTCGCTGCAGATCCAGTCGATCGACGACGGCAACACCGGCTACATCGCCGCCATGGCTGCCCCGCACAAGGCCGCGATCCAGCGGCAGGCGCAGGTCGCCCAGGCCAACGCGACCCAGCAGTCGGTCGAGGCGCAGCAGGTCGCCGAGCGGAACCAGGCCGAGTACGCCCGGCAGACCGCGGTGGTCCGGGCCGAGTACTCGGCCGAGATCGAGAAGGCGCAGGCGGTGGCCTCCCAGGCCGGCCCGCTGGCGCAGGCGCACGCCCAGCAGGAGGTGCTGGCGGCGCAGACCGAGCTGGCCCAGCGCGCGGCCGAGCTGCGGCAGCAGCAGCTGGTGGCGGAGATCGTGAAGCCGGCCGAGGCCGAGGCCGAGCGGATCCGGGTGCTGGCCATGGCCGAGGCGAACCGGATGAAGATCCAGGCCGAGGCGGCGGCGTCGTACGACCGGGTGGCGCTGGACCGGATGCTGATCGACCAGCTGCCGCAGATCGTCAAGGAGGCCGCGGCCGGGCTCCAGGGCGCCAACGTCAACGTGCTGAACGGCGCGGACGGCCTGGGCGAGATCGCCGCCGGGCTGGTCGGCCAGGGGCTGACCATCCTGGACTCGGTCCGGCAGAACCTGGGCTCCCCGCAGGCCCGCTCGGCGCAGAAGCGCGAGGAGGAGGACCGTCGGCGCGGCAACGGCGGCAACGGCCCGATCGAGATCGAGTAGCGGACGGCGGGTCAGGCAGGACCGGCAGGGTCCGGCGGCAACAGGGTCCGGCGGCGGAGCGGATGCGCTCCGCCGCCGGACCCTGTTGCATGGCTGTGACGTGGAACACACGGTTCCCCGACGTCCGGGTGCCAGCCTGGAACTGTCGCGGAACCGCGCCGCCACTGCCCCTGGGAGCCCCCATGCCCGCCCTCACCAGCACCGGAACCCGTCGCCGCCGCCGCACCGCCGCGGCGATTACGCTGACCGCGGCCGTCACCGCCGGGGCGACCCTGCTGACCGGCTGCGCCTCCACCGTCAGGGTCGGCGCGGGCGCCCCGGGCACCGCAGGCAGCACGCCGAGCCCCGCGCCGAGCGGCAGCGGCTCCGCGACGCCCATGCCGTCCGCGCCGCCCGCCCCGAGCGGCGGCAGCTCGGCCGTACCCGTGCTGAACGGCACCGCGAACAGCCGGCTGACCGTCAGCAACGGCACCGCGACGGTGGTGATGAACGGCGGCACGGTCGACTTCGGGACCGTGGTCAGGGACCTCTCCTGGAACCCCGCGGGCACCAAGGCCGTGTTCATCGACGGCGCGGGCAACCTGGACACCGCCAACGCGGACGGCACCGGACGGGTGCTGGTCGCCCGCGCGCCGAGCGGCGAGACCTGGTCCCACCCGACCTGGCAGGTCACCCCGTACCGCAAGGCCTACGGCGTCCCGGCCAGCAGCCTGCTCTACTTCGCCGCCTCGAAGGGCGGGGTGCAGCAGCTGGAGTACCTCCCCTCCACCTCCGTGAACGGCACCCCGAAGGTGCTCACCGGCTACGGGTTCCCCGGCGACGCGCCGGTCCCGAAGACCGGGAACGCCTGGCCCGGAGCCGGCGGCGGCTTCGCCAGCATGGTCTTCGCCAACGCCGGCACCGGCGAGGTCTACCTCCGCGACGACTACCTGCGCGAGCAGACCGCGGCGTTCGCCCAGGGCTCCGAGCCGAGCCTGTCCCCGGACGGGAACACCGTGGCCTTCGTCCGCTCGGTCGACGGGCACGACCACCTGTTCACCGAGTCGGTCCAGCAGAACGGGGCCGCCAAGGATCTCACCCCGAACGCCGGCACCGACTACACCGAACCGGCCTGGTCGCCGGACGGGAAGACCATCGCGGTGCGGCTCCCGAACGGCATCGCCACCCTCCCCGCCGACGGCTCGGCAGCGCCGGTCCGGGTCTCCTCGGCAACCGGCCTACCCGCCTACCGCTGAGCCCGCTGAGCCCGCTGAGCCAGCCGAGCCGCTGACCCGCTGGGCTACCGCCCGGACCGGGCCAGCTCGGCCTCCAGCTCCGGCAGGTGCGCGTCGGCGACGTCGTGCGGCAGGAACTCGACCACGTCGAGGAAGCGGAACAGCACCTGAGAGCCGGTGACCGCGAACTCGTACTCGCCGAAGCCGACCACCGCGCCGTTCCCGCCGCGGACCGCGCCGCGGACCACATGGGCGGTCAGTTCGTCCGGCCGCGCGGCGGACATCCCGCGCCGGGCGTTGGGCCGGGCCAGGTAGGGGCAGACCATCGAGGCGTAGAGCATGCAGGCCCGGTGCCCGGGGCCCTCCAGGGTCGGCGCCATGTTCCGGTACGGCCGCCCCGCCGCCAGCGCGTCGGCGATCGCCGCGCTCTCGGCCGCGCCGACCACCCGCCACACCGGCCCGCGCGGCATCAGGGTGTCGCAGACCGAGCAGAGCCGCTGCTGCGCGCACGCGGCGCTCTGGTCGTAGCCGGTCAGCGCGAACTGCGGCTCGCCGTCCTCCCAGGGGGTGATCGCGGGGACGGGGTAGCCGCGGCTGTCCCGCGGTCGGACCGCGACCGGCGGCGGCATGGGGACTGAGTCAAAGCGCACAGTCCATCCCTACCAGCAGCCGCCCCCGCCGCACCACCCCCGTCCGACCGGCCCCGCCGCGCCCCGCCCACGCCCACACCGCGAGCCGGCCCCGCCCGTGCCGCGCCGACCACGCCCGCCCCGCCCCCCGCGCCCCCGCGCCAGCGCCCGCGGCTACCCCGCCGGGCTCTCCTGCCAGCCGGCGCTGCGCCAGTTCTGGTTGCGCTGCCGCGCGGCCGGGTCCGCGGTCCCGCCCGGCTCCGGCGCAGCCGGGTGCGCGGCCAGCGCCGCGTCCAGGTCGAGGTGTACCGGTATCCCGCTCAGCTCGGGTATCAGCGCGCAGCCGTCCCCGCTCGGGACCGCCGCCAGCTCCAGCGTCCGCCGCGCCTCGGCCAGCCGCAGTACCGCCGCGCCGACCGCGGCCTGTCCCTGCGGGGACCAGCCGAGCAGCGCCTTGAGGTCCACGATCAGCGGCCCGGTGCCGCGGGCCAGGGCCCAGCCCACCGCCCCGGCGAAGCGGGGCACCGAGTCGGCGCCGAGGTACCCGGAGACCTGGAGCACGCCCACCCCGGACCCGTCCTGGAAATGCCACTGAATAGTCATGGAGCCTCCGGCGTCGGGGACGGACGAGAACGAGGACGGGACGGACGAGACGGACAGGACGGACCGTCAGTGGTTCCGGCCGCCGAAGGAGAACAGCAGCAGCCGATCACCCTCCGAACCGTCGTCCACCGGGGATCCCGCCTCGCTCATGGCCGCCGCTCTCCTCGGGTCCTTCCCGGAGGGTAACCCACCCTCGGCCGGCCCGGGACAGCCCTCTACCCTGGCCGAATGGCTCGCACCCGGCTCTATCGCAACGGCACCCTGGAACTCAAGGACTTTCCGGTCCACGAGATATCCGACTACGTCTGCGAGCCCACCTGCACGGTCTGGCTCGACCTCTGCGACCCGACCTCGGACGACTTCGAGATGATCGCCGAGGAGTTCGGCCTGCACGCGCTCGCCGTCGAGGACGCCGGGCACGAGCACCAGCGCCCCAAGCTGGACCGCTACCGCACCCACCTCTTCCTCAGCGCCTACGCGGTCTGCGCCGAACCGGACGGCAGCCTGGACACCACCGAGATCGCGGTGTTCATCACCCCCAACGCGCTGATCACCATCCGCAAGGGCGAGCGCTTCGACATCCAGCAGGTGGTCGACCGCTGGGACGAGGCCGCCGACCTGGCCGAACACGGCGTCGGCTTCCTGCTGCACGGCCTGCTCGACTACCTGGTGGACGGCCACTTCAACGCGGTCCAGGACCTGGACGACCGGATCGAGGCGCTGGAGGACCTGCTGTTCGAGGACGGCAGGGACGAGATCCGCACGGTCCAGCGCAGCTCTTACGAACTTCGCAAGAACCTGGTCCGGGTGCGCCGGGTGGTGCTGCCGATGCGCGAGGTGGTGAACACGCTGCTGCGCCGGGACCTGCACGTGGTCAGCGAGCCGATGCTGCCGTACTACCAGGACGTCTACGACCACGTGCTGCGGGCCACCGAGTGGACCGAGTCACTGCGGGACATGGTGACCTCGCTGATGGAGACCAACCTCACCATCCAGGGCAACCGGATGAACCTGATCATGAAGAAGGTCACCAGCTGGGCCTCGATCATCGCCGTCCCCACCGCGGTCACCGGCTTCTACGGCCAGAACGTGCCCTACCCCGGCTTCGGCACCCATGCCGGGTTCTACGAGTCGACCGCGGTGATGGTGGTGCTGTCGGCCGTGCTCTACGTCAGCTTCAAACGCAAGGACTGGATCTGACGGTCTGAGCACGGCCGACTACCGCACGGCGGGGATCAGCGCGCCAGCGCCGACTCCCGCCGTGCGGAGCCGCTGAGGTGGCGGTTGATCACCTGGTCCATCAGCGCCACCAGCACATCCCGCACCGACGACCGGTCCCGGGCGTCGCAGTGCACGATCGGCACCTCGGGGCCGAGCCCCAGCGCCTCCCTGACCTCCTCCAGCTCGAACGCGGCCGACCCGTCGAAGCGGTTCACCGCGAGGACGAACGGGGCGGTCCGCTCCTCGAAGTAGTCGACCGCCGGGAAGGAGTCCTCGATCCGGCGGGTGTCGACCAGCACCACGGTGCCGAGCGCGCCCTCCACCAGGTCGTCCCAGAGGAAGGAGAAGCGGTCCTGGCCCGGGGTGCCGAACAGGTAGAGCACGAGCGAGCTGTCCAGGGTGATCCGGCCGAAGTCCAGGGCGACCGTGGTCGTGGTCTTGCCGTCCACCCCCTCCAGCGAGTCCACGCCCACCGAGACCTCGGTGATCGCGGCCTCGGTGTACAGCGGCTCGATCTCCGAGATGGCGCCGACGAAGGTCGTCTTGCCCACTCCCAGACCGCCGCTGACCACGATCTTCACCGCCGTCGGCACCTCGGCGGCGGAACCGCGGTCGCGCTCGCGCTCGCGGTTGCTGCGGTTCTCAGAGCGCCCTGACATGGTCCCTGATCCTTTCCATCACGGAGAGCGACATCTCCTTGGGCTGGTGGCAGGCCAGCAGGTCGGCCGCGACCAGATCGCCGATCAGCACCTTGGCCACGCCCAGCGGCACGGCGATCCCGGCCGCCACCTCCGCCACCGACTGCGGCGTCTGGCACAGCGTCACGATCCGCCGACGCTCGAACTCCAGCGGGGCGAACAGCGACCCGGGCGCCGCGGTGACCAGCGTCTCCAGCCGGAGCCCGTCCTGGACCGAGCGGACCCGGCCGCCGGTCATGATGAACGGCCGGACGAACAGCTGGTCGTCCGGCACCTCCTGCTGCTGACCGTCCCGGTCGTGGCTGTCGTCCGGGTTCATCGTGGCAGTGCCTGCCTCAGGTCGGCGATCAGCGCGGGCGTGAGCAGGTCGCCCGCGCGCTCGGCGAGGACGGCCATCTCGTAGCCGACCAGGCCGAGTTCGGCGGTGCTGTCGGCCAGCACCCCGACGCAGCTGCCGTCCCGGACGGCCGAGACCAGCAGGAAGCCCCGCCGCATCTCGATCATCAGCAGCTTCATCCCGTCGAAGTCGTAGCGCTTGGAAGCGCTCCGGGCCAAGCTGGACAGCCCCGAGACCACCGCGGAGAGGTGGTCCGCGTCGGTGCGGCCGAGCCCCTCCGAGACGGCGATCAGCAGGCCGTCCGAGGAGACCGCGACGGCGTCCCTGACCCCGTCGGTGCCGCGGACGAAGTTGGCGAGCAACCAGTTGAAGGTCATGGTGTCGCCGGGCTGGGCGGTGGTGGCACTCATCGCGTCTCCTCACTCTCGGAACTGTCGGCGCCCTCGGCGCCGTCGGGACCCGCGGCGCCGGTGGCCACCGCGGCACTCGTCGCGAGCGTGCTCTCGGCCCGCTGGTGGGCGGAGCGGAAGGCGGAGAGCATCGACCGCACCTCCTCCGGCGAGCGCTCGGGGGTGCGCTCCTCGCCGGCCTGCCAGCGGCCGGAGAGCTCGGTCATCGCGGACGGGATGGACGTCCGCTTGGGCCGCTTGACCAGCCCGTTGCGGGTACGGGCGGCGGACGCGGTCATCCGGTCGTCGTAGCCGCCCTTGCCCCGGACCGGACTGCCGACCGGCTCCGGCTCCGGGTCGGCGACCCGCTGCTTGATGATCCCGGCGGTGCGCACCGGCGGCAGCGCGCCCATGTCGATCTCCCGCTGCAGCTCCGGGGCGTCGTCGGCGGGGAGCACCGCGCTCGCCGCGGACCGGACCGCCTCCTGCGGGGCGGCCTCGGCCAGCAGCGCGTTGGGCAGCAGCACCCGGGCCACCACCCCGGCCGCGGGCGCGTCGCCGAGCCGCACCTCGATGTTGTGCCGCCGGGCCAGCGAACCGACCACGAAGTGGCCCAGGAAGCGGGTGGGCTCGGCCATGAAGCTGGCCGTCCCGGACAGCCGGACGTTGGCCTCGGCGAGCGCGTCCGGACTCATCCCCAGACCGTGGTCGACGACGGCGACCAGGTAGCCGGCGCTGGTGCGGCGGCCCTCGATCTCCACGTCCACGTCCGGCGGGGAGAAGCTGAGCGCGTTCTCGATCAGCTCGGCCAGCAGGTGCGCCACCTCGGCGACCACCGCGCCGGTCAGCTTGACCGGGTCGACCCGGCGCAGGGTGACCCGCCGGTACTCCTCGACCTCGGACAGCGCGGCCCGGATCACGTCGGTCACCCCGAGCGGGGTGGCCCACGGGCGCGGGCTGGTCTCACCGGCCAGGACCAGCAGGGATTCGGCGTTGCGGCGCATACGGGTGGCCAGGTGGTCGAGTTCGAACAGGTTGGCGAGCTGGGCCGGGTCGGCGTCCTCGTGCTCCAGCTTGTTGATGAAGCCGATCTGACGGCGGACCAGGTTCTGGTTCCGGCGGCCGAGGTTGACCAGCGAGTCGGTCGCGTTGCGGCGCAGCACGGTCTGCTCGGTGGCGAGGTCGAAGGCGACCCGCTGGACCTGGTCGAAGGCGTCGGCGACCAGCCGCACCTCGGCCCCGGCCCGCCTGGGCACCTCGACCGGACGCGGGGCCGGCTGCTCGCCGCCGCCCGCCTGGACCAGCGCGACCGCGTCGGGCAGCCGCCCGGTGGCGATCTCCCCGGCCTCACGGGCCAGCGAGGCCAGCGGGCTGGAGATGGAGCGGACGCAGGCGACGGCGAGGGCGCCGATGACCGCGAAGCTGGCCAGCGCGAGCAGCCCGAACAGCAGCAGCTGCTGCTCGGCGTCGGTCTGCAGGCTCTTCGCCCGCATGGTGATGTCCTGGCTGTAGCTGACCTGGACCGTGCGCATGTCGTTCACGGTCTCGGTGAGCACCTGGTACCAGAGCGGGTTGGGGATGGCCTGCGGGTCGAGCTTCCCGCCGCCCTGGGTGGCCAGCAGGTCCCACTTCTGCATCTGCACGGCGTAGGGCTTGGTCCAGATCGCGTCGACCTCGGCCTGCTGGCGCGGGGTGGCCCAGAGCTTCAGCGTGTCCAGGTTGACCAGCCGGCCGGCCCTGGAGACGGTGAACTCGGTGTACCAGTCGGACGGGAAGTGGCCGAGCGGCAGCGCGCCGGTCATCAGCGCGCGCTCCTCGCCGGTGTCCTCCTTGGCGTTGCCGAGGGCCAGCAGCGCCTCGATCCCGGCGTGCAGCTGGGTGTCCTTGGCCTTCTCCAGACCCAGCGTCAGCGCGGTCAGCGCCTTGTTGGTGTCGGTGAAGTAGGCGTAGGTCTTCAGCAGGTTGCCGTGGCCGTTGTCGGCGGCCTGCCGGATCGCCGGCAGCCGGTCCACCAGCTTCAGCCCCTGGCCGACCTCCTCCGAGGCGGCGTCGGTGCGCCCGGCCACCAGGGCCTTCACCGTGGCCAGGGTGGTGTCGGTGGCCTTGCGCTGGGCCGGCATCTGGGCCCAGAAGGAGGTGGTCCCGCTGATGACGCCGTCGGTCAGGCCACGCTCCTTCTGGTGCTCGTGCACGAAGTTCTGCAGCGCGATCAGGAGTTTGACCTCCTGCACGGTGGACGTCGCCTGCCGGTAGTTTCCGATCTGCTGGGTGGCGACGACCCCGAGCAGGAGCAGCACCAGCGCGAACGCGATCGCGAGAATACGAACAAGCTTTGCCCTTACCGTCGCGGGCGCGAGCACGGAACTCCGCAGCCGACCACGCGTACGCGGCCGTGTCTGCTTGATTCCACCTGCGGGTTCACGTACTTTTAACATGCGCTTCGGTGCATTCACCGATCCTCCGGTGCAGTCGATCAGCCGTGATGGAGCGAAATAAACACGCTACCGGCAGATCTGCGGCGAAAGTCCGAAGATTCCCGCGAATGAATTCTTTTCGGTGAATCGCCGTGCCGAAAACACATGCGAAATACGCCGGGGCGATCGAGCCGGGGCATTAAGGTCTAGACCAATGGCGGGTGGCACGGCTACGGTGGCTGCCACACCGCCGCCTCTTCCCGCCGGAGCACCCCGTGCAGTCGTCCGTCCTCGCCTTCGCCACCGACCTGATCGACGAGGGCGCCGACCGCTTCTTCGGCAACCTCACCGACCGCGCCGGCGTCGGCGGGCTCACCCTCGCCTCGGTCTACCACGAGGCCCGCGACATCTTCCCGCACCACCCGAACCGGGTGGTGCGCTACCTGGAGCCCGGCGCGGCCTACTTCCGGCCCGACCCGGCCCGCTGGGACGGCGCGCGGCTCCGCCCGGTCCCGTCCACCGCGATCGGCGACGGCGACCCCTTCGCCGACGCCGCCGCCGAGGCCCGGCGGCGCGGGCTGAAGCTGCACGCCTGGACCGTGTTCCTGCACAACGACCGGCTCGGCTTCCAGCACCCCGACTGCGCCCCCGCCAACGCCTTCGGCGACCGCGCCCTGACCGAGCTGTGCCCGGCCCACCCGGAGGTCCGCGGCTACGTCAGGACCCTGGTCGCCGAGCACGCCCGGTACGGGGTGGACGCGATCAGGGCCGAGTCGCTGCACTTCCACGGGCTGCGCCACGGCTACCACCACGAACGCTACTTCGAGCAGCTGGGCCCGGTCACCGAGGCGCTGCTCGGGCTCTGCTTCTGCGGGCACTGCCGGGCCGCGGCCGACGCCCTGGGCGTGCCGTCGGACCAGGTGCAGCAGACCGTCCGGGCCGAGATCCGGTGCCGCCTCGACTCCGAGGACACCGCCGCCGAGCCGACCGTACTGACCGACCTCGCCGACGGCGCGCTGGCCGCGTACGTGGACGCGTCCGCCGCCACCGTCGGCTCGCTGGCGGCCGAGGCCGCGGCGGTCGCCGAGCAGCACGGGATGCGGCTCACCTTCATGGACCCCGACGGCCCCGGCAAGGGCTGGCTCTCCGGCGTCGACCTGCCCGCGCTGGCGAAGTCGGTGCACGGGATCGAGACCCTCGGCTACGCTCCGACACCCGAACAGGTGCGCGAAAAGGTCGCCGCCTTCGCCCTGCACGGGGTGGACCCGTCCGGGCTCGCGGTGATCCTGCGCCCGATGTCGCAGGACTGCGACGGCCCGGAGAACCTCGCGGCCAAGATCCGGGTGCTGGAGCAGCTCGGGGTGCCGGAGGTCGAGTTCTACAACTACGGCCTGATGCGCCTCAGTTCGATGGACCGGATCGGCGCCGCGCTGGCCGCCCTGTGACCGCGGCCGGGCCGCAGCGGCCGCCCGGCGCGGACGCAGGACCGCACCCGGCCGACCCGCACGAGTGAAGAAACCCACGGGAACCGAGGCAACCTTTCCGACCGCCCGGCAAACCCGCTGGTGACAGCTTCCCGTCAAACCGTGTCAGGTCACGGCCTGTCATCCTTGCTGCGACGCACCCCCGCGGACGGGTAGTCTCTGCGTGTGATCTTCAAGCGCATCGGCAACGGGCGGCCCTACCCGGATCACGGCCGGGTCAGTACCCGCCAGTGGGCGGACGTGGCCCCACGTCCGGTACGCCTGGACCAGCTCGTGACCACCAAGGGGCAGCTCGACCTGGAGACCCTCCTCGCGGAGGACTCCACCTTCTACGGCGACCTCTTCGCGCACGTCGTGAAGTGGCAAGGGGACCTCTACCTGGAGGACGGCCTGCACCGCGCCGTACGCGCCGCGCTGCAACAGCGTCAGGTGCTGCACGCGCGCGTGCTGGAGATGGACTGATCGGCCTACCCGGCACCCGTTAGGGTGTCCCGGTAGCCCAGATGATGATCCTTTAGTACGCAGAGTGCCCGGTCGGCACTAGCCTGGGGAGCATCAAGCAGTCGCGGTCCGACCCGCAGCCCGATCGGCGGTCCGACCAGCACTGGAAGCCCGGCGCGCACCTAGGGGGCAACCCGCGATGAGCATGCTGACTCCCCCCGGTCTCAAGGGAAAGCAGTACCGGATCACCGGCACGGCCTACCCCCGGCTGGCCCGGCCCAGTCGCCGCCGCCGCTACACCCTGCTCGCCGTCGTCGGCGTGACCGCGCTCGCGGTGCTCGGCTGGGGCAGCGTCCAGCTGTTCGGCGTCTTCGGCGGCGGCAAGGCCGACGCGTCGGCGCTGGCCTGCGGCCCCAAGGCGTCGGCCGCACCGTCGGGTTCAGCGGGAGCGGGGGCCGCGGCGGGAGTCCCGGCAAAGGCCGCTCCGGGTGACGCGGCCTCAGCGGCTGCCTCCGGCGCAGCCTCGGGCGCGGCCTCCGGCGGGCCCTCGGTCGCGCCGTCGCCGGTGGTCGCCGCGTTCGCGTCGCTGGCCGGGGTGGTCGCGCCGAAGCCCGGCACGATCACCGTGAACGTCTACAACGCCACCGACCGGGCCGGCCTGGCCGGGCAGACCGCCGCGCTGCTCAAGCAGCGCGGCTTCACCATCGGCAAGATCGGCAACGCTCCGGCCGCGCTGCAGCACAAGGTGCTCGGAACGGCCCAGATCAGCGGCAACAAGGCGGCGGCGGCCCGGATGACCGTGCTCGGCTCCGAGGTGGCCGGCTCCAGTCCGGTCACCGACCTGCGCAAGGACGCCTCGGTCGACCTGGTCCTCGGCAACGGCTTCACCGCGCTGGCCACCCCGGCCCAGCAGGCGCAGACCCTCGCCCTGGCCGCCAAGCCGGTCGCCGCCCCGTCCCCGGGGCACTGCTGACCGGCTCCCTCAGCCCCTGGCGGGCCGTGGAGCTCAGCCCCTCGCGGTGCTGCTCAGTCCCCCGCGGTGCCGTTCAGTCCCCCGCGGTGCCGTAGAGGCGGTCCCCGGCGTCGCCCAGGCCCGGGACGATGTAGCCCTGCTCGTTGAGGTGGTCGTCCACCGCGGCGGTCACCACGGTCACCGGCAGCCCGGCGAGCTCCTTCTCCAGCACCGCCACCCCCTCCGGCGCGGCCAGCAGGCAGATCGCGGTCACGTCGTCCGCGCCGCGCGCGATCAGCAGCCGGATCGCCGCCACCAGCGTGCCGCCGGTCGCCAGCATCGGGTCGAGCACGTACACCTGGCGGCCGGAGAGGTCGTCCGGCATCCGGGTCGCGTAGGTCGACGCCTGCAGGGTGTCCTCGTTGCGGACCATGCCGAGGAAGCCCACCTCGGCGGTCGGCAGCAGCCGGGTCATACCGTCCAGCATGCCGAGCCCGGCCCGCAGGATCGGGACCACCAGCGGGCGCGGGTAGCTCAGCCGGGTGCCGGTGGTGACCGCGACCGGCGTGGTGACCTCGACCGGCTCGGTCCTGACATCCCGGGTGGCCTCGTAGGCGAGCAGGGTCACCAGCTCGTCCGCGAGGCGGCGGAAGGTGGGGGAGTCGGTGCGCTCGTCGCGCAACGTGGTGAGCTTGTGCGCCACCAGGGGGTGGTCCAGGACATGAATCCGCATGCAGCGACAGTATCCCGAGGCGCCCCGCCCGCACGACGCCGCGGGGTGCCGCGGGGTGCCGCGGGCCGCCGCGCGGGCGGCATCGGGGAGCGGCTCCGGCGGCGGCTCAGGGGCTTTCTGGCGGGGACATGGCAAAATAGTGTCAGTTCGCGCTCGCGGGGAAGGTGGTGAAACACAGCACCCGACCGACCCGAGCGGTGGCGAGCATGCCCGACGAACCGAACGACGACGCCGAGCAGCGGCAGCGGACCGAAAGTCCGATAGAACGCCGCCGCCGCCGCGCCGCATTCCTCCGTGAGCTGGACGAGGCCAAGGAGTTGCAGGCCAGGGTGCACCCGCGGCGCACCAAGAACGAGCGGATGCGCCAGGCGCTGAGAATGCGCACCTTCCGGATCTGAGGCCCGCCGCAGCCGCCTTCCCCCCGCCCCACACCTCCGCCATCCGGGCCAGCCACCCCCCTCTCGCGACACGACCAGCGAAGACGCAGGGCCGAACACTCCCCGGAGCGGCCTGCTTTCTGTCACGATGCCGATGGGGCGTTCGCATGGACCCCTGGACTCCGGGCCCGCGCAGAGCCCGGTCCTGTGGCCAAGACCTGGGAGAGTCGCTGGTGGCGTACTTCGCTGCATTGCTCGCTCGCACCGAGGACGGGTGGGACGTGAGCGAGACCGAGCTTGATGACGTCGAAACCCTCGCTGACCTGGCTGACCTGGCGCGCGAGGCCGCGGAGGACGAGGAGACCGTCCTGGTCTTCATCGAGCAGGAGGACTCCTGGTTCGCCGTGGTCCGCGTCGACGGCGAGGAGGATCCCCGGATCTTCGTCTCCGACGCCGCCGCCGCCTCGCGCAGCGCCTACGGCGAGATCGTCCTCACCGACGAACTCACCGGCCGGGGCTCGGGTGACGACCTGGACGACCTGGTGGTCGAACTCGACGAGGACGATGACACGGACTCCGCGGACCCGGACGAGGACGACGACGCTGACGACGAGGCAGCCGCGCTCGACACCGACGGCCTGCCCAACGGGCCGCTGGGCGACGCCGGCCTGCTGATCGACTTCGGCGTCGGCGCCAAGGAGCTGATGGACATGAGCGTCGAGGGCTCCGTCCCCGGCGACGCCCTCACCGAGATCGCCGACGCCCTGGGCTGCGGCGACGTACTGGAAGCAGTCCGCTAGCGCCGCGGGCGCCGACAGCCGCCCACACGGCCCGTGCGGGCAGGCGAGGCCCGGCGTACCACGACGTCCGCCGGGCCTCGCCGCCCCGCGCGCCGTCGGACCACGCCACCTGGCTTCGCCTCCGCCTCCCCGTACCGCCGGACCACCCAGCGGGTCCAGCCCCTCCGGGGGTCCGCCCGCCCAGCAGGACTGACCGGTACAGCAGGTCCAGCCCTCCAACGCGTCCGGCCGGTGCAGCGGGTCCGGCCGCCCAGTAGGTCCAACCACCCAACGCGCCTGACCCTCCCCACGCACCTGACCGCCCCTGCGAACCGGGCCGGTGCAGCAGACTGGTGCCATGCGCGCCTCTGCTCCTGCTCCCGCCGGCTCCGGCGACGGCCCCCGCCTCCGGCCGGACCCGCTTCGCGACCCCTGGGCCCCTGCCATGCGCCTCGCCCTGGCGGAAGCCGACCTCGCGCTGCCCACGGACGACGTCCCGGTGGGCGCACTCGTGCTGGACCCGTCCGGTGCGGTCCTCGGCCGCGGCCACAACGAACGCGAGGCCGTCGGCGACCCGACCGCCCACGCCGAGGTGCTCGCCATCCGCGACGCCGCCCGCACCCTCCGCCGGGACGGTGGAGCCCGCGACTGGCGCCTGACCGGCTGCACCCTGGTGGTCACCCTGGAGCCGTGCACCATGTGCGCGGGCGCGATCGTCCTCTCCCGGCTGGCCCGGGTCGTCTACGGCGCCTGGGACGACAAGGCCGGCGCGGCCGGCTCCCTCTGGGACGTCATCCGCGACCGTAGGCTGAACCACCGCCCTGAGGTCGTCCCCGGCGTCCTCGCCGCCGACTGCGCCACCGCGCTGACCGCCTTCTTCGACGCCCGCCGCGCCGCCGACCCGTCCGAGGAATCCGTTTAGGAGCACTCCCCCACGTCCGGTAGGCTGTCCCACGGTAGCGTGTCCGAGCGGCCAAAGGAGCACGCCTCGAAAGCGTGTGTGGGGGCAACTTCACCGTGGGTTCGAATCCCACCGCTACCGCCGTGAGCAGGAAAACGTGAGGCCCCGACCAGCGATGGTCGGGGCCTCACGCGTTGTAGTCTCGATCGAGGTCCCGACACGGCCATGCCCCGGCCGCAAATCCGCTAGTCAAGAGCGATTCAGCGAACGCCCAGGGCAAGGAACACGCTCCTGGCATTGTCGACGCTCCGCAGTCGGTCCGGCCAAGGCAACATCAGTCCTGTTCCAGAGCCCGGTACTTGCTTGTGACACCTCGTCCTCCGAGCAGCTCAGCATGCCCTTCCGCGCGCAGCAGTTCCAGGGCGTACTGGGCCTGCCGCTCGCTCAGGCCGCAGCTCATAGCAAGTTCGCCGAGCGTGGCCGGGCCGCCACGCGACAACAGGTCAAGGATCTGCTCGGCGTTGCCACGACGGCTGGTGTACCGGCGCTTGCCGCCCTCCCCTGTTGCACGCCCAGGAGACCGTGCGGGCTCTGCCCGTCCCCTACCCGCTAGGCGGTAGACGCGCCCCGCCCCGTCACCGGACGGCTCAGCCAGTCCCGCGGCAACGAGCCCTGTCAGTGCCACGGTGGCAGTTCTGGAGTCCATCGGGTAGGCCGCACGCAGTGACTTATTGCTCCACACTGCCCCCCCGCGCATGGCCACCAGCGCGTGCCGCTGTACCTCGGAGAGCCTTGCCGCCGCTGCAACCTCTGCCAGCCAGGCGAGATCGTCCGGTGCCAGCAGTGCCTCGTTCGGCACCCGTACGGTGAACCGGATGCCCTGGTCATGGAATCGAGGGGGCACCATGCCGGCATCGCGAAGGCTCCCGAGAATGGCGGGCACCCCGGAGGCCAGAGCTTCGACCACTCGTCGGTCACGTCCCGTGCGGACGTTCTGACAGATCCGGGCAAGGTAGCTGTTCCGAGTGGACGTCACACCAGCTGTTCCCAGGCTGCTCACAGTCAGGCCCCACAACCCGCCCGGATTGCTGATCAGCAGTTGATCGGCACCGAGCTTGAGGGTGATCGCCTGAGTGAGGGCATGCGGGCCGAGATCCCGGTGCACCAATGCGTTCGAGAGCAACTCCCGTACCGCCTCTCGTGGGTACTCGGGCTCGTCGTGGCCATGCCCATCCGGGGTGAAACGGATCCTTGTGCGGGTGTTGCGCGCCACCCACGTCAGCGCCTCCTCCAACATGAGTGGGATCGGCCCGTCGAAGCGCCGGGTGTCCCGGGCCCGGGTCCCGAGCGGATCTCCGACCTGGGGAGCCACACTCGCCTGGATCACTGCATTGGGGACAAACTGCTGTGGATGAACGCCGAGGGCGAGCAGGCCCGCCAGGGTCGGGGATCGCTCAGCTCCTGCGGTCACACCAGTCCTGAACAGGATGTCCGCATCGGTCAGGCGCGCCAGACTCGCCGACGACCTCCGGCAGGAGTCCACGTAGGCGTCGACAAGCTCGGGGTCCAAGTCCCCCTCGATGCTCGCTCCCTGCACCACTTCCTGGTCGAATCTCGGCGCGTCCCGATTTGCCAGGAATGCCTGCTCTTCGACCTGTGACAACTCGAAGTCACCGTCGCCAGCTCGCAGGTACGCCCGCCCCGTGGCATTGACCCTGACCGGCTTGGCCGAACCGGGCGCTTCGTGAATCTCGGCCACCACCAGTGACACCCCCTCGAACCCGAGGGTCTCCGCCACGAACGTCACCGGAGGATCCATCGCCTGCCTGGCCAAGGAGGCAAGCGCAGCCTTGCACTGGGCCGCGTTGTAGACCCCTGTCGCCGAGAACCCCGCCTCCTCGTCCAAGCCAAAGATCAGCAGCCCGCCTCCCGGCGCATTGGCAAACGCTGAGACGGTTGCCGCCACCGACCGCGGGAAGCCTCCGGCGGCCTGCTTGACTTCGACCTCCGCAAGGTCACTCCCCTCGGCGCGGAGCACGTCGATGAGGTCCGGGAGCTGGGAGAGGTCCATGGCAGAAATCTACAATCAAATCCCCAAACAAATCAACAATCCAACTTTAGCGATTCCCAGCAGCGCCCCGGCCCCACTCACATCCTGGGGCTCGATCGCGTTCACGCCAGCCTCCCGTATGCGCAGCCGCGGCAACCGCCGGAACGGCTGCCGGCCGGATTATTCGCTCTATAGTGCTATGCCGCTATTTGTCAGCACCTGCCCCTACTCTCAGGCGGAGCAACGAGTAGCGCGGCGAAAGGGAGCAGATGAACAGCGGCCGACGCGTACCAGCCAAGGCGTGGCGTGACCGGAGCAACTCAATCGGCTACCTCCAAGGCGGCACGGAAGCCCAGGTGGCCATGCTCCGGCAAGTGCTCAATCAACTGCCTTGCGCGGGCGATGAAGTGCTGGCGTGGCGGACGCCGGAGGGGAAGCCTGTCAGCGGACGATGCGAGGACCTGTGCCGGCGGATGCTTTCCCCTCTGGGTCTCGCCGAGCGGCCAGGCGAAACTCAGTGGCAGCCAAGTGCCCACGCGCGGCAATGGCTGGCAAGTGAGGACAACTCCTTCCTGACAGCTCATCTGCACACCCATGTGAAGTTCTTCGGTGAACTCCTTCAGGCGATTGGGGACCAGACGAAGCATGCAGATCTGCTGGAGGTAGCGACCGAGACATACGGGCTGAACTGGTCAACTCTGTCTCCGGTGCGGGACCGCACCGGGTGGCTCAGGAGTCTGGGGATGGTCGAACTGTGGGGTCAACGGGTCGTCAGGACCGAGTTGGGGGACGCCCTGCTGGAGGTCCTTCCACTCTGCCCGCCCGAGACCGCCCGGGGAGAAGGGGAGGATGCCGTCGAACTGGACGGCAGCGAAGAAGCGCTGCCGGAATTCTTCGGCGATTTCATACAGTTGGAACAGGTTGATCTCAGGAACCGTCGTGCTCTGATCGGCTACATCCCACGGGGAATCGCTTCCGACACTCGCGACGGGGACTCGGCTCTGACAGTGACCGCCGCCCTGTGGAGGCTGGTGGAGCTGTTGAGCGACGGTGCCGGGCTCGAGGAGTTCGGCGAGCTGTGCGGCAGCGAGTTCAGCATCAGCAGGACGTCCTTCACCTCCGTGACGCACGCCCTTCGTCACATCGGACTCGTCGAGCAGACGAAGTTCAATCACTTCGCGCCAAGCGAGAACGCACACCGACTCGTCGACGAGGGAAACGAGCGGCTGCTCGCCGCCTATCTCCACGCGCGGTATCTGTTTTTCGGTGAGATCCTGCTCCACCTGGGCAAGTCCGCGACGACCTCGGCGCTGGTGAGCGTGGCGAAGGAGGTGTACGGCTACATCCAGGCCTCAAACGGAGAGATCCGTCTCAGGCTAGCCTTCCTCCAAGACGCGGGCCTCGTCGAACGGATGGACTGGCAGCGGTTCCGGGTCACCGCAGCAGGACGCAGTTTCGCGAAGGGCCTGACACTTCAGCTGCCTGTCGAGGACGAACCAGAGGCGAACGATCCGGCAGAACCGCAGGATGCTCACTCTTGCCTGTTACCCGATGGGATCATCGACCAGTTGCGGCAGTACGGCAATGTCGGGACGGATAGCCAGGAGTTCGAAGCGGCCGTCGGCCGTGCCTTCGCGTTCCTCGGCTTCCAAGCCGAGCACCTCGGTGGCTCGGGTCGCAGCGACGTGCTCGGCATCGCACAGTTGGCCACCAAGGACCGCTACCGGGTCATCGTGGACGCGAAGAGCTCAGGGAACGGCCAGGTAGCCGAATCCAGCGTTAAGTTCGACGCACTGCGCGACCATAAGCGCAAGCACAAGGCCGATCACGTTCTCGTCGTAGGCCCGGAATTCGCTCCACGACTTAAGAATTGGGCAGTGGAGCACGAGGTCATCCTGCTGCACATCGAGGACCTCGCAGTTCTGCTCACCCGCCACTCGCAGAACCCGATGCCCCTCACCGAACTCCGTGACGCCTTCTCCCGCGTCGACACGTTCAATGACGACCTGGCCGAGCGGTACTCGGCACTGGAGCGGCGCTCACTGCTGATGGGCAGAATCATCGGCCTAGCCTTCCAAGAAGCTGTGGACGAAGACCCCGTCGACGACGGGTACATCAGCGTAGAGAACATTCTCTACGCCCTGCGGAAGGAGTTCACTCCCCGCCCCTCCCGGCAGGAGGTGGACGAGCTGATCGCGTTTCTGGCGAGTCCTGTCGTGACAGCGCTGGAATCCGTCAAGGGCCGCCACAAGCTGATCGACTCACCTCGGAATCTGGCGCTACGTCTAGCTGGTCTAGGTGGCAGCGTCTCCACGGGCTGAGCGGACAGCCCTCAGTACATCTGCCCGAGACGCTAAGGCAGGGTCCCGCGCACGCAGTCTCGTCTATGGACTCATCCGCTGGCGTTCGGCTGTGTACGGCATTGGTCGATCGGTTCATGCGCAGGGCGCTGACCAGTGCAAACGCAGGTCTAGGCTCTCCCGAACCGCCGCGGACGGCCACTATGATGCAGGTGCAGACCTCGAAAGCGTGGGGGCAACTTCACCGTGGGTTCGAATCCCACCGCTACCGCTCTGAGCAGCAACGATGAGGCCAGGCTGATGTCGAGCCCCAGCGCGGCCACATCGGCAAGCGGGCCAGGTTGCCCCCCACTGCCGGCCACTTCACGTCCACCGATGGTGGGTGCGCTATCACGTCCTCCGGCACGTCCTCGCCTTCGCAGGCCGGCCGCCATGCGAGTCCAAGGGCAATAGCAGATAGCGCTCAGTTTGGTGGATCTTTCAGTGACTTCGTGCGGCCATGCTGGGAAAACGCGTAAGACGCGGTGATTTCGGCCTATTTATGGGCACTTGGAGGTCACCGACAGTCGCGTTAGCGTCGCCGTCGGACGCGCAGCGCCCGGCGGTTCGGGAAAACCGTCGACCCGAATGCTGCGCGCCCTCACATTGACGTCAACCGAGGACGAAACCTTGAAAAGGCCACCTCAGCCACGACGGTCCAGGCTCCGAACGGGGCCTGCTCGCGGTGCACAGCCTAACGCGAACGACAAAAGCATCCGAAGGATGAACCGATTGGGCAAGCGTGCCCAACAGTGCATCGTCTCTAGGACGACCCGCGAGCCGCACACCTCCGCGGAGATGTGCCAGCCCCCGCGTGACACCCAGACGCGACCCCGTGCAACCCGTCATCGCGTCAGGCCGCCCCGCTCGACCACGCCGTCTCCGACCCGACCCGGCCCACTATGGTTTCGTCGTCCGACGCCCGCAGATCGCATCGCAATCGGCGACGAATCCCCCGGTTCCCCCACCACTTTTCCCTCAGCTTCTAGACGGAGGTCCACCATCATGCCCGGCGCTGTCTGCGCATGCTGCGGTCGACAGTTACAGCATCAGGCCACTGGCCGCCCAAGGAAGTTCTGCTCCACCAAGTGCCGTCAGACCACGCACCGCACTCAGCGCCGCCTCCCCCCGGACAGCACACCCAGCAGCGCGCGCACCCCGCAGCACGAGGACTCCGGCCAGGTGCCGGCACCCGCGCCCGGCCCGGCCCGGCCCGCCGTGCACAACAGCTCCCCGAGGATCCTGGCGGGGCAGGCGATCGACGACATCCGCGATATGCAGGATGCTCTGCGCCAGATCACCCGCAACCTCAACCAAGGTGCCCGCGCCGTGGAGGCACTGCCCTACGTGGTCGACCTCGACCGCCAACTCCGGCAGCTGACACGCACACTGACGACCCTCGCCCGCGACCAGCGCACACCCTGGCGGCCGATCGGCCACGCCCTCGGCGTCAGCCCCGACACCGCCCGCGGGCACTACCGCGGCGACCACGCGGAGTGGCGGCTGCGCCGCACAGCCCGGCCCGGAAGGCCCGGAACCACCCCCGTGGCTCCGGCCCCGGACAGCCACACCGCGCCGATCTCCGTCCACGACCCGGGCCCCGCCGCCAACCGCCTCTCCCCCCTGTTGTCCAGGCTGGCCCGCCGGTCCGGACTCACCGGCCAGACCATCGCCGACCACCTCGACTGTTCCCCCTCCTACCTCTCCCGGGTTCTGAACGGCGAACGCGTTCCCACCTGGACCCTGACCGAACGCTTCGCCCGGCTCTGCAACGCCGACCCGGCCCAACTGCGGCGACCGTGGGAGGTCGAGCGCCTGCGCGAGCGACACCCCCGCCCCGCGCTGCTGACCCCGGTCGGCGGCGAGGCCGACGACCTCGCCGCCTTCCGAACGGCCCTGCGCGCCCTGTACATCCGGGCCGGCCGGCCCCACGACAGGGAACTGGCCCTGGCGATCCAGTGTCGCCTGGCCGACGACCGGATCCACACCATCCTCAACGGCCCCTCGCTGCCCACCCGGGACGAGACCAAGGACGTCGTCCGCGCCCTGGCCGGCGACACGGTCGAGTTCGACCGGCTCTGGCAGGCCGCCGCGCGCACCCCGGGCCCGACGGCTGGATCCGGCGACACGTCCACCGTCTCACCGGCAGCAGGTAGGCCGTGAACGAGAAAGCACGGCTGCTCGCTGTCGGCGTCGCCGTCCTGATCGCGGTGATCGTGGCCTTGGTCGCCTACATCCTGGCCAAGGCCGAGCGCTGCACTACCATCACCGCGTTCAAGACCGCGACCATCGCCTTCGCGACAGCACTGACCCTCGGCTACGGGATCATCGCCGTCATCACCTAGAACCGCTTGAGCCGCGCTGGTCTCAGCTTCGAACGTCCGGGGCCGTTACCCCGAATGGGTGTCGAACATGTGCACTCAATCGGGGAATGGTCCGGGCCCGCTCCGCCCGGCACGCTGGAACCGATGGAAAGCCGTCAGGGAGCAGCACCGGCGAGGAGCCCACCTGTGCATGAGTCCGTCGTCAAAGCCGAGTCCGGCCACGTGTTCTCCGGGCCGACGGGACTGGGCACCTCCGCGGCCCGTCTGGTCCGGGCCGAACCCCCGCCGTCCGAAGGGTCCGCGGAGCGGTCCGCGATCCGCGTCCCGCCGCTGCACTGTCCCGACGCCGTGCGGGACGATCCGGCGCTCGGGGAGGAGGTCAACGACCGGCTGGTGGCCTGGGCCGCGGAGGTCGGATTGTTCAGCGGACGGCTGGAGCGGCTGAGGTCGCATCAGTTCGGGCGGCTGTTCATGCTCGCCCATCCCGACTGCGACGATCCCGACCGGCTGCTGGCCGCGGCCAGGTGCGGGCTCGCGGAATGGGCCGTGGACGACCACTGGGTCGACGAAGGGGATGACACCACACCGGAGTTGCTCGGTCCGCGGCTGGCGCTGACCCATGCCGTGGTCGACCCGGTCCGGCTCCCCGCGCGGTACATGGCACAGTTCGAGCAGGTAGTCGAGCGGGAGCCGGTGCTCCGCGCCTTCCGCTCCGCCCTCGGCCACCTCTCCGGAATCGCCAGCCCCACCCAGGTGGCCCGGCTCCGGCACGAGTTGGCGGTGATGTTCGTGGGCTACTCGCAGGAGGCCCAGTGGCGTTCGTCCGGGCGCACCCCCGCGGTCTGGGAGTACCTGCTGCACCGGTACGAGAACGCCTTCTTCCCGTGCATGGTGCTGATCGACCCGATCGGCGGCTACGAGCTGCCCGCCCACGAGTTCGCGGATCCGCGGGTGCGCCGCACCTATCTCTACGCGGCCACCGCGAACGTCCTGCTCAACGACCTCTACTCAATGCACAAGGAGGACCCGACCGACACCAACCTGCCCAACCTGATCGCCGCCGAGGAGCGGTGCACGCTGCAACAGGCGGTCGACCGGGCCGCCCTGATCCACGACGAACTGATGTACACCATCGAGGCCGAGGCCGCGGTGCTGAGCGCGGCCGGCTCGCCCCAGTTGCGGCGGTTCCTGACCGGGCTGTGGGACTGGATGGGCGGCAGCAAGGAGTGGCACGCCACCAGCCCCCGCTACAACAGCCCCGCCGCGCAATGACGTTCACCTCACCTCACTTCACCATCACTTCACCACCCTGTTGATCCAGACGAGCCAGATGACCCCAGAGAAGGAGTCACCATGACCGCCATCCAGGATTCCCCCGCCCTCGCCAGCCCCTACCAGCGCTCCGTCGCCTCGTACTGGAACGCGGAGAAGAATCCGGTCAACCTGCGCCTGGGTGACGTGGACGGCACGTACCACCACCACTACGGGATCGGCGAAGCGGACTGGTCGGTACTGGAGGGGCCGCAGGGCACCCGCGAGGAGCGGACCATCAAGGAGCTGCACCGGCTCGAGTGCGCCCAGGCCGACCTCCTCGCCGACCACCTGGGCGCCGTCACCGCCACGGACCGGCTGATGGACGCTGGTTCGGGCCGCGGCGGGGGGAGCTTCGTCGCCAACCGGCGGTTCGGCTGCCGGGTGGACGGGGTGTCCATCTCGGAGACCCAGGTCGCCTTCGCCAACGAGCGGGCCCAGCAGACCGGCGTGGCCGACAAGGTGCGGTTCCACCTGAAGAACATGCTGGACACCGGCTTCGAGACGGGCGCGTTCCGCAGCATCTGGAACAACGAGAGCACCATGTACGTGGACCTGTCGCTGCTGTTCGCCGAGCACTCCCGGCTGCTGGAGCACGGCGGGCGCTACGTCACCATCACCGGCTGCTACAACGACGCCTACGGCCTGCCGTCCAGGGCCGTCAGCCAGATCAACGCGCACTACATCTGCGACATCCACCCGCGCAGCGCCTACTTCAGGGAGATGGCCGCGAACCGGCTGGTGCCGGTCGACGTGGTGGACCTCACCGCGGCCACCATCCCCTACTGGGAGCTGCGCGCGCGTTCCTCGGTGGCCACCGGGATCGAGGAGGCGTTCCTGGACGCCTACAAGGGCGGCAGCTTCCAGTACCTGCTGATCGCCGCGGACCGGGTCTGACCGACTCGGACGACGGTCCGGGCAGCGAAGCCGGCTAGGTAGCGAAACCGACGTGGACGTGGTCGTGGTGGGTGTCGTCGGAGAAGAACTGGTTCCCGGTTCCTCCGGACAACTGCCGCGGCCCGCCCACGTTGTAGGAGCCGGCCGCCGCCGCGGCCCGCATGAAGCCGTCCACCAGGGCGTGCGGGGTGGACGGGTCCACCACCGCGTGGCCGTCGATGCGCCAGACGTCGAAGGCGCGCCCCTTCGGGTGGTCGCTCGGGCGGGAGGTGCCGAAGACGTCGATCGGATGGCCCGAGCGCACCACGCTCAGCTCGATCCGGTGCGCCCTGGCCAGCGTCAGCATCGCCTCCAGCGCGCTGTCGTGGACGTTGCCGCTGCGGACGTCGGCGAGGGCGGCCGGCGGCAGGGTGATCGCGTCGGAGGCGAGCACCGCGTGGGCTGGTGCGCTCAGCCCGGAGACGGCCGGTCCTGGCTGGGCCGGTTGCAGCGCGGTGACCCGCCACTGCGGCTGCGCCCGGCTCAGCCGCACGTCCACGGTGGTGCCGCCGACGGCGACCGCACCGCCGGCATATCCGCCGGTGTCGTCCGTCCACTGGCGGCAGACCACCAGGACGCTCGCCGAGTCGCTGAGGATCCCGCCGTACTGCGCCTCCAGCACCTGCAGCGCGGCACGCGGCGACGGGCCGAGCAGGGCTGCGGCCTGGGCGGCGAGGGCCGGGTCGTACCCGGCCGCGGCGGCGCGCTGCCGGGCGGCGCCCTGGCCCTGGCCGCCTTCGGGCCAGCTGCCCAGGGCCTCGATCAGCCGGACGGCACGCAGCTTGACGGCCGGTTGGATGTCGATGCTGCTCGGCTGCCAGGCTTTCGGCACCGGCAGCCCGGCGGACGGGCTCACCGACGGGCTCACCGAGATCGTCCCGGACGGCCCGGTGGACGCCGTGACTCCGGACGGCGCGGCTCCGCTGCCGCCGGTGCCGGGCCGCGAGCCGCCGCAGCCGGCGACCGTGCCGAGGACCCCCGCCGTCCCTGCGACGAGCAGGCTGCGTCTGCTGAGAGTGCTCACCGCACCAGTCTGCGCCCCTTAGGGCAGAAGGTCGGTTTTGGGAACCGAACGGTCAGTGCTCATACCATCGTCTTACCTGCAAAGACGGACCCTCCGGGGTAACGTTCCCCAGTTGTCTGTGGACCCATCTGGGGGAATCTTGTCGCACCGCCCGTCCGCCGCGCTGGCCGCCGTCGCGCTGGCCGCCGCCATCGGCCTCCCCGCCCTCGCGGCGGCTCCGGCCACCGCCGCCGCGACCACGCTGTACGTGAACAACAACACCACCGCGCACTGCAGCGACAAGGGCACCGGCACCGCCGCCCAGCCGTACTGCACCGTCTCAGCCGCCGCGGCAGTCGTGCTGCCCGGCCAGACCGTCAGGATCGCCCCGGGCCAGGGCTACAACGAGGAGCTGGACATCACCCGCTCCGGCACCGCCGCCGCCCCGATCACCTTCGAGGGCGTGCAGGCCGACCCGGACTCGGACGACAACTACGCGGTCAGCCTGGGCAACACCTTCACCGGCCCCCAGCAGCAGATCCCCTACGCGGTCAAGGTCGACGGCGCCCAGCACATCGTGGTCCAGGGCCTCTCCCTGATGGCCGACGACGCCAACGTCCGGGTGCAGAACTCCTCGGACGTGGTGATCCGGAACAACTCCAGCATGAGCGTGTCCGGCGACTCCGCGCAGTTCCAGATAGCCGGCACCTCCTCCGGGGTCACCGTCACCCAGAACCAGTTCCAGGACGCGGGGGCGCTCGGCATCGACGTCGCGGCCGGCGCCACCGGGACGGTCC
Organism: Streptacidiphilus cavernicola; assembly: GCF_042510955.1. Taxonomy (NCBI): domain Bacteria; kingdom Bacillati; phylum Actinomycetota; class Actinomycetes; order Kitasatosporales; family Streptomycetaceae; genus Streptacidiphilus; species Streptacidiphilus cavernicola. Next base: position 126,381 of record NZ_JBHFAB010000009.1, read on the forward strand.
TCAGCAGCAACCTGATCCCGACCAGCGGCAAGAACTCGATCACCGTCACCGACGCCCCGGGCACCGTGGTCACCGGCAACACCCTGATGTCGGGCTGCGCCCCGGCGCTGGTGCTGGCCGGGGCCTCCACCGGGGCGACCGTCGAGAACAACGTGATCGAGGCCGCGCAGTACGAGTCGGCTCCCGCGCAGCCCTGCCCGGCCGGCTCCAAGGACACCGGGATCACCGTCGCCGCGGGCTCCACCAGCGGCACGAAGGTCGCCTACAACGACATCGACCCCAAGAGCGGCGGCCCCGCCTACTCCTGGGCCGGGACCAGCTACTCGACCGTCGCCGCCTTCGCCGCGGCCAGCCACCAGGGCTCGCACGACCTGCTGGCGGACCCGCTGATCGCCGGGGACAACGGCTACCCTCTCAGCCGGACCTCGCCGGTGGTCGACTCCGCTGACGCGAACGCCCCGGGCGAGACCGCGACCGATGTGATCGGGGATCCGCGGGTGAACGTCAGGACCGTGCCGAACACCGGTACCGGGTCCGGCTTCTACGACCGCGGCGCGCAGGAGTTCACCGGCGTCGGCTCCTCGTTCACGACGGTCGCCCCGGTGCGGGTGCTGGACACCCGGGCCGCGATCGGCGTGAAGACCACGGTGCCGGTCGCGCCCGGCGCCACGGTGACCCTGCCGCTGGCCGGTACCCACGGCATCCCCACCGACACGGCGAACCTCGGCGTGGTCCTCAATGTCACCGCGGCCGACACCAAGGCCGCCGGACACCTGTCGGTCTACTCCCAGTACGACGGGATCCAGCCGGGCGGACTGCCGCTGTCCACCCTGAACTGGAGCAAGGGCCAGGTCATCGCGAGCCTGGTCACCGTCCCGATCAGCCAGAACAGCGTCTCCTTCACCAACCACAGCACCGGCACGGTGAGCATCGTCGCCGACCTCTCCGGCTACTACGCCATGAACGGCGACAGCGGCTTCAGCTCGCTGCCGCCCACCCGGATCCTGGACACCCGCTCCGCGAAGGGCGTGTCGACCAGGACCCCGGTGCCTGCAGGCGGCACCGTCTCGCTCAAGGTCACCGGTGTCGGCGGCGTCCCGGCGAGCAACGTCACCGCGGTCGTCCTGAACGTGACCGCGACCGGCCCGACGGCCAGCACCTACGTCTCCGTCTACCCGGCCGGGCAGAGCCGTCCCACCGTGTCGAACCTCAACCTGAGCGCGGGTCAGACCCTGCCGAACCAGGTGATCGTGCCGGTCGGGACCGGCGGCAAGGTCACCTTCTACAACCACTCCGGCAGCGTGCACCTGGTCGCCGACGTGGCGGGCTACTACAGCCCGAACGCGGTGCAGACCTTCCACCCGTCCGACGGCTACAACTTCCTGGACACCAGGACGGCGCTCGGCGTGCCGACCACCACCCCGCTGGGCGCGGGCAAGTCCATCGCGGTGGCCCCGCTCGACTCGGTGTACGTCAACCAGGGCGACAAGGTCTCCTCGGTGGTGCTGAACATGACCGCGTTCCAGTCCACCGCGGCCAGCTTCCTCAGCGTGTACCCGCACGGCACCGCGCTGCCGACCGCGTCCAACCTCAACTGGGCGCGCGGCCAGGCCGTCTCCAACCAGGTGATGGTGCCGGTCGGTTCGGACGGCAAGCTCAGCCTCTACAACCACACCGGCACGGTCGAGCTGATCGGCGACTACGCGGGCTACTTCGCGCCCTGACCGGCGCCGTCCCAGCACACCTCGAACCACCGACACAGGTTAGGACGCCCTCCGTGCGCCACAGACGCCTCGCTCCACCCGCCGCGCTGCTCCTCGGCGCGGCGCTCGCCCTGCCGGCGTTCACCGGCACCGCCGCACACGCCGCCGTGACCACCCTCTACGTCAACAACGCCGCCGCCGCGCACTGCAGCGACAAGGGCTCCGGCACCGCCGCCCAGCCGTACTGCACCGTGACTGCGGCAGCCGCCGTGGTCACGGCCGGACAGACGGTCCTGGTCGCCCCCGGGACGTACCCGCAGCAGCTGACCATCACCCGGTCGGGCACGGCCGCAGCCCCGATCACCTTCAAGGGGTACCGGGCCGCCGGGGACAACGGCGACGGCCTGCCGCAGATCGGCGAGGACAGCGGCGACGGCCTGGACACGCTGCACGGGATCGTGGTCAAGGGCGCCCAGCACGTGCTGGTCGAGGGGTTCGCACCGATCGGCCAGGTGGACTCGATCGCGGTGACCGGCGGCTCCCAGTACGTCACGGTCCAGCAGAACCTGCTGAACATCACCGGGATCTCGGTGACCGGCTCCAGCCACACCGTGCTCTCCACCAATATCGCCGCTGTCATGGTCGACACCGCGATCTCCGTCTCCACCTCCCCCAGCACCGTCGTGACCAGCAACACGGCCACCAGCCAGTGCGACTACGGCATTGCGCTCGACGGCAGCTCGCCGAACGCGGTGATCGAGAACAACGTGGTCGACTCGGCGGCCCTGGGCAACGGCGGCACCGCCTGCCCCGCCGGTTCGACGGACACCGAGTTGGTGGTGCCCACCGGTTCCACCACCGGGACGAAGGTCGCCTACAACTACCTCGGGACGGTGAGCGGCGGCCCGGCGTACCAGTGGGGCGCCCACACCTACTCCACCCTCGCCGCCTTCGCTGCGGCCAGTAAGCAGGGCTCGCACGACATCCTGGGCGACACCGGGACGGCGGGCAGTTACGACAGCCCCAACCAGCCCGCCGTGGACTCCGCCGACGCCTCCGCGCCCGGTGAGCTCAGCACCGACTTCCGCGGCAACCCGCGGGTGGACGTCCGCTCGGTGCCCAACACCGGTACCGGCGTCGGCTACTACGACCGCGGCACCAGCGAGCAGGGCACCGGCGCCGCCTACGCGCCGCTGTCGCCGAAGCGGGTGCTGGACACCCGGTCGGCGGTCGGGGTGCACACCACCACCCCGGTGGCACCGGGCGGCGCGGTCACCATCGACCTCCGCGGTGCCAAGCAGATCCCGGCCGGAGCGGAGGGCGTCGCCCTGAACGTGACGGTGACCGGCGGCAGCGCCAGCGGGACCCTGAAGGTCACCCCGACCCATCCGTTCGACGGCGGCGGGTACTCCACCACCATCGCCAAGGTCGCGGTGAGCAACCTGACCTGGACCAAGGGCCAGAGCGTAGCCAACCTGGTGACGGTCCCGGCCGGCGCCGACACGGTCACCTTCACCAACGTCAGCTCCGGCACCGTGCATGTGGTGGCCGACCTTGAGGGCTACTTCTCGGAGACGGCGGCGAACGGATACACCGCAGCCACACCGGTCCGCGTCCTGGACACCCGCGCCGCAAAGGGCGTGCCCGGGACCAAGCCGGTGGGCAGCGGAGCCACCGTGGCGCTGCCGCTCGGCGGGAAGTACGGCATCCCGGCCTCGGCCACGGCGGTGGTCCTCAATGTCACCGTCACCGCGCCGAAGACGGCCGGCTACCTGACCGTGTACCCGGACGGGATCGCCCGCCCCACGGCCTCCAACATCGACTTCGCCGCGGGCCAGACCATCCCCAACCTGGTGGTCGTGCCGGTGCACAACGGCAAGGTCGACTTCTACAACCACTCGGCTGGCGTCCATGTGGTCGCCGACCTGGCGGGCTACTTCAGCCCGAGCGGGCTGGCGACTTTCCAGACCCTCACCCCGATCCGCCTCCTGAACACCGTGGCCACCAGTGGCGACCCCACCGGCCCCACTCCGCTGGCACCGGGGGCCTCTCTGACCGTCGACGTCGACCAGCTGTACGGCATGGGAGGCATGAACCCCAAGGCACTCCTGCTCAACCTCACCGTGCTGGACACCAAGGCGGCCGGCTACCTCACGGTCTACCCGTACGGGTCCAAGGCTCCGGTCGTCTCCAACGCCAACTGGACCAAGGGCGCCAGCGTCTCCAACCTCACGCTGGTGGCGGCGAAGAGCGGCAAGGTCGTGATCACCAACCACAGCAGCGGCAGCGTCGACCTGCTGGGCGACCTGGAGGGCTTCGCCCTGAACTTCTGAGCGCAGGCCCCGGCAACGGCCCCCGCAGCGCAAGAGACGCAAAAAGGCCCCTCGCCCAGGGTGTTGACCACCAAGACCCGGGCGAGGGGTTCCTCACGACCGTCGAAGGTCGAGGGGGGAGCGGCTACAGGGGGACTGGCCGCTCCCCCGGGTGAAGCCCCGCAACCGGCCGTCGCCGTCAGGGGGGCGATAGCGGCGGTCGGTCCCACAGTGGGGGCTCCGATCTGCGTACCGGGCGGTCCCTGCCAGTCTCGCTCGGTACGTTCTCCACTCTGCTGCAGACGGCGCCGCCGCGCACCCGGCGGGAGTCCTGTTCCCGGGGGACCTTCGTCCCGCCGGGCTCACGCGGCCTTTAGTCCGATCATCCGGCAAACAGAGCGCTAGGCTTCGGCCATCGGGTGTGGGGCGCGGGGAGGCGGGCGGGTCATGGGGCAGGCCAAGAAGATCGCGATGTACCTGCTGGTCATCTTTGTGCTGTATACGATCATCACGGCGCCGGTGCGCGCGGCCGACCTGGTGCAGGTCGGCTTCACCGGCATCTCCAACGCGGCCAAGTCCGTGGGAACCTTCATGAGCAGCCTGGTGAAGTGACTCCCGGGCGGCCCGAGTCCCCTCCCGAGCCTCCCGAGGAGTTCGTACGATGATCCGTCACCTGGTGCTGTTCAAGCTGAACGAGGGCGTCGCCAAGGACGAGCCGCGGGTGCTGGCCGGCGTCGAGGCGTTCCAGGCCCTGGGCAAGCAGATCGACGAGCTGCGCGCGTGGGAGTGCGGCTGGAACATCACCGTGCGGGACATCGCCTACGACTTCGCCATCAACAGCCTGGTGGACGACCCCGCCGCGCTGCAGGCCTACCTGGCCCACCCCGCGCACCAGGCCGGGGTGGCGCTCTGGCGCGAGTTCGCCACCTGGGTCGTCGCCGACATCGAGGTCTGACGCCGGATGGCGGCGCTGATTCACCCGCTGGAACACCCTTGGCCAACACACCTATATAGGGTGCTTGCCCTACTAGCATCCCACTTGTGATGCTATGACCGGTTTGCCGGATGGTGAACTGGGGCACGCGTTGCGCCTCACGGGAGCTCGCGAGGGGTGGCGTGTCGGTGCAGACACAGGGGAGCGCGAAGGACGAGGGTGACGCACCCGCGGCCCCCGTGCCGGTACCGGAGCAGGCCGCCGAGGCCACCGCGACCACGTCCGCCACCCCGCCCATCCCGACCGCCGCCCCCGCCCCGGCCGCATCCGTCCCGACCCCGCCCGGCCCGGCCGCCCCGCCCCCCAGCGAGGCCTCGACCATGGACCCGGGCCGGGTGGACGTCCGCACGCTCACCCGGGTCCTGTTCGAGCGGATGGCCGAGCTGACCCCCGGCACCCCCGAGCACGAGCACGTCAGGGCCGCCCTGATCGAGGTCAACCTCCCGCTGGTGCGCTACGCCGCGGCCCGGTTCCGCGGGCGCAGCGAGCCGATGGAGGACGTGGTCCAGGTCGGCACGATCGGGCTGATCAACGCCATCGACCGGTTCGACCCGACCCGGGGCGTGCAGTTCCCCACCTACGCGCTGCCGACGATCCTGGGCGAGATCAAGCGCTACTTCCGGGACAACGTCCGCACCATGCACGTGCCGCGCCGGCTGCAGGAGCTGTGGGTCCAGGTGAGCGCCGCGATGGAGGACCTGACGGTGGCCCACGGGCGGATGCCGAAGATCCCGGAGATCGCCGCGAACCTGCGCATCCCCGAGGAGGACGTCCGGGCCTGCCTGGACGCCGGACGGGCCTACAACGCCACCTCGCTGGAGGCGACCCAGGAGAACGACGGGGGCCTCGCCCTGCTCGACCGGCTCGGCTACGAGGACTCGGCCCTCACCCATGTGGAGCACAGGGACATGGTCCGACATCTCATGGTCCAGCTGCCCGACCGTGAGCGACAGATTGTGATGTTGCGTTTCTTCGGCAATCTGACGCAGTCCCAGATCAGCACCGAGCTGGGAATGTCGCAGATGCACGTATCCCGGCTGCTGGCAAGGATCTTCGCCCGTCTGCGCAGCGGCAACACCTGGGACAACTGAGCCGCACCCCTGGTGACAATCCGTCACATTCTCCACCAACCCCTCTATTGCAGCGCGTTACCATCGCGTGACGGCTGGTCGTGTTGGGGTTTGCGAGGGATGCTGTGCCGGTATCCCAGTGGAGGTACGTCGAGTCGTCGTCTTGTCGACTCGGATCGCGGTGGCTTTGTCGACATGAGGGGGTAGCGTGTCCGTAGACCTGGGCAGCCCTGAGATTCTCTCCAACGCTGCGGTTCTCCCCGCCCCCCGGGCGGCCGAGACCGAGCCCCCCGAGCCCGACGCCCTGATCGCCGCGGAGGCGGCCGAGCACGAGGTCGACCAGCTCGACCAGGAGGTCGAGCAGGAGGCGCTCGACACCCGCTCGCTCTCCCGCACCCTCTTCAAGCGGTTCGCCACGCTGACCCCCGAGGACCGCGACCACCCGTACGTCCGGGACACCCTGATCGAGCTGAACCTCCCGCTGGTCCGCTACGCCGCGGCCCGCTTCCGCAGCCGCAACGAGCCGATGGAGGACATCGTCCAGGTCGGCACGATCGGCCTGATCAAGGCGATCGACCGGTTCGACCACGAGCGCGGGGTCGAGTTCCCGACCTTCGCGATGCCGACCATCATCGGCGAGATCAAGCGCTTCTTCCGGGACACCAGCTGGTCGGTGCGGGTCCCGCGGCGACTGCAGGAGCTGCGGCTGTCGCTCACCCGGGCCGGGGACGAGCTGGCGCAGAAGCTGGACCGCTCGCCCACCGTCGCCGAGTTGGCCGTCTGCCTCGGCGTCAGCGAGGAGGACGTGGTCGAGGGCCTGGCCGTCGGCAACGCCTACACCGCCAGCTCGCTGGACACCGCGCCGACCGACGAGGACGGCGACGGCCCGCTCGCCGAGCGCCTCGGCTACGAGGACGCGGCGATGGAGGGCGTCGAGTACCGGGAGTCGCTGAAGCCGCTGCTGGCCCGGCTGCCCGCACGCGAGCGCCGGATCATCATGCTGCGCTTCTTCGGCAACATGACCCAGTCGCAGATCGGCGAGGAGATCGGCATCTCGCAGATGCACGTCTCCCGACTGCTCACCCGCACCCTGGCCACCCTCCGCGAGGGCCTGATCGCCGAAAGCTGACCGCGGCAGCAGCTCAGCCCGCGTCCGAGCCCGAATCCGCGTCCGTCAACAGGTTCTTGCGCAGGGCGGCCAGCGTCGCCGCGTCCAGGCCCAACCCCTCGGCCAGGAACGCGTCGAAGCTCGGCCAGCCCTCCGCCACCGCGTCGAACGCGGCGTCCAGGTAGGCCGCCTCGGCGCGGATCACCGGCATCATCAGGCCCGGGTCCTCCATCACCGCGTTGGTCCGGAACACCTCCATGACCCGCTCGGTCAGCGCGGCCGAGCGCTCATTGGTGAGCAGGTAGTCCGCGTAGACGGTGTCCCGGTCCACGCCCAGCGCGGTGAGCAGGACCGCCGCGGTCCAGCCGGTCCGGTCCTTGCCCGCCGTGCAGTGGAACAGCACCGGGGCGGCGTCCGGGTCGGCCGCCAGTCGGACCGCCGCGGCGAACAGCGCCCGGATCCCCGGGTCGGTGACGAACCAGCGGTACATCCCGGCCATGATCCGCTCGGCGCCGCCGTTGCCCAGCAGCGCCTGCTGCGCCACCGCGTCCTGGCCGGCCAGCACCTCGCGCAGGGACAGGTAGATATCGTGCTCGGGCGAGTACACCGGCAGCGGCACCAGCCGGGCGCCCTCGGGCAGCCGATCGTCCCCGTTCTGGGCAACCTCGTTCAGCCCGCGCAGATCGACCACGGTACGGACGCCGAGACCGCCGAGCAGCTCCACGTCCGGGTCGGTCAGCCGGCTCAGCGCATCGGCCCGCAGGGCCAGCCCGCGGCGCACCGTGCGTCCGTCAGCCGTGCGGTATCCGCCCAGGTCGCGGCCGTTGGGCGCGGCGCTGAGGCCAAGGGCGCGGGCAGTTTCCGGCGGCATTCGGCGTCTCCTGGGATCAGGGCAGCACGATGCCGACCGCCGCGCGGTGGCGGGGGTCGGCAGGGTGACGGCGGTCGGCGGGGCGGCGGTCGGGGCTACTTCATCGCCAGGTAGACGACGCCGACGACGACGATCAGCGCGATGACCGCACCGACCACGATCAGGCCGGTGCGGCTGCCGCCGCTGGCGGCGGTGGCGGGCTGGGGCTGCGGTTCGTCGACGAACGCCCGGAACATCTGGGTGCTCGCGGACGGGTCCTCGACGGGGCGGTTCTGGTAGTCGGACATGGGAAGTGACTCTAGCCAAGTCCGCTACGACCTCACCAGCCCGGCGTGTTCGGCGTGTAGCCGGGCCGCACCCGCTGCATGTACCCGGTGTCGTCGCGGCGTCGCAGCCCGCAGTCGAGGTAGAGCCGGTGCAGCCGCTCCAGCGCCTCCGGGTCCAGCTCGACGCCCAGGCCGGGCCCGCCGGGGACGGCCACCGCGCCGTCCGTGAAGCTCAGCGCGCCGGGCACGATCACGTCCTCGTCCTCGCGCTTCCAGGGCCAGTGGGTGTCGCAGGCGTAGCTGAGGTGCTGGGTCGCCGCCGCGAGCTGGACCATGGCGGCCAGGCTGATCCCCAGGTGGCTGTTGGAGTGCATGGACAGCCCGACGCCGAAGTTGGCGCAGAGCGCCGAGACCTGCTGCGAGTGCCGCAGCCCGCCCCAGTAGTGGTGGTCCGAGAGCAGCACGCCGATGGCCCGCTGCCGCAGCCCGGGGTCGAGGTGCTCGGGGGCGACCACGCACATGTTGGTGGCCAGCGGCATCGGCGCCTGCCGGGCCACCTCGGCCATGCCCTCGATGCCCGCGGTCGGGTCCTCCAGGTACTCCAGCACGCCGTCCAGCTCCGCGGCGACCTTGAGCGAGGTGGGGACGGTCCAGGCGGCGTTGGGGTCGAGCCGCAGCGGCAGCTCCGGGAAGGCGGCGCGGAGCGCCCGGATCGCCGCGATCTCCTGCTCGGGCGGGAAGACCCCGCCCTTGAGCTTGACCGCCTGGAAGCCGTAGCGGTCGATCATGCGGCGGGCCTGCCGGACGATGCCGTCCGGGTCGAGCGCGGCGCCCCAGGCGTCCTCCTCGCCGCCCGGGTGGGCCGCCCACTTGTAGAACAGGTAGGCGGAGAACGGCACTCGGTCCCGGACCGCGCCGCCGAGCAGGTCGGCGACCGGACGGCCGACCGCCTTGCCCTGGGCGTCCAGGCAGGCCACCTCGAAGGCGGAGAAGACCGAGAGCACGGTCTTGGAGCTGGACGAGCCGCCGGTGAGCCCGTGGCTGTCGGCGAAGGCGCCGCCGCCGATGACCCGGGCCACGGCCTGCTCGATCAGGCCGAGGTGGAACACATCCATCCCGGTGACCGCCTCGGCCGCGGCGTCCAGCAGGGCCAGGAAGGCGTCGTCGCCGTAGGACTCGCCGAGGCCGACCACTCCGTCGTCGCAGTGCAGCTGGATCACGCTGCGCAGCGCGTAGGGCTCGTGCACGCCGACGGCGTTGAGCAGGGCCGGGTCGTGGAAGGCGACCGGGGTGACGGTGACCTGACGGATCTTCACGGGGGTGCCCCTCAGCTCTCGGTTGCGGTGTGTGCGGCCAGGACGGCCCGGCCGGCGGCGATGACGCGGACCAGTTCGTCCACATCCTCCTCGCGTGCCTCGACCAGTGGCGGCCGGACCGGGCCGACCGGCAGGCCCTCGCGCCGGGCGGCGGCCTTGACCAGCGAGACGGCATAGCCGGGGACCCGGTCGCGGAGGTCGGCCAGCGGCAGCAGGAAGGCCGCGAGCAGGGCGTCCACCAGCGCGTCGTCGCCTCGGTCCAGGGCGCGGGCGAAACCGTGGGCCAGGTCGGGGGCGAAGGCGTGCACCGCGGAGGAGTAGCTGCCGACACCGATCGCCCGGTAGGCGCGGGCGGACAGCTCGGCGGTCGGCAGGCCGTTGAGGAAGGAGAAGCTGCCGGCCCGTTCGTGCCCGCTGGTGCGGACGGTGGCGACGATCCGCTGCATCTGCTCGATGTCGCCGAGGCCGTCCTTGAGGCCGACCACCTGCGGCAGGTCCAGCAGCGCCAGCGCGGTGGCCGGGCTGAGCCGGGCGTTGGCCCGCTGGTAGACGATCACCGGCAGCGGGCTGTCCGCGACCACGTAGCGGATGTGCCCGAGCACGCCCTCCGGGCTGGAGCTGACCAGGTACGGCGGCAGCAGCAGCACGCCGTCCGCGCCGCACTCGGCGGCGTCGGCGATGAACTCGCGGGCCGCGGCCGGTCCGCCGCCCGCGCCCGCGAACACCGGGACCCGTCCGGCCACGGTCTTCACGGCGAGGGCGACCGCCTCGCGGTACTCCTCGCGGCTGAGCGCCGTGAACTCCCCGGTGCCGCAGGCGATGAACACGGCGGTGGCGCCGGCCGCGACCTGCTGCTCGACATGGAGTCCGAGCACGTCGAGGGCGAGCCGGTCGTCCTCGGTGAAGGGGGTCAGCGGGAAGGAGAGCGGCGGGGTCAGTACGGCGTGGAGGTCCATGGGGCTCCTCAGCGAGTCAGCGAGGCGTGATGTCACGTTCATGTTCGTGAACACGATTCAGTTTACTGAACGAAACGCCGACGCGCTAACCCAGTCAATCGATTATCGGGTCCCCGATCCGCTCCCAGATCTCCAGCACGTGCTCGCGGAACAGCACCCCGGCGACCTCCGGACGACCGCCCCTGAGCGCGGCGACCAGTGGCACGTGGTTCTCGGCGATCTGCTCCAGACGGCCGAAGTAGACCCGGTTGGAGACCGCGGTGAAGCTGCGCAGGCTGGCCTCGGTCACCGTCCACATCCGGGCCAGCAGGCCGTTGCCCGCCGCCTCCCAGACATGCCGGTGGAACGCGACGTCGGCGTCCACCACGCCGCCCACGTGGTCCCGCCGGGCCGCGGCGCGCATCGCCTCGACGTCCGCCCGCAGCGACTCGGCCAGCCCCTCCGGCGCGAGCCGGCACACCTCGGTCGCGGCGAACTGCTCCAGCACCGCGCGCACCCGGTAGGCCTGCCGGGCGTCCTCCTCGGAGATGTCGGCGACATAGCTGCCCCGGCGCGGGAACTGCAGCACCAGGCCGTCCGCGGCCAGCCGCTTCAGCGCGTCCCTGACCGGGGCCTGGCTGACGCCGTAGCGGCGGGCCAGCTCCAGCTCCACCAGCCGGGCGCCGGGGGCGAGGTCGCCGGTCGCGATGGCGGCGCGGACGCGTTCGTACACCTGGTCGGACAGCCGTCCGCTGAGGCCGGGCTCGGCCATGTGCGGCTCCTCGCTGGGCAGTGGGTTCGGTGGTCAGAACTCTAGCGGCGGGCCCTGTTCAGCATTCATCCGATCGATTATCGTTCACACATGTTCTCCCCCACCCTGCTCGACGTCCTCCGCGAGGACCGCCTCCTCGCCGTCCTCCGCGGCGGCGACGCCGACGCCCTCACCGCCTGCGCCGCGGTCCTCGCCGGGAGCGGGGTCCGCGCGGTCGAACTGACCCTCTCCAGCCCGGCCGGGCTGGAGGCCCTGCGCCGCAGCGCCGCCGACCCCGCGCTGCCGCCCGGCACCCTGCTCGGCGCGGGCACCGTGCTCACCCGCGACCAGGCCCGCGCCGCGATCGACGCCGGAGCCCGCTACCTGGTCACCCCGGGCGTCAGCGAAGAAGTGCTGGCCGAGGGCGTCGCCCAGGACGTCCCGGTGCTCTGCGGCGCGCTGACGCCCAGTGAGGCGATGGCCGCGGTCCGGCTCGGCGCGACCGCGGTCAAGCTCTTCCCCGCCTACGCCGTCGGCGGCGCCCGCTACCTGCGCGACCTGCGCGCGCCGTTCCCCGACGTGCCGTTCATCGCCATCGGCGGGATAGCCCTGGACCACGTCGCCGACTACCTCGCCGCCGGGGCGGTCGCGGTCGGCGTCGGCTCCCCGCTGCTGCGCGAGGCCGCGCACGACAGCGGCCCGGCCGCGCTGGCCGCGCTCGCCGCCCGCGCCGGCGCCTACCTCGCGGCGACGTCCGGTCAGGAGCAGGCGTGAGCGCGGGCACGGCCGGGGTGGTCACCCTCGGCGAGTCGATGGCCGCGCTCGGCTCGCCCGCGCCCGGCCCGCTGCGGCACGCCCCCCACCTCACCCTCTCCATCGCCGGGGCCGAGTCCAACGTCGCCATCGGGGTGCGCCGGCTCGGCCACCCGTCCGCCTGGATCGGCCGGGTCGGCGCGGACGAGTTCGGCCGGATGGTGCTGGAACGGCTGCGCGCCGAGCAGGTGGACGTCTCCGCCGCCCGCACCGACCCGGCCGCCCCCACCGGGCTGCTGGTCAAGGAGCAGCGCACCCCGGACGTCACCCGGGTCCAGTACTACCGCTCCGGCTCGGCCGGCTCCCGGCTCTGCCCGGACGACCTGGCCGCCCCCGGCTCCCCCGCCGCCCGACTGATCGCGGACGCGGCCGTGCTGCACGTCACCGGCATCACCCCGCTGCTCTCGCCCACCGCGGCCGACGCGGTCCGGCACGCGGTCGGCCTGGCCGCCGCCGCGGGCGTGCCGGTCTCCCTGGACGTCAACCACCGCACCGCGCTCGGCACCCCGGCGCAGCTCAGGGCGGCACTGCTGCCGCTGCTGCCGCAGGTCACCCAGCTGTTCGCGGGCGAGGAGGAACTGCTGCTGCTGGCCGACGCCGAGGACGAGGCGGAGGCGGTCAACCGGCTCCGCGACGCCGTCCCCGAACTGGTCGTCAAGCGCGGCGCGGACGGCGCCACCCTGCACACCGCGGCCGGAGTGCTGCGGCAGCCCGCCGTCCCGGTGCGGGCAGTCGACCCGGTCGGCGCCGGGGACGCCTTCACGGCCGGCTACCTGGCCGGGCTGCTGGACGGCTCGACCCCGGCCGAGCGGCTCCGGCTCGCCTGCCTGACCGGGGCGTTCGCGGTGTCCGTGGCCAGCGACTGGTCCGGCCTGCCGACCCGCGACGAACTGCGGCTGCTCACCGCCCCGCCGGGCACCACCCTGCGCTGACCCTGCGCTGACCCTGCGCTGACGCTGCGCTGACCCTGCGCCGACGCTGCGCTGACCACAGGAAATACCTCCGCCCGCGGCCACGTTGGAGCACACCATGACCGCCTCCACGAGTTCCCCCCGCGCCCGCCTCGGCTCCTCCGACCTGACCGTCTTCCCGCTCGCCCTCGGCGGCAACGTCTTCGGCTGGACCGCCGACGAGGCGCAGTCCTTCGCCGTCCTGGACGCCTTCGCCGCGGCCGGGGGCGACTTCGTCGACACCGCCGACGCCTACTCCGCCTGGGCCCCGGGCAACTCCGGCGGCGAGTCGGAGACCGTCGTCGGCCGCTGGCTCGCCGCCCGCGGCAACCGCGCGGACGTGGTCCTGGCCACCAAGATCGGCTCACACCCGCAGTTCAAGGGTCTCAAGGCGGCCAACGTCGCCGCCGCGGCGGAGGCCTCGCTGCGCCGGCTGGGCACCGACCACATCGACCTCCTCTACACCCACTTCGACGACGAGAGCACCCCGGTCGAGGAGATCATCACCGCGCTGGACGCGCTGGTCCGGGCGGGCAAGGTTCGGCAGATCGCCGCGTCCAACATCTCCCCGGCCCGGCTGGCCGCCTCGGTCGAGTTCTCCGACCGCGAGGGCCTGGCCCGCTACGTGGCGGTGCAGCCGCACTACAACCTGGTCTCCCGGAACACCTACGAGGGCGGGCTCGCCGACGTCGCCGCCCGGTACGGGCTCTCCGCCGTCCCCTACTACGGTCTCGCCTCGGGCTTCCTCACCGGCAAGTACCGGATCGGCGGCGCGGCCGTGGACAGCGTCCGCGCGGGCGGGGCGGCCAGGCACCTGGAGACCCCGCGCGGCCCCAAGGTGCTGGAGGCGCTGGACACCGTGGCCGCGAACCACGGCGCCGAGCCCGCCACCGTCGCCCTGGCCTGGCTGCTGGCGCAGCCGACCGTGGCCGCGCCGATCGCCAGCGCGCGCACGGTGGAGCAGCTGCCCGCGCTGGTCGCGGTGGCCGGTCTGACGCTCAGTGAGGCCGAACTGACGCTGCTGACCGAGGCCTCGGCGTAACCGCGTCCAGGACACGTAACGACGTCCAGGACAGGAGTCCCGGTGCAGGTCCGCCCGCTCACCCCGGACGCGCTCGGCGAGGTCGTCGCCGAGCGCGTCGCGCTGCTGCCGCAGCCGGAGGGCGGTCGGCCCAGGATCGCCCAGGACGGGGCCCCGGCCGCCGGGACGGCCCCGCTCGCGGACGCCGTCGCCGAGGCGCTGCGGCTGCGCGGGCGACCGGTGCTGCGGATCGGCGCGGGCGACTTCCTCCGCCCGGCCTCGCTCCGCCTGGAGTACGGCCACCAGGACGCCGACGCGTACTTCGACGGCTGGCTGGACGCCAACGCGCTGTTCCGGGAGGTCTTCGACCCGCTGGAGCCGGGCGGGAGCGGCCTGGTGCTCCCGGCGCTGTGGGACGCGGCGGCGGACCGTGCGGTCCGGGCCCGCCCGGTGCCGCTGCCGCCGGGCGGGGTGCTGCTGCTGGACGGCCCGCTGCTGCTGGGCCGCTGGCTGCCGTTCGACCTCTCGGTGCACCTCTGGCTCAGCGCCGCCGCGCTGGCCCGCCGCACCCCGGCGGACCAGCGCTGGACGCTGCCGGCCTTCGCCCGCTACGAGGACGAGGTGCGGCCGACCGAGGCGGCCGACCTGGTGGTGCGCGCCGACGACCCGCGCCGCCCGGCCCTGGTCGTCGGCTGACGCACGGTCAATCCAGGCTCCCTGGTTACGGGGAGACCTTCTGCATCGGGACTTCCTGCTTCTGCGGGCCGACCGGGATGGTGCAGAAGGAGCAGCGGGTGGCCGCCGCGGGGATGGTGCTGAGGCACTCGGGGCAGTCCTTGGTGGCCACGCCCGGCTCCTTCTTCGGCTGGAAGCGCTGGTGCAGCCGGTTGATCGGCATCACCACGCAGAAGTAGACGACAAAGGCGACCAGCACAAAGCTGATCAGCGCGCCGATCAGCGCGCCGTACGGGAAGACCACCCCGTCGGCGTTGAAGCTCTTCTTGCTGAAGTCCCCGGTGGAGCTGGTGACCAAGCCCACGATCGGCGTCAGGAACGCGGCGACGAAACCGTTCACCACGGCCGTGAACGCCGCGCCGACCACGATGCCGACCGCGAGGTCGACGACGTTGCCGCGCAGCAGGAAACTGCGGAAACCCTTCATGCTCTTCTCTCCATACTGTTTCGGCGCCGGAACGGGGGACCGGCACGCGCACACCCTCCCAGGTCCGCCCCCGGGAACGCGAACGGCCCCGCTCAGCGGCGGGGCCGTTCGGGTCGTTCCGCGGGGCCGGGCGTTACCGGACCTCCGCCTCCTTCGTTAGTGCCGCCTGCTTCTCCATCGCCGCCGCTGCGGCCTGGGCCTGCGCCTGGATGCCGGAGACGCTGCGCAGCGGCACCTCCTTGATGAACAGCACCAGCACGAACGCCACCGCGACGACACCCGCGCCGAGCAGGAACACCCCGTGCATGGAGTCGGCGAAGCCCTGCTTGAACGGGGCCGCGAAAACCGCGTCCAGCTTCTGGATGAACGAGGAGTCGCTCAGCACCGAGCTGCCGCCGCCCGAACCCGGGTGCTGGAACAGCTGCACCACCGGCTGGTTCCCCGGCTTCCCGGCGACCGCCGGATCGTGCAGCGCGGCCTGGAACTGCGGGGTCTTCGCCGCCTTGGCGAACGCCGTGTCGATCTTGTCGCCGACGGTGCTGAACAACACCGAGAGGAAGATCGCGGTACCGGCCGTCGCGCCCAGCTGGCGGAAGAACGTGGCCGAGGCGGTGGCCACCCCCATGTCCTTGGCCGGGACCGCGTTCTGCACCGACAGCGTCAGCGTCTGCATGGTGAGGCCGAGCCCGATGCCGAACAGCAGCATGAAGCACATGGTCTCCAGCAGCGGGGTGTTCCACTGCACCTCGAAGTGGAACAGCAGCATCGCCACGGTCAGCAGCGCCGTGCCGATCACCGGGAAGATCTTGTAGCGCCCGGTGCGCGAGGTCAGCTGGCCGGTCAGGATCGAGGCGCCCATCATGCCCAGCATCAGCGGCAGCATCAGCAGGCCGGACTTGGTCGGGCTGGCGCCCTTCACGATCTGCAGGTACTGCGGCACCATCAGCAGCCCGCCGAACATGCCCATCCCGACCAGCACCGACAGCACGCTGGTCTGGCTGAACACCCTGTTCTTGAACAGCCGCATCGGGATCAGCGCCTCGTCGCCCATCCGGCGCTCGACCAGGACCCAGGCGACCACCCCGACCACGCCGACCAGGTAGCAGGCGAGCGAGCGGCCGGAGAGCCAGCCCCAGGACTGCCCCTGCTCCGCGACCAGCAGCAGCGGGACCACGCCGACCGCGATGGTCACCGCGCCCCACCAGTCGATCCGGTGGTTCCGGCGGGTGTGCGGGAGGTTCAGCACCTTGGCGACCACGACCAGGGCGACCATGCCGATCGGCACGTTCACCAGGAACACCCAGCGCCACCCGGCGATGCCGAGGATGGTGCTCTGACCGGCCAGGAAGCCGCCGACCAGCGGCCCGAGCACGCTGGAGGTGGCGAACACGGCGAGGATGTAGCCCTGGTAGCGGGCCCGCTCGCGCGGCGGCACGATGTCGCCGATGATCGCCAGCGCGAGCGACATCAGACCGCCCGCGCCCAGGCCCTGGAACGCGCGGAACGCGGCCAGCTCGATCATCGAGGTGGCGAAGGTGCAGGCGATGGACCCGGTCACGAAGATGCTGATCGCGGCCAGGAAGTACGGCTTGCGGCCGTGCATGTCCGAGAGCTTGCCGTAGAGCGGCGTCGCGATGGTCGAGGTGATCAGGTACGCGGTGGTGGTCCAGGCCTGCTGGCTGAGGCCGTGCAGGTCGTCGGCGATGGTGCGGATCGCGGTGCTGACGATGGTCTGGTCGAGCGCGGCCAGAAACATGCCGATCATCAGACCGGACAGGATGGTCATGATCTGACGGTGGCTCAGCCCGCCGGACGAGGGTATCGGGGCGGGTGCGGACGCCGGGGCGGCCCCGCCACCGCCGCCCTGGGTGGTGCTGCTCACGTGGTTTCTCCTGGATGCGCGGTGGCCGCGGGCGGGGTGGTGATCCCGACCGGACCGCCGAAGAGTTCTGCGCGGTTGTCTGCGAAGTCGTCGTTGAGGCGTCCGAACAGCCGGACCAGCTGGTGGCGGTCCTCGGCCGGCCAGGCGTCGAGAATGCGGGCAAGCTTCTGGTTGCGCTGGTCCCGGGCGTGCTCGAAGGCGAGGACCCCGGCCGGGGTGGCGGAGAGCAGCGCACCCCTGCGGTCCTCGGGATCGGGCCTGCGGTCGACCAGGCCGCGGTCCACCAGCGAGCGGATCTGCCGGCTGACCGTGGAGAGGTCCAGCATGGTGTCCACCGCGAGGTCGGTGGCCCGCCGCGGCCCGCAGCTCACCAGCCGCGCCAGCAACGCCCGGTCGCCCCCGCCGGGATCCTCCCGGCTGCGCTGCTTCCACGCGTTGACCAGCCGGACGAAGCGCTGGATCTCGTCCCCCAGCGCGGTCGCCGCCTCACTGGCGGACGAGCCCTGGTCCTGGCGCACGCGTACTCCCCCGGGAACTTAGTTGCTTGTCTCTACCAAGTAACTGTATCCGACATCTTCTTTTCTCCCGCCCGCACCTCTTTCTCCTGTCCTCACCCCTGTTGCTCCTGCTTCCTCACTGCGGCCGGGGCCGCTTCTCCCCGTGCACCGCGCGGTACTCGGCCGCGAGCCAGCCGCCGAGACCGTCCACCAGCGTGCCGAGCACGGCCAGGTCGCCGGTCGGGGCGCGTCCGACCTCCGCCGCCAGCCGCATCGGAGCGGCCCACTGCGGGTAGTAGCGGCCGAAGACCTCGGCGGACCGGACCAGATCGCTGGTCCAGCCGTTCCAGCGGGGCATCACCAGGGTGAACCCGGTACGCACCAGCCGTCGCCCGACCCTGCGGCCGAGCAGTCGGCACTCGGTCTCCGCGGCCTCGTCCCGCGAGCCGGACCCGAGCGCCGCGAGCTGCTCGCGCCAGCGCGGCAGCACCAGGCCCAGATCCCCGTTGGTCTCCCGGGCGAGCAGCGGGCTGGGACGGTAGCGGGGCAGCTCGGCCCCGAGGTCCGGCCCGAGCAGCGGGGTGCACAGGCAGGCGACGAACCAGCCGAGATCGTGCCGCTCCAGCTCGCTGAGCAGCGTGCCAGTGTCGAACAGCAGTACCCCGACCCCGTCTACCTGGGCGAAGGCCCGGTCCAGCGCGGCCTCCACCGCGTCGGCGTCGGCCCGGTCGGCGGCGGTCGGCGGCCGGCGCAGGGCGACCAGCAGGTCCAGGTCGGAGACTCCGGCCACGGCGGTGCCGCGCGGGACGCTGCCGTAGAGGTAGGCGCTGTGCAGCCGGCCGCCGTCGCCGAAAGCCTCGGCGAGCAGCCGCCGCGCGGCCTCCACCACCGGGGCGAACTCGGCCGCCACCCGGCTCAGCGAACCCTCCCGCGCGATGTATCCGTCCTGGTCCAGCCCGTCAGTGAACATTCACTCACCCTGCCTTGCGGCACCCGCCGGGCGCGAACGCATTCCCCCGCAGGCCCGGGATCGGGTTCGGGTCCAGACTCAGGTCCAGGCTCAGGTTCGGGCTCAGGACGACGCGGACCGGCCCGCGTCGTCCCGGAGCAGCCCGGCCGCCTCGCCGAGGAAGGTCACCCGGTCCAGCGGCACCCCGTACCGGTTGGCGATCTCGATGATGTCCTGCCGGGTCTCGACCTCGACCGCGGGCGCCACGTCGAGGAACATCCGGTCGTAGACCTGCATCACCAGGTGCTGCCGCGGGCCGACCGCTCCCCGCAACCAGACCTGCGCGGTATGGGCGCTCACATGGTCCATGAGCCAAGCATCCGACCACACCCCGATCACCGCGACCGGACCCGGCTCGGCCCCAGCCGACCAGGATGCTGTCAGTCGGCGGAGGGGGCGGAGGAGGAGGCCAGGCGTCCGTCCAGCAGTGTGACCTTGTGGTCGGCCATGTCGGCGATGGCCGGGTCGTGGGTACTGAGGACCACCGTCATCGGGTGCCGGGTGCGCAGGTCGAGCAGCAGGTCGAGCACGTCGCGGCCGGTCCGGGAGTCGAGGTTGCCGGTCGGCTCGTCCGCGAGCAGCAGCCGGGGCCGGTTGATCAGGGCGCGGGCGATCGCCACCCGCTGCTGCTGCCCCCCGGAGAGACGGGACGGCAGAGCAGCCTCGCGCCCGGCCAGACCGACCGCGTCGAACAGTTCCCGGGCTCGCTCGACCCGGTCGAAGCCCGGCCTGCGGTCGGGCAGCACCGGTGCCAGCACATTGTCCAGGGCGGTGAGCGCCGGAAGCAGGTGGAACCGCTGGAACACAAAGCCGACGCCGCGCCGATACCCGGTCAGCGCACGGCGGTTGGCGGTGACCAGGTCGAGCCCGTCCACGGTCAGCGAGCCGGAGTCGGCCCGTTCGATCGCCCCGACCAGGTGCAGCAGCGTCGACTTCCCGGAGCCGCTGGGGCCGACCAGGGCGGTCAGGCTGCCTGGCGCGAGCTCCAGATCCACCGCGTCCACGGCGGTGAGCGCCCTGCCCTCGGCGATCGGGAACGTCTTCGACACCCGCACCAACCGGACCGCCGCCCCCAGGGACGCGTCCTGCACCGGTACGGCGGCGGTGGCGGGAGGCACTGCGCGCGAGGTCATACGGGTCGGCTCCAGGATCGGGGGTGGGCAGCGGGTTCTCCGGGGCGGGCGTCCACGGTATCCGGCACCGGGGTGGCGGCGGCAGGCCGCAGCAACTCGGCCAGGTCGTCCAACCGGGTCAGCGCGACGACCAGCACCACCGCGGTGAGCAGACAGAGCAGCAGCGCCGGAGCCGGGGCCCGCCACAGCGCGGCGGGCTCATCGGAAGGCAGCGCCGCCAGCACCGAACTTGCCAGCAGCAGAACGTTTCTGACGATATGCCATCCCGACGCCGGTGACACCGAGGCGCCGAAGCAGGCGCACGGTGCGGTGGACCCCCGTCGCAGCGCCGACGCCAGCACCGCAGTGAACCCGCACAGCAGCAGGACGGCCAGGCCAGGCCCGGTCCGACCCGCCCCGGGGAGCAGCGACAGCGGCACCACCGCGCACTCCAGCAGCACCACGACCGCGGCGATCGCCGTCGCGGACCGTCCACGCAGGCCGACCAGCGGCTCCAGCGACCGTACGAACCCGGCGAAGGCGCGACGACCACGGAGCTTCGAGGCGGCAGACAGGGCGAAGACCCCGACCACCAGCAGATCGCAGACCAGCACCGTCCACCGCACGGCCGGCCTCAGCGCCTGACGAGTTCGGGCAGTTGCTCGACGGCGTGCCCGGCGACCGCCACCCGTCCCCGGTCCAGCAGGTAGAGGCAGGGGTAGGACTCGGCGGCGAACGCGGCGGCCAGCGCCTCGGCGTCCTCCCCCACCGTCACCCGGGCCACCTCCCGTAGGGCGGCGACCAGTTGCTCGCCGTGACCGCTGTGCCTGCCGTGCCCACCAGCGCCCGCGCCGGCGGAGCCGACGGTGCCGGTGGAGTCTGCCGGGCCGACGCGTCCGACCACGACGGCGAGCACGCTGTCCCGGCCGCCCGGCATCCGCCCGGCGTAGTCCGCGGCGACGCCGACCTCGGTCAGGCAGGAGGCACAACTGTCCGACATCAGCACCACGAACTTGGTTCCCCGCCGCAGCCATTCGGCGGTGACCGGGTCGCCGAGCAGGTCCACGGCCGAGGCCGGGCCGATCCGCGCACCCACCGGCAGCAGCCGGTCCGCGCTCGCCACCCGGTCCAGCCGGACACTGTGCTCGCGCAGCCTGCGGATCACCGCGAAGGTCAGGAACAGGTCGAACAGGCACAGCAGGCCCACCAGGACCAGACCGGCCACCAGGTACGGCACGTTGGTTCAACTCACCTTCGGGAGAGGGACGGTGGTGTCGCCACCGACACCGGGCGCGACCCGGCGGCAGTGGCGGCACCGTTGCGCCGCGAAGCGGTGTGCGGACGCAGGACGGCGTTGCCGCAGGAGCGGTGTGCCCGCGCGAAGCGGCGTACCGCAGGAGCGGAGTGCCCGCGCGAAGCGGCGTACCGCAGGAGCGGAGTGCCGCGCTGCCGCTCAGCCGCCGCTGCAGTAGCTGTGCGAAGTGCAGACGGCGTTGCTGCTGGTGTAGCCGATCGTGGTGTAGTACCACTCACAGCCGGGCTCGCCGAGCAGGTAGCCGGTGGTGCGGGAGTAGGCCACGGTGCAGGCGGACGCCTTGGCGCTCGGCAGGAGCGCGGCGAGCATCCGGTCGCCGATCGAACGGACAGTGCGGGACATGCGTCTCCTCGGGTCATGGCCCGGCCGGGGTGCCGGGCGACTGCGGCAGAGCGTGCGCCCCGCCCGTACCGAGCCGCTACCCGACCCCTACCGAGCGGCTACCGGCGGCCACACCCGCCCGCTACCCGGCCCGTTGATCCCGCTGGTCGGCAGCCGGAGAGTGGACCCCGTGCCCCGTCGAACCGCCGTCCCCCGCGCCACCGCCCAGGCCCAGGCCCCTGCCGCCCCCGCTGCCGTCCCCGCTGCCGTCCCCGCTCTCGCGGTCTCGGTCGGGGCGGGGGCTGCCGTCCTGACCGCCCTCGCGGCCACGGCGCTGCTGCGGCGGCGGTTGTCGGTGGTCCGGGTCGACGGCGACAGCATGCGTCCCGCACTGCTGCCCGGTGACCGGGTGCTGGTGTCCAGGGTGCGGGACGGACGCGGGATCGCGGTCGGCGACGTGGTGGTGTTCCGGATCCCCGGCACCCCGGCCGGGCACGAGGGACGGCTGATCAAGCGGGTGGCGGCGGTGCCGGGCGACCGAATCCCCCCGCCCGTAGCCCCGGCCGTGGCCGCCGCCCAGACTCTGACCTCCGGTCAGGCCCCGGCCTCCGCTCAGGCCCCGGCCCCGACTGCCGCTCCCGCCTCCGCCCCCTCCCTCGCCCCGGCCCCGGCCGTGGGCTCCGCTCAGACTCTGACCTCCGCCCAGGCCCCGGCCTCCGCCCAGGCCCCGGCCTCCGCTCAGGCCCCGGCCCCGACTGCCGCTCCCGCCTCCGCCCCCTCCCTCGCCCCGGCCCCGGCCGTGGGCTCCGCCCAGACTCTGACCTCCGGTCAGGCCCCGGCCTCCGCTCAGGCCCCGGCCCCGGCCCCCGCCTCTGCCCCCGCCCTCGCCCTCGCCCTCGCTCCCGCGCCCGCTCCCGCTCCCGCTCCCGCCGAGGCTTCGCCCGAGGCCTCGCCCGAGACCCCGCCCTCCGCCGACCGGGTCCCGGCCCGCAACCTGGTGGTCCTCGGTGACGCCCCGGACAGCACCGACTCCCGCGACTGGGGCTACCTGCCGACCTCCCTGGTAGTCGGCAGGATGCTGCGCCGACTGCCCCGGGGCGGCTGAAAGCACCCGTGCACAAGCATGCGTGACCCATCATCAGCATCGTCAGATCTCAGCATCGTCAGATCCCAGCAGCGGAGACGGACCCTGGAGGCCTCGGGCATGTGGACAGCGGTGCGGGCGCAGCTCGGCTACCGGCGGGAGCGGACCGTGGCGACCCTGCTCGCGATCCTGCTGGCGGTGACCAGCTTCGCCCTGCTCAGCTCGGCCGCCGAGGGCGCGCAGCTGCAGGCGGTCGGCACGGTCAAGGCCAACTACCGCCCGCTGTACGACATCCTGGTCCGCCCCCGCGGCGCCGCCTCCGCGCTGGAGCACAGCAGCGGGCTCGTTCAGACCGACCAGCTCAGCTCGCTAGGCGCCGGCATCACCACCGCCCAGTGGCAGCGGATCCTGGCCCTGCCCGGGGTCGCGGTGGCCGCGCCGGTGGCGGTCGGCGGCTATGTGATGCAGACCGGTGAGGTCGCGGTCGACCTCACCCGCTACCTCAAGCCCGGCGTGGAGAACCAGGTACTGCGGATCGACCCGACCTGGGTCACCGACCAGGGCACCAGCCGCATCCCGGACGGCCCGATCTACTTCTACGCCACCACCGACCCGCTCCGCGGCGACCCCAAGGACCTGGTCGACCAGTTCTACGCCCTGCAGCAGCACCCGGACGGCTCGGTCAGCCGGGTCTGCGTCTACAGCCAACCCGCCGACAGCTCCGGCACGGGCGCCGGGAACGGCGGATCGACCCAGGGCCCGGCGCTGTCACCATCCGCGCGCAGCAGCTCGGACTGCTGGTCAGGCAACCAGAACAGCACCTATCCCACCTATCCGACGGACAGTCAACAACAGGCTGCTGCACCGCATGTGCTGATCGGCCTGACCGTGCCGATGCTGGTCGCCGGGATCGACCCGGCGCAGGAGGCCGCCCTGGACGGCCTGGACCGGTCGGTGCTCCAGGGGCGCTACCTCACCGAGAGCGACGGCCCCTCGACCAGCAGCTTCACCGACGCCGACCGCTTCTCTCCGGCCACCGCGGGCCAGGTCTTCCGCTCGCCCTCGATCCCGGTGCTGGCCTCCTCGACCCCGGACACCGGCGACCGGCTCCAGGTCACCGTCAGCTCGCTGCCGCCGAGCGCGGCTGCGTCCATCGCGTCCGGCAGTTCGCTGATCTCGCGTCCTGACCAGCTCGGCAAGCTGCCCGCCACCCGCTCCGGCAGCACCACCGTGACCACCGAGCAGGCCTACCGGCAGATCCTCGCCGCCATGGCGTCGCCGCTTCCCGTCTACGCGGCCCAGGGCACCGGCTTCGACCCGGTGGCGTCCAGCATCTGGACCACCGGGGCGCCGACGTTGACGCCGCACGGCTCCGGTCTGATCGAGCAGCCGGTGCAACTGCCGCCCGCCGCCTGGCACAGCGCCGCCTACGAGCCGGGGGCGCACTGGACCGGCCTCCCGGTCCAGCTCGGCGACACCGCCACCCGCGGCGTGGTGAACCACTCCCCGACCGACGTCAACAACAACCTCTACGAGCCGGGGGCGGCCCCCGACGGTACCCATCCGAGGACGAGCACCGAACTGCGCAGCGTCGGCGTGTTCGACCCGGCCAAGGTGAACCTCGGGCCCGCGCTGGCGCCCGCCCCGATGGACCTCTACTCCCAGCCCGGCGCCCCCGGCGCGGACCCCGCCTCCCGGACCGCCCTCGGCGGCCAGGCGCTGGGCCCGGACGGCGATCCGGCCGGACCGGTCGCGCAGCGCCCCACCCTGCTGACCACCCTCAGTGCGCTGACCCAGCTTCAGAAGCCGCCCTACGTGGACACCGCAACCGGCTTCGGCATCGACCCGGCCGCGCCGATCAGCACCATCCGGGTGCGGGTGACCGGCCGGATCGGGATCGACGCGCTCTCCCGGGACCGGATCAGCGCCATCGCCGACAGCATCCGCCGGGCCACCGGCCTCCAGGTCGACTTCGTCACCGGCTCGTCGAGCACCGCGGTCGCCACCGGCATCCCGGCCGGGAAGTACGGCCGTCCCGCGCTGACCCTGGCCCAGCCCTGGCTGAAGCAGGGGGTGGCCGCGGTCGTGGTCACCGCCGTCAACCGGAAGAGCCTGCTGCTCGCGGTGCTGGTCCTGGTCGCCTGCGCGCTGGCGGTCGGCAACGCGGCCGGCGCCGCGGTCCGGGCCAGGGTCACCGAGCTGGGGGTGCTGGCCTGCCTGGGCTGGTCCCGACCCCGGCTGTTCCAGCTGGTGTTCACCGAGGCGGCGGTCGTCGGCGCGGCGGCCGGGGTCGGCGGCACCGGCTGCGCCTTCGCGCTGGCCCCCGCGCTGGGCGTGCACCTCCGGCTGCTCTACGCCCTGCTGGCGCTGCCCGCCGCACTGCTGCTCAGCCTGCTGGCCGCACTCGGCCCGGCCTGGCGGGCCACCCGAGCCGACCCGGGCGCCGCCGTCCGGCCCGCGGTCGCCTTCGTCCGCCGCCCGCGTCCGCGCCGCCGGATCAGCGCCCTCGCCCGCAGCAACCTGCTCCGCGCGCCCGGTCGCACCCTGCTCGGCTCGGTCAGCCTGGCCCTGGGCATCGCCGCGCTCACCCTGATCGCGATGATCGACCTGGCCTTCCACAGCACGGTCTCCGGGACGCTGCTGGGCGACGCCGTGGTGCTGCAGACCCGCCCCACCGACTACCTGGCCGCCGGGGTCACCGCGCTGCTGGGAGCGGTTGCCGTCGCCGACGTCCTCTATGTCAACATCCGCGAGCGGGCGTCCGAGTTCGCCCTGCTCGGGGCCACCGGCTGGAGCGACGGACAGCTGACCAGACTGGCCGGCTACGAGGCGGCGGGACTGGGCGTCCTCGGCGCGGTGCTGGGCGCGGGGAGCGCGCTCGGTCTGGCCACCGCGCTCCAGCCGACGCTCCCGTCGGCCGTCTACCTGACCGCGGCGCTGGGCGCGGTCACCGCCGTCCTGCTGGCCGTCATCGCCGCGGCTGTTCCACTGCGGTCGCTGCGCAACCTGCCCACGGCGCGGCTGCTGGCCGAGGAGTGACGGTGGCTCAGCTCTGTTGGTGACATGTGGTCAGACTCCGGCCTCCACATCGGGAGTGGCCCCGTGCCGGATCAGACGGGCCAGTCGCTGCAACGACTGCCCCGGGCTGATGCCCAGCTCGTCCTGCAGCAGCGTCCGCCCCGTCTCGTAGCAGGCCAGCGCCGCGTGCCGCTGGCCCAGGCGCAGGTAGGCATGGATCACCAGCTCCCTGGCCCGCTCGCCCAGCGGGTTGCTGTCCAGTTCGGGACCGAGATCCTCCAGTACCGCCCAGTAGCGGCCCCGGCGCAGGTCGTGGGTGGCCTTCTCCTCCAGCGCGATGGAGCGCAACTGCTCCAACCGGGCCGCGTGCAGCCGTACTTCCTCGCCCGGGACGTCGGCGAAGGCGGGCCCGCGCCAGGGCCGGAGCGCCTGGTCGAGCAGCTCGCAGGCCGCCTCCGGATCCCCGGCCGCGGCCAGGGCCGAGGCTTGTCGGGCGGACCCGGTGAACTCGTCCATGTCGCAGCAGTAGCCCGGCCCGACCAGTTGGTAGCCGGGCGGGCGGGTGACCAGCACCGCAGCCGTGTCCGGACCACCGGCCGCGCACAGCGCCTTGCGCAGCGCGGACACATGCCCCTGCACCTTGAGCACCGCCGAGCGCGGCGACCGCTCGCCCCAGACGCCCTCGACGATGCGGTCGACCGGGACCACCCCGCCCGAACCGAGGGCCAGCAGCGCCAGCACGGTCCGGGTCTGCGGTGCGCCGATGGCCACCGGTCTTCCGTCGACGGTCAGCTCCATCGGCCCGAGCACGGACACCCGCACGGCTGCGGCGGTCATCTCCCGACACCGCCGCTCGGGCTGGGGGCCGGGGCGGCGCTCGGGACGGTGCCCGGCGGGATGCTCGGCCCGGTGCCTTCTCCGACGCTGGACCTGGCACTCGGCCCGACCGCGGCCAGTTGGTAACCCGCTGCCTGGACCCGGAACAGTTCGGCGTAGGCGCCCTCGCCGCGCATCAGGGTGTCGTGGTCGCCCTGCTCGATGATCCGGCCGCCGCGCAGCACCACGATCCGGTCCGCCTGCCGGACCGAGGACAGCCGGTGCGAGATCAGCAGACTGGTGCGGTGCTCGCGCAGCTCCACCAGCCGTGCGTGCACCTCCTGTTCGGCCTGCGCGTCGAGCCCGGCGGAGGGTTCGTCGAGGATCAGCAGGTCGGCGTCCCGCCGCAGTAACGCCCGTGCGAGCGCGATCCGCTGCCACTGCCCCCCGGAAAGGGTCACCCCGGCCATCCCGGCCTCGGCCACTCCGCTCGCCCCGGCCCCTCCCGCCCCGCCGGCCCCGCCTGCCCTGCCTGCCGGGGTGACGGCGGGACCGTCGGCCGCGGGGGAGGCGGCAGGTGCCGGAGCGGACGCCGCGGAGTCGGAGCCCGCCGCTGCGGGCGTTGGAGCAGACGCCGCAACGCGCGTTCCGTTCCGCAGCACCGGGCTGCTCGTCCCAAGGGACGACGGCGTGGCGGCGAAGGTCCGGCTCAGCATCGTGCGATAGCCGTCCGGCAAGGCGCTGGCCAACTCATCGACCCCGGCCGCCGCCGCAGCCGCCCGGACCCGCAGGCCGCCCTCGGTGTCCGGCTGCTCCGCGCCGGGCAGCGCGGACACCTCCCCCACGGCGATGTTCTCGGCGACCGTCAGCGCATACGTCATGTAGTCCTGGAAGAGCACCCCGATCCGCCGCCGCAGCGCCGCCGGGTCCAACTCCCTTACGTCGAACCCGTCCCAGGTGATGCTGCCGCGCTGCGGTTCGTAGAGTCGGCACAGCAGCTTCACCAGGGTGGACTTGCCCGCCCCGTTCAGCCCGACCAGCGCGACCGAGCCGCGCACCGGCAGGGACAGGGTCACCCCGCGCAACACCCAATCCTGCTCCGGGTGGTAGCGGAACCACACGTCCCGCAACTCGATGCCGACCCGCAACGGCCCAGGCTCCCGCACCACCCCAGTACCAACCCCGGCCCCGGCCTCAGCCCCCGTCCCCTCCTCCGCGCTCGCCTCTGCCTCCGTGCACGGCCCGTCCGACGCACCGACGATCGCGTCATAGTGCCCGTACAGGGCCAGCGCCGGGCCCACCGCGCTGAGCTGCGAAACCAGCCCGGCGAGCGCGCCCTGCACTCCGGCCAGCGCGGCCATCAGCAGCACCAGGTCCCCGGCGGTGGCCCGCCCCTGCCCCACCCGGGCCGCGGTGACCAGCAGCGCCGCCGCCGAGACCGCCGCGGCGGCATACACGCCCGAGGCAGACGCCCCGAATTCCGGTTCACCCGGATCGCGGTTCACCCGCTGTCGACTCCGCCTCCCCGAGACCCTCCTCTGCCCCCTCCAGCCCCTCCCCCACCGTCGTTGCCAGGCCCATGGAGGCGGCCCGCGAGGCGGAGCCGGGCCGTTCTGGCGCAGTGCCGCGAGTGCAGCCCATGGCGGCGCCGCTCGGCGAACTCGTCCCGGAACCGGCCCCGCCGCACCCGGCGTTCCGCCGCGTCGGCGATCCGCGCACGCACCCGAGCGTCCGCGGCGGCACGCAGGCCCTCGACACCGGGGCAACCAGGAACCGTTCCGGCGGCGGACGGGTTGATGCCACTGCTGCTGGTCATGTGTCAGATCCCATCTGAATAGCGAGCGGGTACGCCGAGTTGACCCGGTGCCGACGCACAGTCCGGCCAGGCGCAAGCACGGGAAACGTGGAAGTGGAAAGCACAGGATCACGTCCTCTGGCGTGGTGCATTGACGGCCAGTCGTGATCTCTCTTCGAGGCTAGGCGCTGAGGACGATCGGATCGGTGGTGTCGGAGGCTTGTCCCTCGATCGTGTACATCCGACAGCGGCCGAAACCGTTCCGCCGCCACCCCTTGGCAGCAGGTCGTCGCCGTGGACTTCCTTGAACCAACTCGGATGATCAACGGTCATATCCACTTCGCCACAGCGGCAGACCCACGGGGGCTCACTGCTACGGGCGGAGGCAACCGTCTGGCCGCGGCGCCCGCAATCCCCGATCGATCACGTTCACCTGGCAGCAGCGCGCCCCGCGGGTGAGATGTCGGCTCACGCACGCATCCTCGCCGACTCTCTCCAGGGGCCGAGAGCAGCTCAGAGGGTCAGGTCTTCCCAGGAGATGCTGATGCGGAACGGCTCAGGGAAGTCGATCCCCACGTCGCCCGGGTTCCACTCCCCGACCAGCGCGTACATCGCCGGGCGGAGCGGCTTGACCCTGAGGCCATCGGTCTGGATGAGAGCAAGCTCGTAGGCCCGTACGACGGTGACGTCCCAGGTCTTGCCCGAGTCGAGCTCGACCTCCCAGTACCAGGGGATGCCGGCTTCGGCGTACTGGATCTTCTTCCACTCGCGACGCGAGGGGGTGTCGGAGCGGGATAGCACCTCGCCGGCCAGGGAGACGTCAGCCGCATAGGTGTCGGCCCCCCGTTCCAGGCAGCGACGCACCAGGAAGTCCGGAGTGAGGAAGCTGTTCTTGTCAGCGGAGAAGAACACATTCGTCTCCAGGCTGACCTGCCAGCACTGCCCTTGGCCGTCGTCCCGTGGGCCGGCCGCCCTCCGCCTGGCGTCAGTGGTCAAGGCACGCCACATGAGTGCACTCACCTGCTGGTGCTCATGCGGGGGTCTCCGAAGCCAGGTGACGTTCCCGTCCCACAGCTCGATCTCTCTGGCAACCTCTTCAGGCAGCTGTTCTAGTTCGTCCCAGGTCAACCTGGCCGGGAGGCCGCCCCCGGGTCCTTCAACCGCATTGGTCGACATGCTGCCCTCCTACCAGCGCTGGTTCCCGCAGCCTCACTTTAGCGGGACCCCCTCGCGGAAAACGGCGGCGGTGGCGACGGCGAGCCCGGTATCCGAGGTCCTGGACTCCCAGCTGACGGAGACCCAGAAGGCCGTTGCCGTCAGCGTTGCCGCCAAACCAACGACAGGGGCCCTTCGCCGTTTCCGGCGAAGGGCCCCTGTCCTGCGGTGCGCTCAGCAGGATTCGAACCTGCAACCTCTTGATCCGTAGTCAAGTGCTCTATCCGTTGAGCTATGAGCGCCTACTCGGCTTCAGGGCGTTTTTCGTTCGCCCCGCTGCCTTGCGAGGACAACATTACACGAGCCCCGGCCTGGGGTGAAATCGGGTTTTCGGGACGGCCGCCGCGCGGGACACGGGCCCGGAGCGCAGGCTGGAAGCATGCGCAGAGCACTCACCGCGACCGGCTGCGCGGCCGTCCTCGCCCTCGCCGCGTGCAGCAGCGCCACTGATGTGGCGCCCGTCCCGAAGACCCCGGTGCGCAGCACCGCGTCCAGCAGTGCCCCCGGGGCTCCCACTGCCGCGGCCACGCCCACCCCGGCTGACACTCCGGTCACGCCCAGCAGCAGCCCGGCCGACCGGACCCCGACGACGGCTCCCCGGCCGCCGACCACGACCCCGCGACCGACCAGTCGCGCCCCTGTACCCGCTCCGGCGAGCACCCCGCCGAACTCGAACAGCGGCGGCGGCGTGCTCAAGGCCCCCTCGGGCAACTTCTACGCCGCCGGTGAGTACTGCCCGGACAGGGACGCCGGCCGCTCGACCGTCGATGCCCACGGCAGCACCATCACCTGCGTCATGGAGAGCGGCCGCTACCACTGGCACCACAGCTGATCCGCTGCCCGGTGACCCCGGAAACGACTCAGGGAGCCCGCACCCTGAGGTGCGGACTCCCTGGATCTGACTGCGGAGGCTGGGGGATTTGAACCCCCGATGGGCGTTAAAACCCAAACCGCATTAGCAGTGCGGCGCCATAGACCGGACTAGGCGAAGCCTCCCAGCACTGACCGCCGACACCGGAAACCGGTACGCGCGATCGTCTGCATGGATGATGCCACAGCCACCCGGGCTGCGGCCAACCGGTAACTACGTTACTAGGCGGGTCGCCGCAATCGCAAAATTGATGGGATAGTGCTTGCTGGTGAGCCTGGGGGGAGGTCAGCCGACGCAGCGCCGGGACCGGGCCGCTGCGGAAGGGAAGTACAGCTAGGGAGGACGGCTCGTCGTGAGCAGCAGGCCGACCCGAGGCACTGCTCGCCTCGCCGCCATACTCGACGCGCTCCCGGACGCGCTGCTGCTGGTCAACAGCAACGGCACCGTGGTGGACGCGAACGCCGCCGCCGTGCGCAGCCTGCAGGCCCCGGGCACGTCGCTGGTCGGCATGGGCGTGCTGGACCTCCTCCCCGAGTTCGACCCGAGCCGCATCCCCGGCTCGATGCGCCCCCGCGCCCGCGCCGAGGACGGCAGCGAAGAGGACGACGACGCCCCCGTCCGGATGACCGCGCGGCGGACCGACGGGACCTCCTTCCCGGTCGAGGTCGCCGGGAACGAGTTCGAGGACGACGGACTGCTCGGCGGCGGCCTCGGCGGCCTCGGCTCCGGCAGCGGCAGCAGCAGCGGCGGATCGGCCCGCCCCGGCGGCACGAGCGGCGGCCGGGACGGCTACGGCCCGTACGACTCCTACGGCGGCGTGTCCCGGTACGGATACGGCGCGAGCGGCGGCTCCGGGGCGGGCTCGTCCCGGCCGTCCGACCGGGAGCTGCTGCTGATCGTGGTGCGCGACCTGTCGGCCCGGCTCGAAGTCGAGGCCGAGCTGCGCCGCCAGCACAAGCAGACCGAGATGATCCTGCGCGCCGCCGCCGAGGGCGTGCTCGGCGTGGACATCGAGGGGCGGGTGGTGCTGGTCAACCCGGCCGCCGCGCACATCCTCGGCTTCCGCGCCAGCGAGCTGGGCGGTCAGGAGCTGCTGCCGCTGGTGCAGCACTCCAAGGCGGACGGCACCCCGCAGTCGCCCGAGGAGTCGCCGCTCGCGGACACCCTCGCCTCCGGCCGCAAGCACCGGGTGCGGACGGCGGTGCTGTGGCGCAAGGACGGCCGCCCGGTGCACGTCGAGCTGTCCACCGCACCGGTCAGGGACGGCGAGCAGCTGGTCGGCGCGGTGATGACGTTCACCGACCGGACCGCGTTCCTCTCCCTCGAGGCCAGGCACGAACACCTCACCGCCGTGCTGCGGGAGGAGCTGGACGAGCCGCTGGGCCGGTTGCAGGGGACGTTGGAGCGGCTCGCCGCCGACCCGGCCGGGCAGCTCTGGCCGGAGGCCAACTGGGTGCTGCGGCGGCTGGCCGCCGACTGCGCCAGGACCGCGCGGCTGGTCGACGGCGTGCTGTCCTACCAGCGCTTCGACGCCTCGCTGGACGCCGGACGGGAGGCGCTGGAGCGCCATCCGGTCGGCCTGGACGCGGTGGTGCGGCGGGCGGTCGCCGCGGCGACCGAGCTGATCGGCGAGGACCGGGTGCGGTTCGCGGTGCACCCGTCCGAGGTCGAGGTGATCGTGGACCAGGAGCGGCTGGCGCAGGCGCTGGGCCATCTGATCGCGGACGTGGCGCTGCCCGCCGCGGCGGGCAGCGGCGTCGGCGGCGGCGGCAGCAGCGAGGGCGGGAACGGGCTGTACGGGATGGCGGTCGGCGTCGCCTCCGGACTGAGCGGGACGCCGGGGCAGGGCCCGACCGTGGTGATAGCGGCCGCCCAGCGCGGCCCGGTGGCCCGGATCGAGGTACGCGGCCCCAGCGCGGGCGGCAGCCCGGTGCACCTGCCGATCGCCCGCGGCATGGTCGAGCGGCACGGCGGCGTGCTGCAGTCGCACGAGCTGCCCGGCAAGCAGGGCCGGACGTATGTGGTGGAGCTGCCGCTGGACCCGGCGACCGCGGGGGAGGCGGCCGAGCGGGCCGCCGCGGCGGCCCGGCGGGCGGACCGGACCAGGGAGAACGACACCGCGATGCTCCCGGAGCTGCCGGGGCTCGGCACTCCGGCGGGCGGGGGCGGAGGTGCTGGCGCGGCAGGCGGGGGCAGGGGAACCGGCGACGGTTCCGCCACCGGCGGCGGCGCGGGCGCCCGCGCAGGCGGCAGCACAGCCGGCGGAGGCAGGACGGCTGGTGGGATGGCCGACGGCGGGACCGGCGGCGGCACGGCCGGCGGGCCGACCGGCGGCGGTTATGACGGTTATGACGGGGCATCAGACGGGCTCGGCACATCCGCCGGTGGCGCGTCGCTGCCCGGGGCGCGGCGCAGCGCGGAGAGCCTGCCCGAGGCCCGGCCGGAGACGCCCGCCCAGGGGACAGACCGCTCGCGCCGCCGTCGCGCGCTGCCCGCGCCGGAGGTGGTCCGGCCGCCGCGCGCGGTGCTGGAGGCCCAGCAGCAGGCGGAGGCTCAGGCGGAGGAGCAGGCCCAGCAGCGGCAGGAGCAGCAGCCGGTCCAGCAGCAGCCCGGACTGGGAACGAACGGCTTCCCCGGCCTGATCGGCGGCCCGGTGTACCCGGGTCTTGAGCACGCGCTGCCGCCGGCCGGGAGCAGGATCGATCCTGCCCCGGTCCCGGCCCAGGCAGACGCCGCACCGTCGAACGGGCGTCGGCGCCGACTGGCGATCCCGCCGGGCGACGACCAGGCACAGGGCGGGTCGGGCGGACCGCTGGCGCTGGAGCCCCCGGGCGGCAGCACCGGCCCGCAGAGCGGCACCGGCCCGCAGAGCAACGGCGGCAGCGCACCGGGCGGCGGCATCGCCCTCCCCGGGCAGCAGTCGCACGCGCCGGAGCAGGGCTCGGGCCCGTCCGCGCTGCAGCCTGCGGCGCTGCAGCCGGTCCCGGCCGCCGCGCCCTTCGGCGGTCGCTTCGGCCCGGACGGCGGCGGCAACAGCGCCAACAGCAGCAACACCAACAACGGGATGAACGGGAGCAGCGGGAACGGCCCCGGCGGCAACGGGACCGGCACGGCGAAGGTCCGCGCACTGGGCGCCGTCCGCGACGTGTTCGCGCTCGGGCCCGCGTCCGCCCCCGCCGCCCCGCGCGAGCAGACCGCCGCGCAGTCCGCCGCACCGGCGGCCCCCTCCGCCGCACCGCCCGGTGACGACGGCCCCGGCACCGAGAGCCGGCTGGAGTTCATCGCCGGAGCGGACTACCCGACCATGGTCTCCCCGGCCGCCGACGGCCGCCCGCGGCGGCTGCTGGTCTGGCCGGACCCGGACCCGTCGACCCGTCAGGCGTTGCAGGACCGCGGCTACCGCCCGGTCATCGTCCGCACCAGGGAAGAGGTCGAGGGCCAGGTCGCCGGTTTCCCCGCGGCGCTGTTCGTGGACCCGCTGACCGGGCCGATCACCCGGACCGCGCTGCAGACGCTGCGCACCGCGGCCGGGGACGCCAACGTCCCGGTGCTGGTCACCGCCGGTCTGGGGCAGGCGACCCGGGAGGCCGCCTACGGGGCCGACCCGGCCGTGCTGCTGCGCGCCCTCGCGCCGCGGGACAGCGAGCGGCACGCGCCCCGGGTGCTGCTGGTCGAGCAGGACCAGGACATCGCGGCGGCGTTCACCGCCACCCTGGAGCGGCGCGGGATGCACGTGGTGCACGCGCTCAGCGAGAACGACGCGGTGGAGAAGGCCGGCAGCGTCCAGCCGAACCTGGTGGTGATGGACCTGATGCTGATCCGCCGCCGCCGGGTCGGCATCGTGGACTGGCTGCGCGACAACAACCAGCTGCACCGCACCCCGCTGGTGATCTACACCTCGGTGGACGGCCCGCAGCAGAACTCCCGGCTGCGGGCCGGCGAGACCGTGCTGTTCCTCGCCGAACGCTCGACCAGCCCCGAGGTCCAGGCCCGGATAGTGGACCTGCTCGGCAAGATCGGCAGCCTCGGCGGCTGAGCGCAGCCGACCCGGACGACCCCGGTCCGGGCGGCGTCGAGCCCAGCCACCCGGCCCGGCCGACGGCGCCGCCCGTCGTGGACGGCTACGCGTCCTTGCCGAGGGTGGTCACGTCCAGGCTGCCCTCCGCGTAGGACCTGCGGATGACCTTCTTGTCGAACTTGCCGACCGAGGTCTTCGGGACCGACTCGACGATGCTCCAGCGTTCCGGCAGCTGCCAGTGCGCGATCCGGGTGGCCAGGAAGGCGCGCAGGTCGGCGAAGCCGGCCGTGGCGCCGGGGCGGAGGACGACGGTGACCAGGGGCCGCTCGCCCCACTTCTCGTCCGGGACGGCGACGACCGCGGCCTCCAGCACGTCCTGATGGGCCATCAGCTCGTTCTCCAGCTCGACCGAGGAGATCCACTCGCCGCCGGACTTGATCACGTCCTTGGCCCGGTCGGTGAGGGTGAGGAAGCCGTCCGGGCTGATCGTGCCGACGTCGCCGGTGCGCAGCCAGCCGTCGTCGCTGAACTTCTCGCCGGTCTCCGCCGGGTTGTCGGCGCCGCCGTAGTAGGCGGCGGCGACCCAGGGGCCGCGGACCTCGATCTCGCCGGGCGACTCGCCGTCGAACGGGAGCGGCTCGCCGTCCGGGCCGATCACCCGGGGCTCGACCGAGGCCGGGAAGCGGCCCTGGGTGAGCCGGTAGTGCCAGGTCTCCTCCGGGCCGAGCCCGGCGGGCGGGTGCGAGACGCTGCCGAGCGGGGAGGTCTCGGTCATCCCCCAGGCGTGGATGACGTTGATGCCGTGCCGCTCCTCGAACGCCTTCATCAGCGCGGGCGGGCAGGCCGAGCCGCCGATGACGACCCGGGACAGGGTGCTGGTGTCGTAGACGCCGGGGTGGGCGTCCAGCTCGTCCAGCAGGCCGGTCCAGATGGTGGGGACAGCGGCGCTGAAGGTCGGGTGCTCGGCGGTGATCATCGCGGCCAGCGGCTGCGGCTGCAGGAAGCGGTCCGGCATCAGCAGCGAAGTCCCGGCCATGAACGCCGCGTAGGGGATGCCCCAGGCGTTGACGTGGAACATCGGGACCACCGGGAGCACCTTGTCGGCGCTGGTCAGACCGAAGCTCTCGGCCGAGAGCACCTGCATCGAGTGCAGGTACATCGAGCGGTGCGAGTAGGCGACGCCCTTGGGGTCGCCGGTCGTCCCCGAGGTGTAGCAGAGCGCGCCGGCCGTGCGCTCGTCCAGGTCGACGGCATACGGAAAGGTGGTCGGGCGGTCCGCGATCAGCTCCTCGTAGCCGTGCACGGAGCCCGCGAAGCCGTCCAGAGCGGAGCGGTCGCCCTCGCCGACCACCACGATGTGACGCAGCGTCGGGCGCAGCTGCGACAGCAGCGGGGCGAGCAGCGGCAGCACGCTGCAGTTGGCGATGATCACCCGGTCGTCGGCGTGGTTGATGATGAACGCCAGCTGCTGCGGCGGCAGCCTCAGGTTGAGGGTGTGCAGCACCGCGCCCATCGACGGGACGGCGAGGTAGGCCTCCTGGTGCTCGGTGTTGTTCCACATCAGGGTGGCGACCCGCTGGTCGCCGGTCACGCCCAGTTCGTCGCGCAGAGCATGGGCGAGCTGCGCCGCACGGGCGCCGACCTCGGCGAAGCCGCGGGCGACGGCCCGGGTGCCGTCCCAGGTCGCCACGGTGGACGTGCCGTGGAAGGTCGAGCCGTGGGCGAGGATGCGCCCCACCGTGAGCGGGACGTCCTGCATCGTGCTGAGCACCTGGGTCCTCCTTGACCTGGCGGGGCGCTACCTGCGGGTAGCAGCGGGCGCTGACAGGGATTCTGTCGCTCGCACGGCCTCCTGTCAGCACATACCGCGTCCTGCGGGCGGAAAACGGTTCCCGCCGGGGAGGTCAGTGGACCAGGGCGACCGGGGCGTCCACCGCGTTGCGGTCGATGTTGACGGTGACCCCGCCGTGGGTCTCCTTGGCGTTGCCGACGTACTGGTGCACCCGCTGGTGCTCGGTCCACAGGCTGCTGCTCAGCGCGCCGTAGCCGTCGGTGCTGGCGCGCTTGTCCCAGCGCGCGTACCAGAGCACGTCCGGCAGGTCGGCGGCGGCGTGGGCGCCGCGGGTGAGCGCGATCGCGGCGAGGTCGGCGATGCCGGCGTCGGCGCTGCTGTAGAAGCCGGCCAGGTAGCCGGCCGCGCGGACGGCGCGGGACCAGGCGGCGGTGTACTGCATCACCGCGAGGGTGCAGGACGCGCCGCGGGTGTACGACTCCATGTCCAGGTAGACCGGGCTGCCCGCGGTGATGGCCAGTGACTTGGCGGCCCTGACCGCGTCCTTGCCCTCGGCGGTGCCCTGGGTCAGCGCGGTGCCGGTGCCGATCCGGGCGGTCGTGTTCCGGGCCGGGAGGCACGGCGCCTGCGAGCCGACGTAGAGCGGGAGCAGCCGCCAGCCGCTCGCGCTGGCGGAGCGGGTCCAGCTCGCGGTGAGCCGGGGCTGCGAGCAGCCACGGTTCTTGCCGCCGATGTAGATGCCGACGGCGCCGTAGCCGGAGGTGCCGTGCCAGGCCTTGAGGGTGGCCAGGCTGGGCGCGGCGCAGGTGTCGAACGCCTGACCGGTGAACACCACCGGTTTGGGGGCGGGCTTCGGGGCGGGCTTGGGGGCGGGCGGCTTGGGCACCGGCTTCGGGACCGGCGGCTTGGGGACGGGCTTGGGCTTGGGCACCGACCTCAGCGCCTGCGTCTGTGCGTCGGCGGCGGACGGCACGGCGGACGGCACGGCGGCGGCGGTGGCTTCACCGGTGAGCGTCGCCGCGAGGCAACTGAGGCAGACCAGGGCGGCAACGACTGCTGTACGGAGAGTAGTCACAGGGAATCGTGACCACAATGCCGCTTATATCCCTATTAGCCACGCCACGGTAACGCGTTTGCCCCTCTAACGGTCCTTACGCCACACTGACGCCATGTCCGCTTCCCCCACTCCGGCCGCCGTCCCCGCGGCCGGCGTGGCGGCCGCGCAGCTGACGGGCCGTCACCCGTCCGGCCGGATCCCGGCGCCGCTGTTCTGCCTCGCGGCCATGTTCACCGTGCAGACCGGCATCGCGCTGTCCACGCCGCTGTTCGGCAGCCTCGGCGTGGCCGGGACCACCTCACTCCGGCTGATCACCGCCTCGCTGCTGCTGCTCGCCTGGACCAGGCCCCGGCTGCGCGGACGCGGCGTCCGCGACCTGTGCTCGGTCGCCCTGCTCGGGCTGTCCTCGGCCGGGATGACGCTGCTGTTCGCGGACGCGGTGCACCGGCTGCCGATGGGCACGGCGGCGACCATCGAGTTCCTCGGGCCGCTGGCGGTGGCGCTGGTGTTCTCCCGCCGCTTCGGACACGTACTGTGGGCGCTGCTCGCCGCGGCCGGCGTGCTGCTGCTGACCCTGGTCGGCCGGGCCCCCGGCGCCGCGCTCGACCCGCGCGGCCTGGCCAGCGCCTTCGGCGCGGCGGCCTGCCTGGCCGGATACATCCTGCTCACCCAGCGGGTCGGCCGGGCGTTCGCGGGCTTCGACGGGCTGGCCCTCTCGCTCACCGTCGCCGCGATCGCACTGGCCCCGTTCGGTCTCGGCGAGGCCTGGCACGGGCTGCGCCACAGCGATCGGCCGGGGTTGCTGCTGCTCGCGGTCGCGGGGGTGGCGCTGCTCTTCCCGATCGTCCCCTACCTGCTGGAGATGACCGCCCTGCGGCGGCTGCCGGAGCGGATCTTCAGCGTCATCGCCAGCCTGGAGCCCGCCGTCAGCGCGCTGATCGGGCTGGTGGTGCTGGGGCAGGTCCTGGGCGGGGTGCAGCTGCTCGGCATCGCCTGCGTGATCATCGCCAGCGCGGGCGCGACGCTCGGTGAACGACCGTCGCGCCCGGAGCCGGTTCAGCTGTCCTAGCTGCGGGGTCAGGCCCGGTAGGCGATCAGGCCGGTGTAGCCGGAGACCCGGGTCGGGGTGTGGCTGCCGGTCGCGGGCAGGGTGTAGCTGCCGTTCGGGGAGCGGAAGGCAATGGTCCTGCCGTTCGCCGAGAAGTCGGGCTCGGTGTAGTTCGTGGTCGCGCCCGGGGTCAGGTCGCGGACGTGGGCGCCGTTGGTGTCGCTGGTGAAGATGTGGTCGTGGCCCTTGACCGAGCGGACGAACACGATCTCCTCGCCGTTCGGCGACAGCGCGGGCTCGGAGCCCTTGGTGATCGCGCCGCCCTGCTGGCGGAGGTAGTCGTCGCGGATGTAGATCTCGCCGTTGCGGGTGTTGTCGTAGACGACGGTGCCGTAGCCGCCGTTGCCGTCGGCCCAGTTGTTGCCGGTGGTGGGGTTCGCCGGGACGCCCTCGTCGAAGTAGTTGCCCAGCGACAGGGTCGCCAGGGTGCCGTGCGAGGCGGTGGCGGAGATCCGCTTGAGGCTGGTGCTGCCGCCCTTGTTCACGGTGAGGATCAGGTTGTCCTTGGCCGGGAGCCCGTCGGCGGGGTCGTTCTTGGTGACCTGCCAGGTCGGGTGGGACCAGGTCTGGTGTCCCGGGTTGACCGCGACGACGCGGCGGCCCGTCCCGTCCGGGTTGGCGGTCTCCAGGCTGCCGTTGCCGTCCACGAAGGCGGCCTTCTTGCCGTCGGGGGACCAGGCCAGGTCGCGGACGATGACGCCGAAGTCCACCCGGGTCCCGTTCATGACGACGTACCGGGTGCCGGTGCTGATGGTCAGCCCGTTGCTCTTGCTCGTCCCGTTGAGGACCGTGGCGGCCTTGACGGCTGCGGCGGCCTTGGCACTCTTGGCGGCGGGTGCCGCGTTCGCCGTCATCGGCAGCAGGACGGCGGCGGAGACGGCGGTGACCAGGGCGATGGCGCTGGCCGTGGCGACACGACGGGTACGAGCAGACATTGGTGGTTCCCCCAGAAGACGATGGCGCCGGTGACCGGCGGGTGCTGCGGCGGTGCGACAAGAAGAAGACTGTCAGCCCGACGTCGTGGAACTATCGGGCTCCCGTCACAGCCGTGCAACAGCGGTCAGCCGGTCGGTTCCGGGCCGGTCGGCGGGGGCTTGCCAGGCGGGTCAGGCAGCTCAGGCGGGCCCCAGCACCAGGCCGGAGGTCGGCACGCCGGTGCCCGCGGTGACCAGCACGTGCCGCGCCCCCGGAACCTGGTTGACCGCGCTGCCGCGCACCTGCCGGACCGCCTCC
This sequence comes from Streptacidiphilus cavernicola, assembly GCF_042510955.1. NCBI lineage: Bacteria > Bacillati > Actinomycetota > Actinomycetes > Kitasatosporales > Streptomycetaceae > Streptacidiphilus > Streptacidiphilus cavernicola. The sequence goes on from NZ_JBHFAB010000009.1 coordinate 165,796, forward strand.
GCGATGCCGTTCATCCCGTGCAGGTAGGCCTCGCCCAACTGGCCGCCGTGGGTGTTCACCGGCAGTCGGCCGCCGAGCTCCAGGCCGCCGTCCGCGGCGAACCCGGCTGCCTCGCCCGGCCCGCAGAAGCCGAACTCCTCCAACTGCATCAGCACGAAGGGGGTGAAGTGGTCGTAGAGCACGGCGGTGTCGATGTCGGCCGGGCCGAGCCCGCTGCTGCGCCAGAGCTGCCGCGCGACCACGCCCATCTCCGGCAGGCCGGTCAGGTCGTCGCGGTAGAAGCTGGTCATCGCCTCCTGGTTGCGCCCCGCGCCCTGGGCCGCCGCGGTGATGGCGACCGCGGGACAGCGCAGGTCGCGGGCCCGTTCGGGGGTGGTGACCACGACGGCCTGGCCGCCGTCCGTCTCCTGGCAGCAGTCCAGCAGCCGCAGCGGCTCCACGATCCAGCGGGACGCGGCATGCTCGGCCAGGGTGATCGGGCGCTGGTAGAAGTACGCGGCCGGGTTGGTCGCGGCATGGCGGCGGTCGGCGACGGCGACCGGGCCGAAGGCGTCCGGGGTGAGCCCGTAGTGGTGCAGGTAGCGCTGGGCGTGCAGGGCCACCCAGGACGCCGGGGTGACCAGCCCGTACGGCATGGTCCAGCCCATCGCCGCTCCCTCGGCCGAGGGTTGACGGCTCGTCAGGCCTGATCCGAAGCGGTGCTGCGAGCGCTCGTTGAAGGCCCGGTAGCAGACCACGACCTCCGCCACCCCGGTCGCGACGGCGAGTGCCGCCTGCTGGACGGTGGCGCAGGCAGCGCCGCCGCCGTAGTGGACCCGGGAGAAGAAGGACAGCTCGCCGATGCCCGCCGCCTGCGCGACGGTGATCTCCGGGCTGGTGTCCATGGTGAAGGTGACCAGTCCGTCCACATCCTGTGGACGGAGCCCGGCGTCGTCCAGCGCGGCCTGGACCGCCTCCACCGCGAGCTTCAGCTCGCTGCGGCCGGAGTCCTTGGAGAACTCGGTTGCGCCGATGCCGGCGATGGCGGCGCGACCGCCCAGGGTGTCGGCGCGGGTGAGGCTCATGGCTGCGGCTCCGATGCGCCGTCGGCGGTGGGGACGGTCAGCCGGACGGTGGCGGTGACATGCGGGCCGCGACGGGTCCGGCCGGTGACCAGGACCGTCCGGCGGTCGCCGTCCCGCCCGGTGACCCGGCCGGTGAACGTCAGCTCGTCCCCCGGGTGGGCCGGGACGCCGAGGCGCACGGCGATGCCGGTCAGCACCGCGCGCGGTCCGGCCCAGTCGGTGACATACCGTCCGACCAGGCCGTTGCTGGTCAGGATGTTCATGAAGATGTCCGGCGCGCCCTTGGCGTGGGCGAGTTCGACGTCATGGTGGACGTCCTGGTAGTCGCGGGAGGCGATGGCACCGGCCACGATCAGCGTCCGGGTGACCGGGATCCGCAGCGGCGGGAGGTCGTCCTCGGTCGCCGGGCGGAACATCGGGAGCGTCAACGCGTCGTCGCAGCACTCGAAGGAGAGCCGGACCGGCAGCCCGATCCGCACCTCGTCCGCCGGGAGGCCGACCACGTTGCTGACGAGCCGCACCCCCTCCGCGAGTTGGACCAGCGCGACGGCGTAGGGGCCGCCGGAACGGAACGCGGCGGGCAGCGGGTGGTGCACCACCACGTGCGAGTAGACGGCGCCCTCGCCGCTCGCGGCCTCCGCCGTCCATTCCAGGGAGCCGCAGGCGTTGCAGCCGGGCAGCCAGGGGAGGCGCGGCACCGCGCACACCGCGCAGCGCTGGAACCGCAGTTCGCCTGCGGCGACGCCGTCCCAGAAGCCCTGGTTGTCACGGTTGACCACCGGACGCGGCCGAAGCGGCGGGGCGGTGGCGGGTTCACCGCCGGTCGTCGGCGACGTGTGGTTCGTCGGCCGTCCTGCCGGGCGGTACTTGAGGATGCGGAAGCGGTGGCCGGCCACCGGCACCGCCTCCTCCGGCTTCTCCCCCGCGCTCTCGTCATACGCACGGAGGTCCATCCGGGTGGTCACGAAGTGCCCGACGCCCAACGCGGTCGTCTTCCGAGCCGACACCGATTCGATCTCGGCGTCGAACAGCACCCGCTGGCCGGGCCGCAGCGGGCGGAGGTAGTCCTGCTCGCAGTCGGTGGCCACGACCGAGCTGAAGCCCTCGGCGTCGAGACGGGCCAGCAGGTCGTCGTAGTCGCTGCTGCGCCCGACCCGGGCGGCCGAGGCGTCGGCCCCGCCGTCGGCCGCGCCGAAGCCGAGACCGGCCATCGTCCAGGCCTGCAGCATCGCCGGGGGCGCGGTCGCACCCGGGCCCCGGTAGGCGGGATTGGTGTCGCCCATGGCCTCGCACCAGTGCCGGATCATCGGCTCGTTGACGAGATCCGGCCCGCGACCCCCGGCCGCGGCGGGTCGGCCCGCGTACTCCTGCAGCTCCATCACAAATCTGACTGTGCGTCAGATACGCTGCCGCAGTCAAGGGTGCGGAGACGCCCGCCCACCCCGGGGCGTGGGACCCACCCCGGGGCGGACAGGCGTCAGGGGGACCGAACTAGAAGAAGATCCGCACGTCGCTGTTCGACTGGCTGCTGTAGACGGTGTTGCCGGTGCCGTTCACACCCAGCGTGTTGTTGGCATTGGACGCGCCCGAGCCCGTCGCGGTCTGCTGGGTCCAGTTGGAGTTGCCGTTCAGCCAACCGGACAGGCTCCCGCCGCCGGAGTCGGAGACGATGCTGCTGCTGGAACCGCCGTCCGCGAACGACCCGTTGTCGGCAGCAGCCGCACCGGCGCCCACCAGGAGCATCGCGACGGCGATCGGAGCGGCGGCAAGGGTCATACGGATACGGGACATGTGATTCCTCCAAGTGGTGGAAGTCGAACTGTCATTGGGCAGGCACATGGCCAGCTGCGGCCTGCCCGGGTTGCGGCGTCGCACTCTCAGACTGCCCACGGAATCACCCCCCGGCCAACATCGGAGCGATAGTTCGCTCATAAGCGTGACAGGGGGCCGCTAAACCTGGAACGATCTACAGTTCGCACGGTAACGGTCTGCCAACGTGACACCGTCCGAATGGCGCCTCTCCGGCACTTCGGTGCTGTCGGACCCCAGGAATGACGCTTCGTCGGCGTCAGCCCAACACCGCGTCCACGGGGAGCCGTCGCAGTCGCGGCGCGGCAGCCGAATCGTGCCGCAGAGCGTATGCGGCGGCGTGGCCCTCGGCCTCGTCCCGGGCGAGGTCGAGGTCGGCGACCGTCCAGCCGGGCGGGGTCGGGGCCAGGCCGCCGCTGCCGAGATAGTCGGCGGCGGGGTCACGGCCGAGGCCGGTGCCGATCCCCTTGAGGTAGGCCTCCTTGCGGGTCCACAGCCGGGCGAAGGCGGCGGTCCGCAGCTCGGCCGGAACCCCTGACAACTCGCGCTGCTCGCCGGGGTGCAGTACGGCCGCCAACTCCGTGACCGTGCGCGGCTCCGGCAGCGCCTCGACGTCCACCCCGATCGGCACGTCCGCCAGCCCGATCAGGATCAGGTCGCCCCCGTGCGACAGCGAGAAGTGCGGGAGTCGGCCCGGCTGCTCCGCGCCGGGCCGGACGGCCAGGGCGGGCCGACCGTGCAGCGCGCCGCAGCAGGGGCAGGGCTCCCTGACCATGACCAGCTCCCGGGCGGGCATCCCGGTCGCCGAGCCGAGCAGGCGGCGCAGCGCGATGTGCGCCGCGGCGTAGCGGACCCGGTCGGAGTCACGGACGAAGGCGTCGGTGCGGGCCCGCTCGTCCTGGTCCAACTCGCCCACGGCCAGCGCCCCGACCGCCACCTCCGGCACCCGCAGCAACCACAGCCCCGCCCCGCCGACGGGGGGGCTCCCGGCCCGGTCAGCGGCGGCGCGGACGGGCGGGGCGGGAGGGGCGGCCAGGGCGGGAGGAGCGGGAGGAGCGGCCAGGGCAGACGGAGCGGCCGGAGCAGACCGGTCGAGCCCGTCGGGGTGCTCGGGCTGGTCGGGCTGGTCGGGGCTGGGCACGGTCTCCTCCTCCTGCTCCTCCTGGGCGATCGCTCCGCCCATCGTCCCGCACCCGCCCGCCGAGCGGCACCACCGGGCCCGCCGGGCCCGCACCTCGCCCCAGCACCTACCCGCCCGGTGGTTGCGTGGCTCGATCGCGGGTGGTTCAGTGGACAGAGGAAGACATGAATCGGGGTTCAGATCATCATGGCCTACCGACCCACCGCCCGCACCGAGGCTGCCCGCGCGGCCCAGCGCGAACGGCTGCTCGAAGCCGCCCGCGGGCTCCTCGCCGAGGGCGGCTATGCCGCCACCGGTGTGGTGGTGGTGGCCGAACGGGCCGGGGTGGCCACCGGCAGCGTCTACCGCCACTTCGCCTCCCGGCAGGAACTCCTCGCCGCCGTGTTCCAGCACGTCGCCGGGCACGAACTGGACGCCGTACGGGAAGCCGTCCGGGAAGCGGTACGCGCGCAGCGCGGGGCGGCCGAGCAACTGCGGGTCCTGGTCGAGGTGTTCTCCCACCGGGCGCTGCGCGCACCGCGCACCGCGTGGGCGCTGCTCGCAGAGCCGGTCGACCCGCTGGTGCAGACCGAACGGCTGGCCTACCGTCGCGGCTACCTCGCGCTGGCCAGGGAGGCTATCGCCGAAGGCGTGGCGACCGGCGAACTGCCGCCCCAGGAACCGTCGTTGTCCGCCGCCGCCGTGGTCGGCGCAATCGGCGAAGCACTGCTCGGGCCACTGTCCCCGGTCGGAGCACTCTCCCCGGCCGAGCCGCCGCACCCGTCTGCGGCACCGTCCCCGTCCACCGCGGCCGACCAGGCCGCCACGTCCCCCAAAACGCCGCGGGACCCGGCGGCGGAAACCCTGGCCGTGCAGGCCCTGGTGGCGCTGTGCCTCCGCGCCGTCGGCGCAACCGCCGTTGCCGTAACCGCCACTGCCGCAGCCGCCATTGCCGCAAACGCTGTCGAACCGCACACACCTCTCCGGCCCACCACCACCCGAGACAGGACAGCCCCGTGACCCCGACCGCCCCCAGCGCCTCCTCCCCGTCCCCGGCCAAGCCCCCGTCCGCGCCGCTGGGCGCCCCCGCCCCCGCCCCGCACCTCACCCACACCGTGGCCAACCAGGCCGCCCCCCGGGTCGACCTGGACGAATACGCCGCCAACCAGCCGCTGCTGGAAGCGGTCCGGGCGTACGGCGGCGGCTGGCGCGAGCCCGAGCTGCACGAGGTCGGCCGACTCGTCGGTTCGGCCCGCTTCCAGCAGTGGACCGAGCAGGCCCACACCGTCCTCCCGGTGCTGCGCAGCCACGACCGCTGGGGAAACAGGGTCGACGAGGTCGACTTCCACCCCGCCTACCACGAGGTGATCGCCGCGGCCGTGCGCCACGGCGCGCACGCCTCGGCCTGGGCCGACCCGCGGCCCGGCGCCACGGTGGCCCGTGCCGCGGTGTTCATGCTGTTCGGGCAGATCGAGCCGGGCCACGCCTGCCCGGTGTCGATGTCGCACGCGGTCGTCCCGGTCCTGCAGCGGGATCCGGAGGTGGGCCGGGACTGGCTGCCCGGCCTGCTCAGCCGCCGCTACGACCCGTCGCTGACCGCCCCTGCCGGAAAGCCGGGGCTGCTCTTCGGGATGGGGATGACCGAGAAGCAGGGCGGCTCCGACGTCCGCGCCAACACCACCCGCGCGGTCGCCGTGCCGTCCGACCCGTCCGGGCGGGCGCACCTGCTGACCGGGCACAAGTGGTTCTTCTCGGCGCCGCAGTCGGACGCCTTCCTGGTGCTCGCCCAGGCCGAGGCCGGGCTGACCTGCTTCCTGCTGCCGAGGGTGCTGCCGGACGGCACCCGCAACACGGTCCGGATCCAGCGGCTGAAGAACAAGCTGGGCAACAAGTCGAACGCCTCCTCCGAGGTCGAGTTCGACGGCGCCTGGGCGCAGCGGGTCGGCGAGCCGGGACGCGGCGTGCCGACCATCATCGAGATGGTCAACCACACCCGCCTCGACTGCGTGCTGGGCAGTACCGCGGGCATGCGCCAGTCGGTGTCCGAGGCGGTCTGGCACGCCGGGCACCGCAGCGCGTTCGGGGCCCGGCTGGTGGACCAGCCGGCGATGACCGCGGTGCTGGCCGACCTGGCGCTGGAGGCCGAGGCCGCCACCTGGACCTCGATCCGGCTGGCCCACGCCTACGAGGCCGACGCCGGCGAGGAGGAGCAGCTGTTCCGGCGGCTGGCCACCGCGGTGTCCAAGTACTGGATCTGCAAGCGCGGTCCGCACCACGCCTACGAGGCACTGGAGTGCCTCGGCGGCAACGGCTACACCGAGGACTGGCCGCTGGCCCGCCGCTACCGCGAGCAGCCGGTGATGGCGGTCTGGGAGGGCTCCGGCAACGTCATCGCCCTGGACGTGCTGCGCGGCATCGCCAGGACCCCGCGGTCGCTGGACGCGTTCTGGGCCGAGCTGGACTCCACCGCCGGCCTCGACCCGGTGCTGGACGCCCATCTGGCCCGGGTGCGCAAGGAGTTGGCGGCGGACCTGCGCGATCCCGAGGCCGCGCAGACCCGGGCCCGCGCCACCGTCGAGGGCATGGCGCTGGCGCTCCAGGCGTCGCTGATGCTCCGGCACGCACCCGCCCCGGCCGCCGAGGCCTTCGTCCGCGCCCGCCTCGGCGAAGACCGCGGCCACCAGTACGGCATCCTCCCCCGCGGCACCGACGCCGCAGCGATCGTGACCCGGCACGCGGACGCCCGCTGACGGCGGCAGCGGCGGCGCAGAGGGCTTCACAGCCGGTCAGACGGTGCCCAACCAGGTCATCGTCCCGATCGGCGACAAGGGCCAGGTCAACCTCTACAACGGCAGCAGCGGCACGGTCGACCTGATCGCCGACATCGCCGGCTACTTCACCCAGAGCGCCGCCAGCGGCTACAGCCCGCTCGCGCCGTACCGGGTCGTCGACACCCGCAGCGGCGTCGGCGCACCGAAGCGGCAGCTGGCCGCGGGGGCGTCCGTCGCCGTCCAGATCGCGGGCAACGACAAGAAGAAGCTGCCGAGCAGCGGCATCACCGCCGTCGCGCTGAACGTCACCGCCACCGGCTCGCCGAGCTCGGGCTTCCTGACCGCCTACCCGGACGGCAAGTCGCTGCCGACCGCGTCCAACGTCAACTTCAGCAAGGGCCAGACCATCGCCAACTCGGTGATCGTGCCGGTCGGCAGCGACGGCAGGATCCGCATCTACAACGGCGGCAAGAAGCCGGTCAGCGTCGTCATCGACGCCGTCGGCTACTACAGCGCCGCCAGCCGGAGCGCCTACCTGCCGATGTACCCGACCCGGTACCTGGACACCCGGGCCAAGACCTGGAAGTACGGGCCGCTGGAGGGCGGCGGCTACATCGACATGCCGCTCTCCTCCGACTACCCGGACGTCACCGGCTGGGTGCTCAACGCCACGGTGACCTCCACCAAGTCCAGCGGGTACCTCACCGTCTCCCCCGACCCCAACAGCTACCAGGCCTACCAGGGCGGTTGGGAGGTCTGGCCGACCAAACCCGGTTCCTCGTCGCTGAACTGGCTCCGCGGGCAGACCGTCCCGAACCTGGTCCAGGCGAGCACCGGCAGCACCGGGATCGTCGACTTCTGGAACACCGGCAAGGGCACGGTCAACCTCGTGGTCGACGCCTTCGGCTACTACCAGAACGACTGACAGTGTTCCGCTGAAATTCACCGGCGCCGACCCGGGGGAAGGGTCGGCGCCGGTCCTCTGCGACAAATCGCCCAATCTCCGGCGGAACTAGCACCAAAACAGATAGTTCTTCTACGAACGACATGCGGCCCCCGGTCCACGGTGCTCCGCCGCCTATGTATTCTGTGCAGGCTGTGCAATCCGCTCATCATCCTAAATTACTGAAAGACTGGGGGACTTGTGTCCTACCGCCGTCTCGCGACGATGACTGCCGCCGCCGCGGTCAGCGTCGCCTTGGTGCCGGGTCTGGCCTTCGCCGCCGCACCACACGCTGCCACCGCCGGCGCCGCCAAGGTGCTCCCCGCGACCGCCACTCCCAAGGTCGGTTTCGCCTCCGCGGGCGCCAGGACGTTCAGCAGCCCAGCCGCCAAGTCGGTCCGGGTGCGCACCGCCTCCGGCCGCGGCTCCGCAGCCGCCCCGCAGACCGTCGACCCCACCCTGGCGGTGGCCGTCGACGCGGCGAACACCACCGGTTACGGTGTCGCCCTCGACGTGAACGTCACCAGCGCCACCGGGATCGCCCTCACCGCCACCTACGACTGGGGCGACGGCACCACCCCCGGCACCGGTACGCTCAACGGCCCCGGCGCGCTCCAGCCGACCCACGAGTACGCGAAGCTCGGCACGTACACGATCACCGTGACCGTCACCGACGGCCAGGGCGACACCGTGAGCAACGGCGTCGACTTCATCACCCTCGGCTCGGACTACACCGCCTACGGGCCGACCCGACTGCTGGACACCCGCGCCGGCACCGGTGCCGCCAAGGCCAAGGTCGCCGCGCACGGCACCGTCCACCTCCAGGTCGGCGGCAAGGGGACGATCCCGGCCGGAGCGACCGCCGCGGTCCTCAACGTCACCGTGACCGACGCGGTGGCGCCCGGCTTCATCACCGCCTACGACCACGGTGACACCCGGCCGACCACGTCGAACGTCAACTTCGTCAAGGGTCAGACCGTCCCGAACCAGGTCATCGTGCCGATCGGCGCGAACGGCCAGGTCGACCTCTACAACGGCAGCAGCGGCTCGGTGGACCTGATCGCCGACATCGCGGGCTACTTCACCCAGTCGGCGTCCAGCGGCTACACCCCGCTCGCCCCGTACCGCATCGTCGACACCCGCAGCGGTGTCGGCGCGCCCAAGAAGCAGCTCGCCGGAAAGGCCTCCGTCGCGGCGCAGGTCGCCGGGAACGACAAGGGCAAGCTGCCGACCAGCGGCATCACCGCGGTGGCCCTCAACGTCACCGTGACGGGCTCGCTGAGCTCCGGCTTCCTCACCGTGTACCCGGACGGCAAGTCGCTGCCGACCGCGTCCAACGTGAACTTCACCAAGGGCCAGACCATCGCCAACTCGGTGATCGCGCCGGTCGGCAGCGACGGCAAGATCCGCATCTACAACGGCAGCGGCAAGGCCGCCAGCGTGATCGTGGACGTCGTCGGCTACTACAGCACCGCCAGCAAGAGCGTCTACGTGCCGGTCCCGCCGAAGCGCCTGATCGACACCCGGGCGAAGGGTGAGGGCGGCCCGCTGTCCGCCTACTCGTACCTCCCGCTGTCGTTCAGCGACGGCGAGCCCGACATCACCGCGTTCGCGCTCAACACGACGGTCACCACCACCAAGGCGAGCGGCTACCTCGCCGTCGCGCCGGACCCGAACACCCAGGCCCAATACGACAACCGCACGGCCAAGCCCGTGGCACTGCCCGCCGGCTCCACCCTGAACTGGCTCCGCGGACAGACCGTCCCGAACCTGGTCCAGGCGAGCACCGGCAAGAACGGCATCATCGACTTCTTCAACGCCAGCAGTGGCAGCTCCAACCTGATCATCGACATCTTCGGCTTCTACGGCAACGACTGACGCTCCGCCCGAACACCCAGAGCCGGTGCCGGCCCGCGATTCTCGCGGGCCGACACCGGCTCTGTCGGTGTGCTGGCATCCGCTGCGGTCTGCTTGACCCTGACACGGTGGGAGGGGTGAGACTCGGCAGCACCATGTTCACCATCGGAGACTTCGCCAGGCACGGACGCGTATCGGTCCGGATGCTCCGGCACTACGACGCCATCGGCCTGCTGCGCCCCGCGCAGGTGGACCGAGCCAGCGGCTACCGCCTCTACCGCGCAGCACAGTTGGCCCGGCTCAACCGGATCGTCGCACTCAAGGGCCTCGGCTTCACGCTGCAGCAGGTACGGACGATCCTGGACGAGGACGTCGGCGCCGAGCAGCTGCGCGGGATGCTGCGGCTGCGCCGTGCCGAGCTGGAGGCCGCGATGGCGGAGGCGGCGTCGGGCCTGCTGCAGGTCGAGGCGCGGCTCCGATCGATCGAGAGCGAGGGCCGCATGCCCCTGGACGACGTCATCGTCAGACCACTGCCCGCCGTCCGGCTGGCCGAACTGAGCGGCACGGCCACGAGCTTCGATCCCGGCCGGATCGGCCCGCTGATCGACGCGCTCTCGGCCGAGCTACGGCTGCGCCTCGCGGACGCGGGCGTCACGCCGACCGGGCCGCGCACCGTCTGGTTCGAGACACCGGGGGAGGAGGAGGATGAGGATCAGGACGGGTTCGGGATCGCGGTTCACGTCGGGTTCCCCGTCCCGGCCGGTGACGGCGGTGGTGGCAGCAGCGACGGTTTCCAGGTCGTGACGCTGCCTGCGGTCGAACGCGCCGCGGTGATCGTCCACCACGGTTTGGCGCACAGCTTTCTGAGTACCAGTCAGCTGATGGTCCGCTGGGTCGAGGCGCACGGCTACCGCTTCGTGGGCCACGCCCGTGAGATCACCCTCGACGAGTCCGACGGCCCCGAGTCGTGGGTCGCCGAACTGCAGGCGCCGATCGTCGCGTCCTGAGCTCGTTCAGGACGCAACGATCGGCGCCACGTTCAGCTTCGGGCAGGGGTTACCGCAGCAGCGCCGTGCCGCCCGGGGTCGCCGCCGTCCGACGGGTCGTCAGCCCGGTGCCGGTCGTCATCGGTGCCGAGTGCGCAGCCCCGGCCCGCGGTGTGGCTGCAGCCGAACCGCCTCCACCGCCGTTGCCGCTGGCAGCGCCGCCTCCGCCGGTGAAGTACCCGTACAGGTCGGCGATCAGGTGGACCGATCCGGCACGGTTGTAGAAGTCGACATAGCCGTCGTCGCCCACCCGCACCAGCGTGGCGTTGGCGATGGTCTCCCCCTTGCCGAAGTTCAGGTTGGAGGCGTTCGGCAGGCCGGAGCCGTCGGGGGCGGCCCCGGCCGGGGCGGCGTCCGGGTAGACGGTGACGAAGCCCGCCGCGGTCGGAGCCGTCGCCGTGGTGTTCAGCAGGAGCGAGCGGATGCCCCAGGCGCCCGGGTCGAGCCCCCAGGTGAGCAGTGAGTCGTTCGCGCCGAGCGGCGCCGGGTGGCTGCCGCTGCGGGTGTCCAGGATCCGCGTCGGCAGCCCGGTGACCAGCACGCCGTCCGTGGTCTGCCCGGTGGCGTCCGGGGTGAAGTAGCCGTCCACGTCCACGTCCACGATCACGGACACGGCGCCGCTGGAGCCGTTGTAGACGTCGACCGAGCAGCTGGTGCCGATGCGGGCGGTCACCGCGTCCGGGATGGTCTGCCCTGCGGTGAAGTTGAGGTTGGAGGCGGTCGGCCTGGCCTGCCCGTGCGGGTACACGGTGAGGAAGCCCGCTGCCTTCGGCCCGGTCGCGGTGACGTTGAGCGCGGCAGCGGTGGCCCCGGCCGGGACGCCCGCCCTGCCGCACAGGTCGACCGCGACGGTGCCGTGCGCCGCGACGGTGCCTGGAGCACCGGGGGTGCCGACCGTGCCGGAACGTGTGTCCAGGGCCCGGACCGGGGCGATGCCGGTGTAGACGGCGCCGGTGGTGTCCGGCAGGTAGTAGCCGGTGAGGTCGACGACCAGGTCCAGCGGCCCGCCGGTGCCGTTGTGGAGGACGACGCCCCCGTTGGCGCCGACGGCGACGGTGACGTTGTTGGCGATGGTCCGCCCGGCCGGGAAGTTGAGGTTGGACGTGCCGGGGTCGGCGCCGCCCGCCGGATAGACCGAGACGAAGCCGCCCTTGCTGGTGTCCGTCGCCGTGACGTTGAGGACGGCGGCCACCGCGCCGGACGGCACCGGGCCAGCGCCGGCGAGCTTCAGGGTCCTGCTGCCGTGGGCGGGGAGCGTGGGCAGTGCGGTGCTGGTGCGGGTGTCCAGGACCCGGCTCGGGGTCAGCGCGACATAGGTGCCGGCCGTGCCGAAGGAGATGTCGACCGGCTTGCCGAGGGACGTCCCGCCGGCGCCGAGCGTGTGCGTGCCGTTGACGTCGGTCACCGTGATCGCGACCGCGTACAGGCCCTCGGCGCAGCCGGTCGGCACGCTCGTGCCGCTCGTGCCGCTCGTGCCGCTCGTGCCGCTCGTGCCGCCGGTGTCGGCCGTGCCGGTCGCGGTGAACGCCAGGCTCAGCGAGACCGCCGCGCTGGTCGTCCCGTCCGGGGCGGAGGTGGCGGAGACGGCGGTGGAGGCGGTGGGGGTGCACCCGCTCGTCGGGCCGTGCGCGCTGACCGCGACCCCGGTCACCGGCGCGCTGTCGGTGACCGTGAAGCCGATCTTCGCGCTGCCGCCGGTGGACGGCACGGAGTGCTGGTAGGTCAGCGAGCCGATGGCGATGTCACTGGCCGGCTTGGGCTGGATCGCGATGGTCTCGGCGGCGGAGCCGGGGTAGGAGACCGCGTACTCGTTGTCGTCCGTCACCAGGACGTTGGTGACGGTGCATCCGCCGACGGCCGTCGTGGGCACGGTGATCGGCACACTCACCCGGTCTCCGGACCAGGTGAGTTGACTGACGTTCGCCCAGCAGTCGCCGGTCAGCTCCGGCTGGACCGCGGTGATGGTGCCGGCCGAGTCGGTGGCCGTCATGCTGAGGTTCACGGTCTGACTGGACGTCCAGTTGTTCACCGTCGTCCGGTCCAGTTGGAAGCCGGACGCCTGGAGCGGGTTCTGCGCGTCGACCAGTTGGGCGGTCGGGATCTGCAGCTGGGTGCCGAGGTCCGCGGTGATCGGCTGGTGGAACACGGAGCCGTCCGGCTGGGTGAGATCGACCGAGGTCATCTGCCAGTCCCCGGGCGCGCTCCCGACCGGGAAGTGAACGTTCACCAGGCAGTTGGTGTCCCCGGCGGCGGCGTTCTGACGGGCGCAGACGTTGACCGGGTCCCCGCTGCCGAAGGTCGCCGAGACGGACTGGGCGGCGTCCGCGACGGAGGTGAAGGTGACGGTGTCGGTCCCGGTCATGGCGCCGGTGCCGCCGACCACGAACCAGTACTGCATGTCCCCGCCGTCCGGCCGCAGGTAGACGCGGGTGTCCGCGGTCCACATGGCGCCGGTGGAGACCAGGCTGAAGTGCGGCCCGTCATCCGCCAACGCCGGGGCGGCAGCGACCGCCCCGGCAGCCACCACCCCGCCGAGCAGGACGAGGACGGCGAGCACGGCCCGAACGGGACGGCTGCGGAGAGCTCTCGATATCAAGGGCGATCGATCCTTCGAAAGAGTCAGGCCGCCCGACCGGCGGCAGCACCCCAGGCACGACCGCGATTCCCGGCAGCCGCCCTGACCCCCGGAAGCCTATCCGCCAGCTGTGACAGCCCGGCACCGTCGGCGACACCCCTGCGATGGCCCGATCACCCAGGCTCAGCAGCCCTGGAAACCGTTCTTCGAACGACCGGTGCCCGCACAACTCCCCAGCCAGGGTGTCAGTGCGGGCGTCTAGGATCCTCCCAAGGATCAGGGAGGCGCATTGTCCGTCAACATCCGCGAGCTAACCGACGCTTCAGCAGTTCTCCGGGCGATTAGCGAGTACGACACGCTCGGCCAACGAAGCTTCCTCAAACACTACGAGTACGGCAAAGCAAGCCAGTACTACCTGCGCCATCAAAATCGTCTCTACGACGCCAAGGCTATTGCTGGCGCCGCCTACGGATACCAGCACCGCTCAGTCGGGGCACCCGCAAAGGGCCAGTTTAGTGGTGGCGAGAGTCACTCCAACGCTGCCCTGCGCCAGCTTGGATTCACCGTGATGGATGGCCGCCCAGAAACCCTCGACGGTGAGAGCGAGTGGCGTCAAGCAGTCTGGGAACACCTAGTCGCCTGCCGCGACGCCAACGGACTAGTGACCCCCGACGACCTCCGCTCAGTGGGTGCCTACGGTGGTCAGCAGGGGATTTGGGTGGACAAGGACCGCACAAAGCGAGTTCACCCCAAGGGCCTCGCCGTAGGCCTGAAACACACCGGCACGGACTACCCCGACGAAGTCAGCGACAAGGGAGCTCTTTACCACTACCCCACCACCGCTCGAAGAGGGCAGGATGAAGCAGAGGTCGCGGCCGCTAAGCTGACAGCGCGGCTCAAGCTGCCAGTCTTCCTGATCTCCGAACGGGCAAACCTACGATCCGTAGACCTCGCCTGGGTAACTGGCTGGGAAGACCAAAGCAAGCTGCTTTTCGTCACCTTCAGCGCAGACGCTCCAACCCACCTGCTCGACAAAGACCACTCGGATGAACAGCCCTTCTCCTTGGAAGGTAACCGCCGCCGGCGAGGCCCCGGAACAGTGATCACTAGGCCTGATCAGGCACGCTTCAAGCTGGCAGTCTTCCAGCGCTACGGACCGGTCTGTGCCCTCTCAGGCGTCGCGGTTCCAGAGATGATCGAAGCTGCGCACCTACGCCCGGACGCCGACAACGGCTCCTCAGACGCGCGTAACGGACTTCCCTTGAATGCAGCACTGCATCGCGCGTTCGATGCCAATCTCTTCGCCATCCACCCCGACACACGAGAGATCCTGGTCAGGCCCAAAGGCCCCAGTCTCGCCCAACTCGGCATCATCAAGACTCACCTGAGTGATCTGGCGAAGCAGCCGCATCGAAGTGCGCTGGCTTGGCGCTACGACCGATGGCTGGAGAAAAACAATCTCAAGGGATCTTAGGTTCATACGGTTCGCGCAGGGACCCGTGGAGACTGACGAGTCACTGATCTGAACTCGAAAACCATCGACCCCCAACCAAATGAACGGCCAGGGGTCTGCTGGCTATAGAGAGCGGTGAATTCGAACCCTCGGCCATGGTTCCCCGTAGCAAGAACTTTCAAGGGAGTGCCGCGGTCGAGGCCCGACGCCTGTCTGAGCTGCCGCGTCGGCAGCCAACGGCCGGCCGTGGTCGCTTGCCTGAACACGCCTGCGACACAGCCTCGCTGGAATAGCTGAGCCCTGAGCTTGGGAATCACCACTGCTAAGGGCTGTCCCGTTAACTGTTGGCCGCAGATGAGATGATCTTGGTGTGGCTGGTGTGATCACGACGTCGGAGCCGTCCTGGATAGGTCCGTTCACGGGGTTGAGCCCGCGCTCGTTCGGCAAGCTGATGACGATGCTGCGCCGGGAAAGGGCTGACGTGCAGCGTCCGGGGCGGCCGTGGTCGCTGCCTTTGGAGGACAGGGTCCTGCTGGTTGCCGCCTACTGGCGGACGACTATTTGACCGGTCCAGTCGAAGCCAGCCTCGGTCGAGCCCTCACCTACCTGCTCCGGTTCCAGGTAAACGAGACACGCGGCGCTCACCGCTGCGTCTTCTGCGGCAGCAGCGCCGTTGAGATGGCCGACGACGACGGCAATCGTTGCCTGCTCGGCGCAGCCGAGATCCATGTGGACGGGGACGACGGCTCGACCTTCGCAGCCCATCCCTGATCGTTCACTACGTCCTGGAGCACGACTACCGTCCTCCGCAGCAGTCCCAGGCGGCGGCACTCGACTATGCGCGCTTCTACGGGTTCCAGTCGAGCACGTGAGCGAATAGGTCGTACCGTGCCGTCAGGTCATCTAAGTGGGAGCGAGCCGCCCTTCCGCTGACTTACGGGACAGCCCTTAGGGGCCGAATCGGCGCGCTGGGCCTGCGACGGTTGCCCGGCGACCCCTACCGCGTGAATCTCCGTTGCTGGCTGCCCCGTCTGGTGCGCGACTGCTGGCGAAGTGAGGGGGTGGGTCACGCCACCATTCCGGCCCCGAGGTGGCTCCCGGGGGCCATCCACTGCCACCCCGCTTGACTCCGCCGCTCTGACGCGAACCTGCAAGTCGCAACGTGGCCACGGTAGATACCGGCACTGACAGATCCCTGGCTTGGAAGAGTGATCCATCAGATCCTGCCTGTTCGCCTACTGCCTCCAGCGCTCGCGGTGCTGTCGTACACAGTCGAGGCTGATGCTGTGCTGAGGGTGGGTCCGCAGGGGGCCTACCTCGATGCCAGCCTTGATGACGGTGAAGTCGTCACTCAAGACGATGGCACCAGCATCGAGCATGACATGGCAGTTCGGGCAGAGGCACAGGACGTTTCCGGTGATGTCAGGTCCGTCGTGGGGACGGCCAAGTGCCTGGATGTGGGCGCCTTCGCTGTAGCTGCCGCCCGGCACCTCGATGCGAAGATCGCAGACCTGGCACCGATTGTCGTGCCATGCCTTAACCTGCCGCTTCACGGCAATGCTGCGCAGTATGCGCTGCATCGTGGTGGTGGCCCGCTCGGGGGTCTCGTTACCTACCGGGGTTCCTCCCGCGTCATCGGCGATCGGGAGTTCAGCGACCGTGTGTATGCTCTCGCGATCCGCGATGATCGGAAACGGAGCGCCTTCGTAGGCCTCCATGCGGAACTGCCAAATTCGGTAACCGTCGATGCCGAGCTTGCTTCCGTAGCTCGTAACGCGGAACAGGCCGTCATACCGGTAGCCCGACTTGGGTGCAAACTTGGAACCCTTGTGTGCGCCACGCAGCACGCGAACGAGCTGTCCTTCCAGGTAGCTCGTGACGAGGGCGGCATTCCCTGTGTCGTCAAGGGTCTGGTCGTTGACCTGGTTCCCGGAGCCATCCTGTCCGCCATGTCCGGTATATACGATTACTTCGCCGTAGTCCTCATCGTCCTTGTAGCCACCAGACAGGACGATGGACTCTGCGCCACTTGCCTTCGTTCCGCAGATTCCCGCCTGAATCGGCCGATGTACGCCGGCCTCATGTGCCAAACGGCGGCTGCTGAACTCCTGACCGACCTCTGCGTTGGGCGCTTCACCAATCATGGTCCTAGCCTCGCATGACGCACTGACAACCCACTCGCAAATATGTTCCCGCGGCTGGGCACCTACAGTTCCCAGTAACCACGATGTTCCCCTACCATCCCTTGACCACGAACGGCGGGACAGCGCCAGCGAGACCGTGGCTATCCCGGAGCCTGAGACCCCCGCCGAAAGCATGGTTCTGAAGGTTCCCGCTTCATGCCCTTCGGGGCCTATCCAGCGGCGCGCAGCCGCCACGCTAAGAGCGGGATGTGGCACACATTCTGAGACAGGAATCGAAAAGGCCCGGTATCGGAGCCTTCTCCTTTACCGGGCCTGACCTGCGTCTACTGACCTGCGGAGAGCGAGGGATTCGAACCCTCGGTCACGGTTCCCCGTGACGACAGTTTTCAAGACTGTTCCCTTAGGCCGCTCGGGCAGCTCTCCAGGCGCGGGGTGTGAGGTCCGCGCTCAGGGATCTTCTCATGAGTCGGGGGGCGTTGGGGAAGCATTCGGCCCCGTACGGCGTGGATGCCGTACGGGGCCGGATGGTTGGCGGGGGCGGACGGGGCTCGGCGGGGCGAGTGCCCGGGTGCCCGAGGCCGGGTGCCCGGCCCGGTGGTTACTGGTCGCCGACGCGGGAGCCCAGGGTGACGCTGGTGGTGTGGCTGGTGCCGCCTCGGGTGTAGGTGACGCTGACCACGTCGCCGGGGTGGTGCGACCAGATCTCGCTGACCAGGGTGGGGCCGCTGTCGATCTGGACGCCGCCGAGCTCGGTGATGATGTCGCCCGGCTTGAGGCCGGCCTTGTCGGCCGGGCCGCCGGGGGTGACCGCGGGGGTGCCCTGGACCGGTGCGGCGGCGATCTTGGCGCCGTCGCCCTGGTAGGTGTCGTCGCGCAGCACGCCGATGATCGGGTACGTCGGCTTGCCGGTCTTGATCAGCTGGTCGGCGACCCACTTGGCCTGGTTGATCGGGATCGCGAAGCCGAGGCCGATGCTGCCGGACTGGCCGCCGCCCGAGCTCTGGCCGGTCGACTGGATCGCCGAGTCGATGCCGATGACCTGCCCGGAGGAGTTCATCAGCGGACCGCCGGAGTTGCCCGGGTTGATCGACGCGTCGGTCTGCAGCGCGTTCATGTAGGACGTCTGCGCGCCGGTCTCGTCGCCGGAGGCGACCGGGCGGTTCTTGGCGCTGATGATGCCGGAGGTGACCGTGCCGGACAGGCCGAACGGGGCGCCGATCGCGATGGTGGTGTCGCCCACCGCCACCTGGTCGGAGTTGCCCAGTGCCAGCGGCACCAGCGGCTTCTTCGGGGTTCCGTCGATCTTGATGACGGCCACGTCGTAGCCGGAGGCGCG
This sequence comes from Streptacidiphilus cavernicola, assembly GCF_042510955.1. Classification (NCBI taxonomy): domain Bacteria; kingdom Bacillati; phylum Actinomycetota; class Actinomycetes; order Kitasatosporales; family Streptomycetaceae; genus Streptacidiphilus; species Streptacidiphilus cavernicola. The sequence continues at coordinate 183,914 of NZ_JBHFAB010000009.1, forward strand.
GCCGACGATGGTCGCCGGGTAGCTGGAGCCGTCGGAGAACTTCACCGACAGCTTGCCGCCGTTCTCCGAGGGCGCCACCACGTGGTTGTTGGTGAGGATGTGGCCGTCGGTGTCGTAGACGAACCCGGTGCCGGTGCCGGACTCCTGCGAGTTGCTCGCCGAGATGGTCACCACGCTGGGCAGCGCCTTGGCGGCGATCCCGGCGATGCTGTCGGGCGCCCGGCTGAGCGCCTTGGGGTCGACGCTGGTCGACACGGTGGTGCTGCCGGAGGAGCTGTCGTTGTTCTCCAGCGCGGCGCCGATGCCGCCGCCGACGGCGCCCGCGACGATCGCGGTCGCGGCGAGCAGCGCGATCAGGCCGCCGCGGCGCTTCTTGGGCTTCGCGGCCGGGGCGTACGGGTCCGTGCCGGGCGGCGGGTAGGCCGAGCCGGGGTAGCCGGCGTACGGGGGGAGGCCCCCGCCGTGGCCGTCGCCGGCAGCGTCACCGGTGTGGGCGGCACCGCCGTAGCCGGGCTCGCCGGAGCCGCCACCGCCGTAGGGCGGCTGGTGCAGGCTCTGCTGGGCGGGCGACTCGGCGCCGTATGCCGCCGCGGCGGCAGGAGCCGCCATCGCCGGAGCGGCCGGGGGCTGCTGCGGGTAGGCGGGGGCGTCGGCCGGGTACGCGCCCTGGACCGGCGCGTTGGCGGGCGGGAAGGCGGGTGCGGACGGCGCGGCAGGTGCGGTCGGCGCGGCAGGTGCGCCGTACCCCTGGCCCTGGGCCTGCTGCTGACCCTGGGCCTGCTGCTGGGCCGTGGGTGCGTCCTGGGGAGCCGATCCGGTGTAGGCGGTCGATCCGGTCTGGGCACCCTGGGCGCCCTGCCCGCCGTGGCCAGGCGCGACCGGCAGCACCTCCGTACGCGGCTCGGCGGCGGCCTGCGGCTCGGCGGCCTGCGCTGCGGCCTGCGGCGGCGCGGCCACCGGCGGCGGGAAGCCGGCGAGTGCCGGATCGGCCGGCGGCGCGACGGGCTGGACGACGGTGTCGTCCGTGACGCGTGCGTCAGCCGGCACGGCGCGCTCCTGCGCGTAGGGGAGCGGCCCCGCGCCCGTCCCTTCGGCGGGGGCGGGCTGCTGCGCGCCTGCGTTCCCGTCCTCGTGCTCGGTACTCACGAATGACCTCCTCCTGGGGACCTCGGTCCCAAGCATTGCCCGCCCGGTGTCCGGGCATCGTAAGGGTCAGTCATGCGCTACTTCCCCTGACCGAATCTATAGCGCACCCGTGTGAGAGCTTCCTTAGCCACCCCACAGCCTCGCTCATCCTCGGTTCAGGTCAGTTTCATCCCCATCAGCCCTACGCCGCCCGTCCGCGACCCGCCCACCAGCCATCCACGGCGTGGACGCGACCTTGGCCGGACGCCCGCCAAGCCCTACGATGACGCTCGAACTGATACGCGGGAGCTTGGACCGATCCAGGCTGAGAGGGTGCCGAACCGGGGTGCCGACCGCTTGAACCTGACCGGGTAATGCCGGCGTAGGGAGCTGAGAGCACCATGACGTCCGTTTCGCCTTCCCCCGTACCCCCGCCGCCCCCTTCTTCTTCCGCCCCGCTGCTCCATCAGGGGTCGGCGGGCCCCCGGGCCGAGGCGCCGCTGCTGCTGGACACCGCGCCGCCGCGCACCCTCGGCTTCCGCGACCAGGCCGCGTTCTGGACCAACCTGGGCGTCAGCCTGATCGGCTTCCAGAGCGCGGCGACCGTCCTGGTGGTCAACGGCGCGAACCTGTCCGTCCCGGCCGCGCTCACCGCGGTCGTGGTCGGGACGGTGGTCGGCTCGGTGATGCTCGGCATCGCGGCCGTGATCGGGACCAGGTCGGGCGCGCCCGCGATGGCGATCCTGCGCGGACTGTTCGGCACCCGCTTCTCCTACCTGCCGACCGTGCTCAACATCGTGCAGTGCCTGGGCTGGGGCGTGTTCGAGCTGACCGTGATCGCGATGGGCGCGCACACGCTGTTCGGCGGCGGCCCGCACTGGCTGTACGTGCTGGCGGCCGGGCTGCTCACCACCGTGATGACGATCCGTCCGCTCGGCGCGATCGCCGTGCTGCGGAAGTACGTGGCGGTCGCGGTCGGGCTGGCGATGCTGTTCTTCACGGTCGAGCTGCTGCGCCGCGGCGTGCCCGCGCCCGCGCACGGCAGCTGGAAGGGCTTCCTGCCGGCCACCGACGCGGTGATCGCGGTCTCCATCTCCTTCGTCCCGCTGGCCGCGGACTACACCCGGCACGCGCGCAGCACCCGCAGCTCGTTCTGGGGTGCGTTCACCGGCTACACGTTCTCCCAGGTGTGGTGCTACGTGGTCGGCATGGTGGCGCTGCTGCAGGTGGGCAACGACAGCGACCGGATCTTCAGCACCTTCATGGGGATCACCGCGGGCTGGGTGTTCTTCGCGGTGCTGGTGCTGCGCGAGGCGGACCAGTCCTTCGCCAACGTCTACTCGACCGCGATGTCGGTGCAGAACCTGCTGCCGCGGGTGGACCGCCGGGTGCTGACCGTGCTGCTGGGCGCACTGGTCACCGGGCTCGCGCTGCTGGTCACCGACTTCAGCGAGTACGAGGCGTTCCTCGGCCTGATCGGGGCGGTGTTCGTGCCGCTGTCGGCGGTGCTGGCGGTGGACTTCTTCTTCGGCGCGGGACGCCGCGAGGGCGGCTGGGACCTCTCGGAGGGGGCGCCGGCCCGCTGGCTGCCGCTGCTGCCGTGGGCGCTGGGGTTCGCGGTCTACCAGCTGATCTATCCGGCGGAGCTGACCGGCTGGGCGAGCGGGTGGACCACGTTCTGGGCGCACGCGCAGAACGCGCTGCATGTGCATCCGCAGGTGTGGACGTCGGCGTCGCTGTTCTCCTTCGCCGTCCCGGCGCTGGTCACCTGGCTGCTGACGCCGCTGCTGCGGCGGGGACGGTAGCGCCGGCGCGGATCGCGGTCGCCAAGTGTTCACCTGGGGTGACCGGGGTCCGCGGGCCGCGCGGATTATCGTGGTGGCGTGTCCCGTGTACACCCGACCCCGGTCGTCCTGCCGAACCGTGCCGCCACCCAGGTGGTGGCCCACCGCGGCGCCTCCGGCACCTTCGCCGAGCACACCCTGGCCGCCTACAAGCTGGCCGTCGACCAGGGCGCGGACGCGCTGGAGTGCGACGTCCGGCTGACCGCCGACGGCCACCTGGTCTGTGTGCACGACCGCACGGTCGACCGCACCTCCAACGGCCGCGGCGTGGTCTCGACGCTGGAGCTGGCCCAGCTGTCCGAGCTCGACTTCGGCTCCTGGAAGGGCGACCCGGTCGACTGGACCGACACCGAGCACACCGCCGTGCTCACCCTGGAGCGGCTGCTCGAACTCGCCACCGACTGCGGCCGACGGGTCGAGCTGGCCATCGAGACCAAGCACCCCACCCGCTACGCGGGCCTGGTCGAGCGCAAACTCCTGGAACTGCTGCACCGCTTCGATCTGGTCACCCCGAGCAGCGGCGAGCGCTCCCCGGTCCGGATCATGAGCTTCTCGCAGCTCTCGCTGCGCCGGGTGCGGGAGCTGGCCCCGGCCGTCCCCACCGTGTTCCTGACCGAACGGGTCCCGCTGCGCTTCCGCGACGGCAGCCTGCCGCACGGCGCGAAGATCGCCGGACCCGGCATCGAGCTGGTCCGGGAGAACCCCGGCTACGTCGCCGCGCTGCACCGCGCGGGGCACCGGGTGCACGTGTGGACGGTGGACGATCCCGAGGACGTGGAGCTCTGCCTGCGGCTCGGCGTGGAGGCCGTCATCACCAATCATCCGCGCCAGGTACTTGACCAGCTGGGCCGCCAGTAACGACCATACGAAGACCGGGACGACGGCCGGTGGCCGCGGGGCGAACGCGCGGCGACCCCCGACAGGCGCACGCGGGCGTGGATGAATGGCTGGAAAATCCCCCGGATCGTCATTCTTCACCACCCCCGATAAACCCTCAGTAACCAGGTGGCTACGCATAGTGAAATGCGTGCCGGGGGTTCGATTTGTGATGCCGAGAAGGCAGGTTGCGGTCCTTCTATTCTCGTTTCCGCTGTGCTCGCACCGGGCATTCACACCCTGGTTGACAGCTGAGGAGGAGGTCCGGGGGTGGCGCTGGTGGTAGCGCGAGATGTGCCGACTTCTTCGGCGACCATGGCCGTGCCGCATGGTCCTGAAAGCGTGAGCGCTGCACGACGTCGTCTTCGCAAGGACCTCGCCGGACAGCAGGTTCCGGACGTCGTCATCGATGACGCCGTCCTCATACTCTCCGAACTGCTGAGCAACGCGTGCCGCCATGCCCGGCCGCTGGAGCCGGTGCCGGACCTGGTCGAGAGGGACGCGCGGGCCGAGCCGGACCGGCCGGACGAACGCGCGGAACCGGCCGGGTACCGGGACGGCTACGTCGAGGACGGCCGGGTGGTGGTCGGCTGGGAGCTGCACAGCGACGGCCTGCTGACGGTCGAGGTGACCGACGGCGGCGGGCCGACCCGTCCCAGGCGCGGCAGCCCTTCGCTGACCGCCCGCGGCGGGCGCGGGCTCGGCATCGTCGGGCAGCTGGCCAGCGACTGGGGGGTACGGGACGCGCCGGGCGAGGTCACCGTGTGGGCGGTGCTGCCGGTACGCGCCCGGCACGCGCGCCGCGGCGACGCCGAGCACGGGGCGACCCAGATCGCCTTCCCCTGAACTGCCGCCCCGTCAGGCTGGCCGACCGGACGGCCCGGCGGCACTAGGCTCGGGGCGGAAGAGTGAGCCGCCCCCTCGGGAGAATCCGCACCATGGCCAAGAAGCCCGCCAAGAAGGCGCCCGCGCGCGCCCAGTCACCCGCCTCCGCCAGTGGGGAGATCCCGGTCGTCGGCGCGCGTGAGGCGTGCCCCTGCGGCTCGGGCCGCCGCTACAAGGCCTGCCACGGCCGCGAAGCCGCGCACGCCGTGCAGGAACTGGTGCAGCGTCCGTTCGAGGGGCTGACCGGCGAGGGCGACTGGGTCGCGCTGCGCGAGCTGGTCCCGGCGGCGACCGTGCCGCTGACGCTGACCGCCGAGGCACTGGCGGGAGCCACCGGCGAGGTCCCCTCGGTGACCCTGGCGACCGTGCTGCCGATGGCGTGGCCCGCCATGCGCCGGCAGGACGGCAGCGTGCTGCTCGGCCTGCAGACCCACAGCTCCTCCGGCGACATCAGCCGCGACCTGGCGGACGCGCTGGTCCAGGCGCTGGCCATGGAGCCGGGCAACCCCGTCCCGCCGCGCCGTCCGGCCGCCGACTCCGCGCGGCTGCAGGACCTGCTGGACTCCTCGGCGCCGTTCGAGCCGACGGTGCACACCGGGTTCGAGTTCTGGCTGGAGGACGCGGATTCGGCCACCGGCGAGGTCGCCGCCTCGCTGGAGCAGGCGAACGCGGCGGTCATCCCGACCGTCCGGCTGGGCTCGGTCGACACCGCCTACTGGTGCTCGGTCCCGGACCGGAACCACCTGCGCTGGGTGATGCCGCACGCCGAGGAGACGCTGCTGGACGCGCTGGCGCGGCTGGCCGCGGCCGACGAGGCCGGGCTCGGCGAGGGCACCAAGCTGGTCGGCTCGTTCCGGGCGCACGGGCTGACCGTGCCGGTCTGGGACCTCCCCTCGGCGATGACGGCGGACGACTGCGAGAAGCCCGCGGCGGCCTTCCTGGAGCGGCTGGCCGGCGCGCTGGCGCAGACCGCGCCGCTCTCCGCGGACGAGCGCCGGGCCCGCGCCGGACTGGTGAACCGTCAGGTAACCCTGGGATGAGCACGCTCCCATGACGGAGCGTCGACCCCCGGGAACATTCCGCCACTGATATCCGTGATATGCGTCACATAATCCTCTGAAGGGACGCATTCACAGCGTTCTGGGGTGTCTGGGGAATTTGCTTGCCGGGCAAAACTTGTTACGGTTTAAACAGCTCAGTCGCTGGTGCATCCCCCGTCGCCAGCGGCTGAGCCTTCATCATTTCCGGGCCCGTTCGGTGCGCCGGCGCTCAGTACGCCAGCCGCGCGCCGTCCGGCACCGCCGCGCTGGCGGCGACCAGGGCGCCCATCAGTTCGCCCACCGCCGGGAGCCACGGCGCGCCGTCCCCCGCCGGCTCGCGGACCCAGCGCACCGCCCCGGCCCCGGTCCTGGACGGCGGCAGCACCGCGTAGCCGCCGTCGCCGTGGTAGCGCAGGCTGGTCGGCACCCACTCCTGGGCCACCAGCAGCTCGCCCAGCTCCGGCAGCGTGTAGGGCGCGACCAGCAGCACGTACCGGGTCGGGGTGGCGATCACCGGGCCGGTCCTGATCCGCAGCGCGTCGAAGTACTCCAGCACCCGGACCCCGGCCGCGGCCGGGAGGCTCACCGCGGACACCCGGCCGCCGGTCGCGACCAGCACCGGCGCGTCCGGGCGGCGGCCCCACCACCACTCCACCATCCGCGGATCGGTGGTGGCCGCGAGCAGTGACGGATCGTCAGGGTGCGCGCCGGGGGTCGGGCAGTCGGGGCGCGCGCAGCGGCAGCCGTCCCGGTCGGCGGCGGCCCCGGGGAGCACCGGCCAGCCCCAGTCGGCCGCGCAGGCGGTCGCGGTCGCGAGCAGCAGGCCGCGCTCGCGGCGTACGGCGGCCCGGGGGCGCGCCGACAGCCGGGAGCGGAGCAGGGTGACGAGGGTGGTGCGGGTCCCGCGCATGAGCACTCGTTCCTTTCCGTGAGCCAGTCAGGGATCGGTACGTGACCTCGCGCAAAAAGAAGCGCACCACGCCCGCGCGCTGTGCGGAACCCGGCGAGGGGGTGGCGCAGGGTGGCGATTGAACCGCCGTCCTCACCGGGTTGTACCCCGGAAGCCGAGGGATCCCCCAGTATTTCCCGCGCGGATTCCAGCGTCGCGCATCGTCCGGATTGACGCAGCAGAACCGGCCCCGGTTCCACCGTTCGGGTCAGTACGGCTGCCCCTGGGGGCAGTTGCGGGGACGGCCGGGCAGGCCCTCGGGCATGGGCATGTCCGGAACGGTACGCACACGGGCCCCGGTGATCGTACGATCCGGGGATGGATGCGCAGCGGGAGTCCGGAAGCGACGGAGCCGACCGGATGCGGGGTGGCCGGAATACCGCGGCTGCCGCCGCGGACACGGCTTCTGACGCGCCGTCCGGAACCCCCGCGGTCGCCGTGGTGGTGCCGGCGCACAACGAGGCCTCCCGGATCGCGCTGACCGTGCTCGCCGCGCGTCGGCTGCCCGGGGTGGACCTGGTGGTGGTGGTCGACGCCGGGTCCACCGACTCCACCGCGCGGGTCGCCGAGGAGTCCGGGGCGGAGGTGGTCCGGCTCGGCGCCAAGGTCGGCCGGACCGCGGCGCTGCTGCGCGGCATCCGCCTGGTCGCCGACGCGGACCCGGCCGGAGCCGACCCCCGGCACCTGCTGCTGCTGGACGCCGATCTGCAGCAGAGCGCGGCCGAGGCGGTCCGGCTGCTGGAGCCGGTGCTGGCCGGGACGGCGGACCTGGTGCTGGCCGGGGCGGAGCCGGAGGCGGCCCGGACGGCGCGCGGCGCGGCCCGAGCGGCCCGGCGCGGGATCGCGCGGGCCACCGGCTTCGCCACCACCCGTCCGCTCGCCGCGGAGCTGTGTCTGACCAGGGCTGCCTTCACCGCCGCCGAGCCGCTGTCCGAGGGATCGGGGGCCGGTCCCGGTCTGATCATCGACCTGCTGCGGCAGGGCTTCCGGGTGCTCGAAGTCCCCGTCCCGTGGGACCACCGGGCCAGCCGCCGCGGCCTCCGGGCCCGGCTGCGGGAGGCCGCGAGACGGCGCGAGGTGCGCAGAGCACTGGCGTCGCGCTGACTCTGCGTCAGCGAAATCGCAAAACGAACGCCAGAACGATCACAGAGAGCGACGTTTTCGGCGGACGATTCGGGCAATGACACCAATCAACCGGCAGCTCGCAGTTCTGGACATCACCCGATCGGTATGTGTAGAAGTGAGTCATTAATTGCCGTAAGGCATGACATGGGGGTGCACAGTGACTGATTTCAGACAAATGAAGCACACGCCCCTCCTGGCTGCCCCTGTCGGCCATTCACTCTGCGTTACCCCACTTGGTGCGAAGGGCGTACGACATGGCTGAGTCACCCTCACCCCGCGCCGGTCGGACCCTCGACGGTCAGGCCTTCGACGGCCAGCCGCTCGGCTTCCCGGCCCCGACCGCGCCGCAGCCCGCCCCGTCCACACCGGGCCAGCGCGCCGCCGCGCTCGCCGAGCCGCTCGGCGAACCCCGGGTCGAACCCCTCGCCGAACCGCTCGCGGACCTCACCCTGCTCTGCGACCTCACCGAGCGGCTCACCGCCGCCACCGGCCTGGAGGAGGCGCTGCGCGCCGTGCTGCAGGCCGGGGCCGCCATCCTCGGCGCCCCGCGCGGCATGCTGCTGCTCACCTCCAGCTCCGACCCGCACACCCCCGCCCTCGGCACCGTCGACTCCCCCGGCAGCACCATCGGCCTCGGCCTGGACCGTCCCGCCCTCGGCGCACTGGAGACCGTGCCGCGCGACAGCGGCCCGTACGCCGGACTGCTGCACGGCGAGCCGGTGGTGATCGTCCCGGGGCCGATCACCGACGACTCCCGGTTCAGCGACGTCGCCGCCCACCTCGGCATCGGCGCCTCCTACGCGCTGCCGCTGACCGGCCCCGACGCGGGCGGCGAGCCGTTCGGCGCGGCGGTGTGGTTCTACGACGCCCCGACCGTGCCCGGCGAGCACGCGCAGCGGCTGGCCGGCCTCTACTGCTCCGCCGCGTCCCGGCTGATCACCAAGGAGATCGAACGGGACCGGCTCCGCCGCACCGCCGACGCGCTGCGCCGCGGGCTGCTCCCGGACCGGCTGCCGCGGGTCCGCGGACTGCGGCTCGCCGCCCGCTGCCTCCCGGCCGGGCTCGACCTCTCGGCCGGCAGCGACTGGTACGACGCCCTGGCCCTGCCCGACGGCGGGCTCGCGCTCAGCGTCGGCAGCGTCACCGGCGGCGGCCCCGACTGCGCCGCCGCCATGGGCAGGCTCCGGGCTGCGCTGCGCGCCTACGCGGTACTGGAGGGCGAGGACCCGGTGGCCGTGCTCGGCGACCTGGAACTGCTGCTCAAGGCCACCGAGCCGGCCCGCACCGCGACCGCTCTCTACGTCTACCTCGACCCGCGCAGCAGGCAGTTGTCGCTGGCCGGGGCCGGACAGTGCCCGCCGCTGCTGGTCACCTCGTTCGGCGCCAGCTTCGTGGAGACCTCGCTGTCCGCCCCGCTGGGCATGCTGAGCTGCTGGGAGGCCCCCGGGGTGGAGCTCCGCGCCGACCGCGGCGACCTGCTGCTGCTCTACACCGAGGGCCTGGCCCGCCGCTGCGGCAACTCGCTGCACGCCGGGCAGGCCAAGCTGCGGTCGGCCGCGGCGGCGGCCCCGCGCGAGACCCGGCAGGACCCGGAGCGGTTCTGCGCCCACCTGCTCAGCAGCTGCCTGGACGGCTCGGACCAGCAGAGCGCGGCGGGCGGCGGCTCGGGGGCGGACGACATCGTGCTGCTCGCGGCCCGCTTCGAGTAGCCGGTCCGCAAGGCCGCTCCACAGAGCCGCACCGCAAGGCCGGACCGCACAACCCGGCCACGGAGCCGAGCCGCAGCCGTCCGACCTGCGGCGGCGGGGCCGCACCCCTCCCGCTCACCCGTTCGCACGCCCTAGGATTGTAGGGACCGCCCACCCGTCTCACCCCTGACGCGCCGGGGCGGTCCCGTACGACGAGGAGGCGACACAGGTGAACGACGCGACCCGGGACGTGGATCCGACCCAGGCGGCAGCCGACACGGCCGCGGCCGAGGAGACCGACACGGACGCCGAGGCCGGGCAGCCGCCCATCAAGGCCCGGAAGAACGGCCTCTACCCGGCCCTCTCGGACGAGCTGGCCGAGGTCATGAAGTCCGGCTGGGCCGACACCGAGCTGCGCGACCTCGCCCCCGCCGAGCAGTCCGCCTACGCCGCCAAGCGCCGCGCCGCGCTGTCCGCGCGCTTCCCCGGCGACCGGCTGGTGATCCCGGCCGGCGGCCTGAAGACCCGCGCCAACGACACCGAGTACGCGTTCCGCGCCTCCAGCGAGTACGTGCACCTGACCGGCGACCAGACCGAGGACGCGGTGCTGGTGCTGGAGCCGCGCGAGGAGGGCGGACACGACGCCGCCGTCTACCTGCTGCCGCGCTCCGACCGGGAGAACGGCGAGTTCTGGCTCGACGGCCACGGCGAGCTGTGGGTCGGCCGCCGGCACAGCCTGGCCGAGGCCGAGGCCCTGCTCGGGCTGCCGACCAGGGACGTCCGCAAGGTCGTCGCGGAACTGGCGGTCACCGCCGACGAGAAGCCCGCGACCACCCGGGTCGTCCGCTCCTACGATGCCGCACTGGAGTCCGCGCTCGCCGAGCACACCACCCGGCACGGCGACGAGGAGCTGCGGATCTTCCTCAGCGAACTGCGCCTGGTCAAGGACGACTGGGAGGTCGCACAGCTGCAGGCCGCCTGCGACGCCACCGCCAAGGGCTTCACCGACGTGGTGCGCGAGCTGGCGCAGGCGGTGGCCACCTCCGAGCGCTGGATCGAGGGCACCTTCTACCGCCGGGCCCGGGTCGAGGGCAACGACATCGGCTACGGCTCGATCTGCGCCGCCGGACCGCACGCGACCACGCTGCACTGGGTCCGCAACGACGGCGCGGTCCGCCCCGGCGAACTGCTGCTGCTGGACGCGGGCGTGGAGACGCACACCCTCTACACCGCCGACGTGACCCGGACCCTGCCGATCGACGGCCGCTTCAACGACCTGCAGCGCAAGATCTACGACGCGGTGTACGACTCCCAGCAGGCCGGGATCGCCGCGGTGAAGCCGGGGGCGCGCTACCGCGACTTCCACGAGGCCTCGCAGCGGGTGCTGGCCGAGCGGCTGGTGGAGTGGGGCCTGGTCGAGGGCCCGGCCGAACGGGTGCTGGAACTGGCGCTGCAGCGCCGCTGGACCCTGCACGGCACCGGCCACATGCTCGGCCTGGACGTCCACGACTGCGCCCACGCGCGCACCGAGGCGTACGTCGACTGCGTGCTGGAGCCGGGCATGGTGCTGACCGTCGAGCCCGGACTCTACTTCCAGGCCGACGACCTGACCGTGCCGGAGGAGTACCGCGGCATCGGCGTCCGGATCGAGGACGACATCCTGGTCACCGCCGACGGCAACCTCAACCTCTCGGCCGCGCTGCCGCGGAGCTCGACCGAGGTCGAGGCGTGGATGGCGGGGCTGAGCGGCTGACGGCCGGTCAGGCGGCCGGCCCGGCCGGTCGGCCGCCGACCGGGCGGGCTGATGGCGGGATCCTGGTGAAGGCGTAGGATCCCGCCATGCTGACCATCGCCCCGCGCCCGCCGTCCGAGACCGCGCACACCGTCGCGGTGCTGGCCTTCGACGGCATGGCGCCGTTCGAACTCGGGGTGGTGGTCGAGGTGTTCGGGCTGCACCGGCCCGAGGTCGGCGACATCCCCTGGTACGAGCTGCTGGTCTGCGCCGAGCAGCCGGGGCGGGACCTGCGGGTGGTCGGCGGCTTCAGCGTCAAGGCCGAGCACGGCCTGGACGCGCTGGCCCGCGCCGACACCGTGATCGTGCCCGGAGTGGCCGACACCCGCGGCGAGGTGCCGCCCGCGGTGGTGGCCGCGCTGCGGGCGGCGCACGCGCGCGGGGCGCGGCTGGTGTCCATCTGCTCCGGCGCGTTCGCGCTGGCCGCGACCGGGCTGCTGGACGGACGGCGGGCCACCACCCACTGGCGCCACGCCGCGCTGCTGGCGGAACGGTACCCGGAGGTCGAGGTCGACCCGGACGTCCTCTACGTCGACGGCGGCGACGTGCTGACCAGCGCGGGCAGCGCGGCCGGTATCGACCTCTGCCTCTACCTGGTCCGCCGCGACCACGGCGCGACGGTCGCCAACACCGTCGCCCGCCGGTTCGTGGTGCCGACCCACCGCGAGGGCGGGCAGGCCCAGTACATCGAGGCGGCGGTACGGCCGGTGGCCGAGGAGGACGACGGGATCGCCCGCAGCATGGCCTGGGCGCTGGACCGGCTCGCCGAGCCGCTGACCGTCCCGGCGCTGGCCCGCGCCGCGCGCATGTCCGAGCGCTCCTACCTGCGGCACTTCGCCCGCCGCAACGGGACCAGCCCGATCCGCTGGGTCATCGCCCAGCGGATCTCGGCCAGCCTCCCGCTGCTGGAGGCCGGGGACGGCACGGTCGAGGAGGTGGCGGCTGCGGTCGGCTTCGACAGCCCGGCCACCTACCGCCACCACTTCACCCGCGCCCTGCGCACCACCCCGACCGCCTACCGCCGCGCCTTCACCCGCGCGGCCTGAGGCCCCGCGGCCACGGCGGCTACCGCTGCTCCGGCCCCGGCCGGGAGGCAGCTTCGCCGCGATCGGCGTTGGCGAGGACGGCGTCGTGGAACCAGGCCGCGCCGCCCTCCACCTCCTTCTCGTAGGTCGCCTGGAACCGCGGGTCGGCCAGGTACATCTCGGCCAGGCCGCGCTGCATCGCGTAGGAGCAGTCGTAGAAGTTGCGGCTGATGTGCTGCCGGTGCTCCTCGGCGACGTCCATCGCCTGCTCGCTGTCGGCGGGCACCCCGGCCCGCACCCCTTCGGCGATCCGGCGCATGATCGCGTCGCCCTCGGCCTTGATCCGGATCCAGTCGGCCTTGGTCAGCCCGGCCGCCTTCTGCCGGGACTGCTTCCAGGCGCCGGACTCGCCCCAGCGCTGCTCCGCCTCCGCCTCGTACTCCTGGTAGCCCTCGCCGAAGATCTCGAACTTCTCCTCGGGGGTCAGGTCGATGCCCATCTTTCGTGCCTCCATTGCCTGCTCCACAGCCGCCGCCATCTCCTGGAGCCGGGCGATCCGTCCGGTCAGCAGCGCGTGCTGGCGCCGCAGGTGCTCGGACGGACCGACCTCCCGGTCGTCCAGGACCGCGGCGATCTCTTCGAGCGGGAAGCCGAGCTCGCGGTAGAAGAGGACCTGCTGCAGCCGGTCCAGGTCGGCGTCGTCGTACCGGCGGTAGCCGGACGGCGTGCGCGCGCCAGGGGACAGCAGCCCGATCTCGTCGTAGTGGTGCAGCGTGCGCACCGTGATCCGGGCCAGACCGGCGACCTCGCCCACCGAGTAGCTCATGCGTTCTCGCTCCCTTCCGTGCCCCAGCCTGGGTCCTCACGTCGCGTGAGGGTCAAGCGCGGAGCCGGAGGCGTCCTCAGGAGGCGTGCTGGAGCGGGCGGTCGCGGTACTTCAGCACCTTGTCGAAGGAGACCACGGCGCCGCTGCGCGGGTGGTTGCGGAACTGGACGTGGTCCATCAGCGCCCGGATCAGGAACAGCCCGCGACCGCTGGTGGCGTCCAGGTCCGGCAGCTCCGTCCCGGCGTCGGCGGGGATGCCGTCGAACGGGAACAGGTCCTCGAAGGGCAGGTGGTCGTCGCCGAAGAGGTCGCAGTCGTCGAACGGGTCGCAGACCGCGAGCGGGACCACCGGCAGCGACCGGACCGGCAGCGGGGCGGGCCGACGGCGCCGGGCGCGGGCGGTGCAGGGGCCGGTGCGGGCGGGGACCGGCGGGGTGCGGGCGGGGTCGGTCGAGAAACCCGGTCCGTTGTCGGTGATCTCGACCCGCAGGCAGCCGTTCTCGATGGTCGCGGTGACCTGGAAGCCGCTGTCCTCGCCGGTCGCGGCGGAGTGCCGGGCGTGCTCGACGGCGTTGGCGCAGGCCTCGGTGAGGGCGACCCCCACCTCGTGCGAGATGTCCGGGTCGACGCCCGCGGACGCCATGGTCCCCAGCAGGATGTGCCTGGCGAGGGGCACACTGGCCGGCTCACGCCGAAGGTGCAGAGACCACCAGATGTCCACGGCAGGTTCCTCCTGGCTGCGGCTCCACATACCACTACCTATAACCGAGCGTCAGACGAATCAATCGCTCTGACGGAAACTTGTCACCCCGCCGGCGGAAGTGCGGAGGTGGAAGCACCCGGGGGAGCATCAGCGGGAGCGCGCACAGGGGCGCGTGCGCTGGCGTACGCTCCCGTCGCTCCGCGCCTTCCGGGACGGTTACGCCCGACCCAGCCGTTGACCGCTCCCGAGCCGGTGAGAGACTTGCCCCTGCCATGCATCCGTCCCCAGCCGCCCCGGTGCGCACGCCGGGCCGCCCCGCCCCACTGGACCTCCGCGTGTTGAGGGCACTGCCCTTCGCGGTGGTCTGCGTCGTGGTGTCCGCGCTGGGCCACCGGATGGCCGGCGGCGGGGCCGTCCCGCCCTGCGCACTGCTGGTGGGCGGCGCGGCCGTCTGGGTACTGGCGGCGGCGCTGGCCGGACGGGAGCGCTCGCTGGCCTCGATCGTGTCCGGCCTGGCCGTGGGCCAGCTCGGACTGCACCTGCTGTTCCACAGCGCCGTCCTGGGCGGCAGCGGGATGGCGGACATGCCCGGGATGGGCGGCATGACGGGGACGGGCGGCGGCGGCATGGCCGCGATGCCGGGGATGGCCGACATGCCCGGGATGGCGGGCATGGCAGGCATGTCCGGCATGGCCGGGACCGGCGGCGGCCACGGCGGGGCCAGCGCGCTCGCCGCGCTCGCGGCCAAGCTGCTGTGCGGGCCGGGCGGCGCGGCGTCCTCGGGGCTGACGCTGCCTCCGGGCACCACCGCGGCCCAGATCGTCAGCCGGGCCGGGATAGACCCGCACCTGGTCCTGGCCAACCCCCCGCACCTGCCGCTCTGGGCGCACGTCGGCTTCCTCGGGCTGACCCCGCTGATGCTGCTCGGCCACCTCGCCGCCGCGCTGGTGGCCGGTTGGTGGCTGCGCCGCGGCGAGGTCGCGCTGTGGCGGGTGCTGCGGGTCACCGCGCAGGTCACCGAGACCCTCGCCAGGACCTGGACCGCCCCGCTGCGCACCCTGCTCGCGCTCGCCGCGGCGCTGCTGCGCGGACTCCTCGGGACGCTCGGCCCGGAGGCCGCGGCCCGGTTCCGGCGGCTGGACCGCGACCGGCGGACACCCCTGCGCACGGTGCGGCTGCGGCACCAACTGGTCCGGCGCGGCCCGCCACCGGCCCTGGCCGCCTGACCCCGCGTCGCGCACCTCCGGAGAGGAGCGGCGGGACAGGTCGGCCACCCGTGCCCGTCCCCCTGTCCCTCCACCACTGGAGAGCTACTTCCATGCGCCGTACCTTCACCCTGGCCTCACTGGCCGCAGCGGGCGTCCTGCTGCTCGCGGTCCCGGCCTCCGCGCACGTCACCGTCAACCCGAACAGCGCCGCCCAGGGCAGCTACACGGAGGTGAACGTCCGGGTCCCCAACGAGCAGGACAAGGCCGACACCACCAAGATCGAGTTCTTCCTGCCGACCGACCACCCGATCGCCTCGGTCTCCACCGAGAGCGTCCCCGGCTGGACCGTCTCCGTGGTCAAGGCCAAGCTGGCCAAGCCGCTGACCACGGACGACGGGCAGGTCACCGAGGCGGTCTCGGAGATCGTCTGGAGCGGCGGGGCGATCAGGCCCGGCCAGTTCCAGGACTTCGCGCTGTCGCTCGGCCCGCTGCCCAGCGACACCTCCTCGCTCACCTTCAAGGCACTGCAGACCTACAGCGACGGCACGGTCGTGCGCTGGATCCAGCCGAGCGTCCCGGGCCAGCCCGAGCCGGACAACCCGGCGCCGGTGCTCAAGCTCACCGCCCCGGCCGCCACCGCCGACAGCAGCACCGGCGCCAGCGCCGGAGGCGGTACGAACGCCGCCGACGCGGGCGCCGGGGGCGGTGGCAGCAGCGAGGCCACCTCGCCGACGGTGACCACCGCGGCCTCGGTCAGCAGCAACAGCGACACCCTGGCCCGGGTGCTCGGCGGGATCGGCCTGGTGGTCGGCCTGCTCGGCATCGGATTCGGGTACCTCGGCTGGCGCCGCGGCGGCAGCGGGGGCAGCGGCACCGCCGGAACCGTCGGCAACAGCGGTCAGTGACCGTGCGCGGGGGCGGGCGGCGGCGTGACCGCGCCGGACCGCCCGCCCCCGCGCAACCGGCGGCCGTACCCGTACGCCGCAGCCCCGCGGTCAGCGAGCCCGCAGCTTCGCAGCACCGCACCCCCGCACCACCCCCGTCCCAGGAATGGATCACCCCGATGCCGCACCACCTGCGCCGCCGCTCCCTGCTCACCGGCGCCGTCGCCACCTCCGGCGCCCTGCTGCTCACCGCCTGCTCCTCCTCCTCGAACGCCTCGTCCTCCTCCGGCGGCGGGGACGCCGCCGCCCAGGTGGCCGGGCAGGGCGGCGCCAAGTCGCCCTACCAGGGCCTCAACCTGGGCCGCACCTTCGACAAGCCCGACGTGCCGTTCACCGACACCAGCGGCAAGCCGTTCAACATCGCCCGGCAGACCGCGGGCAAAGCGGTGCTGCTCTACTTCGGCTACACCCACTGCCCCGACGTCTGCCCCACCACCATGGGCGACGTCGCGGTGGCGGTCTCCGGGCTGACCAAGGCCGAGCAGGCGGAGGTCCAGGTGGTCTTCGTGACCACCGACCCGGCCCGGGACACCCCGGCCGCGATGCGCACCTGGCTGGACTCCTTCAACCCGGCCTTCATCGGGCTGACCGCCCCGATCGACACCGTCATCGCCGCCGCCAAGTCGGTCGGCGTCGGCGTCACCGCCCCGACCAAGGGCCAGGAGCCGGTGCACGGCGCGCAGGTGCTGGCCTACTCGGCGACCGACGGCAAGGCCCACATCATCTACACCAGCGGCACGATGGCGCCGACCTACCAGCACGACCTGCCGCTGCTGATCAAGGGGGTCGCGGTATGAGGCGGGCCGGTCTGGCCGCCGCGGCGGGCGCGACCGTGCTCGGCGTAGCGGCGCTGGTCGCCTGCGGAGCCGGCTCGTCCGGCAGCGGCGGGGACGGTTCGCCGGCCCGGATCAGCGTCAGCCACGCCTACATACCGCTGCCCGCGTCGCCGGACATGGCCGTCGCCTACTTCGACCTCAGCAACGGCGGCGGCAGCGCGGACCGGCTGCTCGGCGTCAGCAGCCCGTCCGTGCAGAGCGCGGAGCTGAACCAGTCAACCGCCACCTCGATGCACGCCGTCGACGGCGTGGACGTGCCCGCGCACGGCGAGGCGCACCTCGCCAGGGGCGGCACCCACGTGATGCTGATGGGGCTCAGCCCCGCGCCCAGGGTCGGGCAGACGATCGAGCTGAAGCTGACCTTCCAGCACACCGGCACGATCACGGTCCAGGCGACCGTCCAGCCGCTGACCTACCAGCCACCGGAGTGACCGCCGCCATGACGCAGACCGCCACCGCCACCGCCTCCGCCTCCCGCTTCCTCGGCCCGCGCCCGCGCCTGGGGGGCAGCAGCCGCGGCACCGCGCCGCGGGGCCGGTTCCGGGCCGCCGCGCTGCTGACGCTGCTCGCCGCGATGTTCGGGCTGATGCTCGCCGGAGCCACCGGTGCGTCCGCGCACGCCGCGCTGCTGTCCACCGACCCCAAGCAGGGGTCGGTGGTGCAGACCGCGCCGACCCAGATCGTGCTGCACTTCAGCGAGCAGGTCACGCTGGAGCAGGACGCCATGCGGGTGTACGACCCGGCCGGCAAGCGGATCGACACCGGCGGCACCGGGCACGCGGGCAGCGACGACACCACCGCCAGGGTCGCCCTCGTCCCCGGCCTGGCCGAGGGCACCTACACCGTCGCCTGGCGCGCGATCTCCGCCGACACCCACCCGGTGTCCGGCGCGTTCACCTTCTCCTACGGCCACGCCTCCGCCACCACCAGCGTCGCCGGGGAGCAGGCCACCAAGGGCAGCACCCTGGTCGGCGCCCTGTACGGGGCCTCCCGCAGCGTCCAGTACGGCGCGTACGCGCTGCTGGTCGGGCCGGTGGCGCTGGTGCTGCTGTGCTGGCCGGCCGGGGTGCGGCTGCGCGCGGTGCAGCGGCTGATGCTGGGCGGCTGGGCCGGGCTGCTGCTGGCGACCGTGGCGCAGCTGCTACTGCGCGGGCCGTACGAGGCGGCGAAGGGGCTGGGCGGATTCTTCGATCTGACGATGATTCAGCAGACCCTGCACGAGCACCTGGGCACGATGCTGGTGGTGCGGATCCTGCTGCTGGCGGCGGCCGGGGTGTTCCTGTCGCTGCTCGGCGGGCAGGCCGGGGTGGGCCTGCCGGAGACCGAGCGCACCGACCCGGCGGCGGAGCGGCGGCTGCGGGTCACCCTCGGCATCGCCGGGGCGGTCCTCGCCATCGCGCTGGCCTGCACCTGGGCGCTCGCGGACCACGCCTCGGTCGGCATGCAGGTCGACCTCGCGGTCCCGCTGGACGTGGTGCACATCCTCAGCATGGGCTGCTGGCTCGGCGGCCTCGCCGCGGTGCTGCTGGGCCTGCGGACAGCCGCCGCGGACGGCGGGATCGGCCCCGAGCAGGTGCAGCGGTTCTCCACGGTGGCGCTGTGCTCGGTCACCGCGCTGGTCGGCACCGGCGTCTACCAGGCCTGGCGCGGCCTCGGCAGCTGGGACGCCTTCACCGGCACGACGTACGGGCGGCTGCTGCTGGTCAAGATCGGCGCGGTGCTGGTGATACTCGCCGCGGCGTGGATGTCCCGCCGCTGGACCGCGATCCTGCGGACGGAGCCGCGCGGAGGGGACGCCGTAGGCGGGGACGTAGCCGCGGGCGGGGGCGGGGACCCGGGCGCGGGCAGCGTCCCGGCCACCGCCCCCGCGGACCCCGTGCGGGCGGCGCAGCTTGCTCGGCAGCAGGCGGCACGCCGTTCCGTCGCCGTGGCGCGGGCGCGGGAGGCGAGCCCGGCTCGCGGCATGCTGCTGCGTTCCGTCCTGCTGGAGCTGACCTTCGCGGTCATCGTGCTGGTCGTCACCACGCTGCTGACCAACGCCCCGCCCGGACGCTCCGTCACCGCCCAGGCGCAGGGCCGGTCCCAGACCGGGACGTCCACGCAGAGCGGCCCGGTCGACCTGAATCTGGCCTTCGACACCGGTGGCAGCACCGACAACGCCAAGGGCAAGGTCAGCATCGACATCGACCCGGCCCGGGTCGGCACCAACCAGCTGCACGCCTACGTCTACGACAGCAGCGGCAAGCCCGCGGACGAGCCCGAGCTGGATATCCGGGTCATCCTCCCGGCTAAGAGCCTCGGCCCGTTCGACGTCCAGCTCGACAAGCTCGACGTCGGCCACTGGGCCAGCTCCACCCTGCAGTTGCCGATGGCGGGAAGCTGGCAGCTGCAGGTGATCATCCGTTCCGACGACATCGACGAGACCACCGTGACCGCCCCCATGCAGGTGAGCAGCTGATGACGACCACGAACGACCGGGGCGGGTCCCGCCGCAACGCCCGCCCCGACGACGAAGCCGCCGCCACCGACACCCCCGCCGCCACCGGCAACACCGCCCCCAGCGTCTCCCGGCGGCGGCTCCTCGCCACCGCCGGGGCGGCCGGGGCCGCGGGCCTCGCCGTCGGCGCGGGCGCCCTCGCCGCGACCTCCGCCGCCTCCACCCCTGCCTCCACCCCCGGCGGCGCCGCCCCCGGCAACCCCGCCTCCGACAGCGCCGCCGGGGGCGCCCCCGCCCTCACCTCCCTCGGCGCGCACGCGTACCCGTTCCACGGCGCGCACCAGGCCGGGATCGTGCAGCCGATGCAGGCCCGGATGCTGTCCACCGCCTTCGACCTCACCGCGGGCACCGGCCGTCCCGGCCTCACCTCGCTGATGAAGCGCTGGTCGGCCGCCGCCGCGGCGATGGCCGAAGGCCGCACCCCGCCCGGCCTCACCGACGACGACACCGCGCTGGACGCCGGGCCCTCCTCACTGACCGTCACCTTCGGCTTCGGGGCGCCGGTCTTCGCCAAGGCCGGGCTGGCCGCCCGGCTCCCGGCCGCGCTCGCCCCGCTGCCGCCGTTCCCCGAGGACGCGCTGGACCGCCGCCGCAGCGACGGCGACCTCTGGGTGCAGGTCTGCGCCGACGACGCGCTGGTCGCCTTCCACGCGATGCGCACACTGCAACGGCTGGCCGCGGGGGCGGCCACCGTCCGCTGGCAGATGAGCGGCTTCTCCCGCAGCCCCGGCGCGACCGCGCAACCGCGCACCGGGCGGAACCTGATGGGGCAGATCGACGGCACCAACAACCCCAAGCCGACCGACTCCACCTTCGACGCCCGGGTGTTCGTCCCGGCGGAGCCCGACGCCGGGAAGGGTCAGCCGGCCTGGATGGCGGGCGGCAGCTACGCGGTGTTCCGCCGGATCAGGATGCTGCTGGACCACTGGGACCAGCAGACGACGGACCGTCAGGAGCAGGTGATCGGCCGTCACAAGGCCTCCGGCGCACCGCTCTCCGGCGGCGCCGAGACCACCCCGGTCGACCTGGCCAAGCTGACCCCGGACGGGGCGCTGGCGATCCCCGGCGACGCGCACATCCGGGTCGCCACCCCGGACGCCAACCAGGGCGCGGCGATGCTCCGGCGCGGCTACTCCTACCACGACGGCCTCCGCGCCGACGGCTCTCCGGACGCCGGGCTGCTGTTCGTCGCGTTCCAGTCCGACCCGCTGACCGGCTTCGTCCCGGTCCAGCGCAAGCTGGCCCGCGCCGACGCCCTCTCCGTCTTCATCGCCCACGAGTCCAGCGGCCTCTACGCCGTCCCCGGCGGAGCGGCCGACCCGAGCGGCTATGTGGGGCAGGCGCTGCTGGAGGGGTGAGTGAGCACACACTTGCCAAAGTACGTACCCGTAGGGTTATTCTCAGCCAGCCATTTCGGCACACCATCGATCGAGGTCACGGCGCACGCCTTCCTCCGCTCACAGAGGAACACGCCATGCCGCGCCGCCGCACGACGATGACCGCTGCCGCTGCCCTGACGCTGATCGTCGGCGTCCTGAGCACGGCGGGCGCCCACGCGGACGCCCCGTCAGCCACCGACCTCTACGTCAACCACAGTGCCCAGACCTGCGACGACGGCGGCCCCGGTTCCCTGGCAGAGCCCTTCTGCAGCATCCAGGCCGCGGCCGACCTGGTGACCCCGGGCCAGACCGTGCACATCGAGGCCGGCTCAGGGGCCGCGTACTCCGGTTTCACCCTCACCCGGTCCGGCACCACGGCGGCACCGGTGTCCTTCGTCGCCGAACCCGCGAGAGCGCAGATCTCGGTCAACGGCCCGATCACCGTCGACGGGGCCCACGACGTCTCGTTCACCGGGCTCGGCAGCACTGCCAACAGTTCCTTCCCCGGCCAGTCCGCGCTGAAGGTCACCGGCTCCCAGCGAATCGTCGTCAACGCCGCGAGGTTCACCGTCTACGCGGCCGACCCCGCCGCCGCGGTGTCCGTGGACGGCGCCTCGTCGGAGATCACCCTCTCCCGGCTGCGGATCACCCGGGGTGCGGGTTGGGGCATCGACGTCCAGCCGGGGGCGCGTTCGATCGTCGCCACCGGCGACATCATCACCTCGCTGGGGGTGGTCGCCCCCGCCCTGGGCGGAGTGCACGCCGACGGCGTCGCCGGGATCACGGTGACCGGCGACAGCGTCAACGCGCGCTGCGGATCCGCGATCAGCATCACCGGCGCCTCCTCGGGCTCCATCGAGAACGTCGTCGCCGTCGGGGCGGGCCTCGTGACCCAGTCCAGCTGCACTGCCGCGGGCTCCTCGGCCAGCACCGAGATCGAGGTCTCGGCCGCCGCCGCTGCCCAGGTGACCAGCGACTACAACGACGTGTACGCCAGCGGGTACGGCACCGCCTACAACTGGGCCGGCACCACCTACCCGACCCGCGCGGCGCTGCTCGCCGCCACCGGCCAAGGCGCCCACGACATCAGCTCGACGGTCGGCATCGACCCGGCATTCGGGTTCGTCTACCTGGAGGGATCGCCCGCCATCGACTCGGGTGACGCCGACGCCCCGGGCGAACTCCCCACGGACATCGACAACACCGCGCGCGTGGACGACCCGCTGGTGCCCGACACCGGCACCGGATTCGTCGACCGCGGCGCCGTCGAGTTCCCGGACCAGGCCCAGGTGCGGAACTGGACCGTCCCGCAGGCCTACGCCACCGTGCCCGCCGGCATCACCGCGAATGTGACCAACCCCTGGTCCACCCCGGTGACCTACCAGTACGACTTCGGCGACGGCACGGTCACCACCTCGTCGTCGGCCACCGTGACGCACACCTACGCCACCGCGGGCGTCGACCGGGTGACCGTGCACGTCCTCGGCGCCGACGGCGCCACCGTCCTGACCACGAGCGTGGACGACCTGACCGTGGACCCGCTCCCGGCGCTGCAGCCCGGCGTCGGCGCCGACCCGTCCGACCCGGCGAAGCCGGACGTCGTCACCGTCGCCTTCCGCTCCAGCAGTGCGTTCGGGATCAGCGACCACCTGGTCGACTTCGGCGACGGCTCCCCGGCCCAGCACTACGCCGGGAGCACGACCGGAGCCACCCACACCTACCCGCACCCCGGCAGCTACACGGTGAAGGACACCGTCACCGACAAGGGCAGCCGCACCGCTACCGGCACCGCACAGGTCGTCGTCGGCGCGGCCTACGTCCCGCTCGACCCCTCCGTGCGGTTCCTGAACACCGCCACCGGGGTCGGCGCGGCCAAGAAGAAGATCGGTGCGGGCGGCACGGTCCGGCTCAAGATCGCCGGAGTGCACGGCATCCCCAGCAGCGGCGTCAGCGCGGTGACCATGAACGTCACCGACACCGACGCCACCGCCGACGGCTTCGTCACCGCCTACCCGGACGGCAGCCCGCGGCCCGCGGTGTCGCATCTGAACTTCAAGGCCGGGCAGATCAACCCCAACGAGGTGACGGTCCCGGTCGGCAGCGACGGCTACGTCGACCTCTACAACTTCTCGGGCAGCGTCAACCTGCTCGCCGACGTCCAGGGGTACTACACCACCAAGGCCGGCGCCTCGCCGTCGCAGAGCGGCCTGGTCCCGCTGCAGCCGACCCGGGTGCTGGACTCGACGGTCGGGCCCGGTGAGACCCTCCTCCAGGCCATTCCGAGAAGCGTGCTCTCGTCGATCCGCAGGGATCCGATCGCCGTGGTCCTCAACCTGACCGCCACCGCGGGCACCGCGTCCAGCTACGTCGCGGCGGACTCACGGTCCCTCTACACCACGCCGCCGACCACCTCGGTGCTCAACTTCCGGGCCGGGCAGACCACGTCCAACCTGGTGGTGGTCCCGGTCGACCCGCAGGGCCAGGTCTCGCTCTACAACCACTCCGGACGCGTCCGCCTGATCGCCGACGTCCAGGGCTACTACACCGACGACCCCTCGGCGCCGTACGTGCCGGTCACGCCCACCCGGATCCTGGACACCCGCAACGGCACCGGGCTCCCCAGGAGCGCCGCGGTCGGTCCGAACGCGACCGTGCACACCTCCGTCCCGACCGCGCTCGGCGTCCCGGCCGGCGCCGACGTCCTGGTGAACCTCACCGGGACGGGCGCCACCGCCGACACCTTCCTGACGGCCTACGACGATGACGCACAGCTGCCCGGCACGTCCAACCTCAACCTCGTCCCCGGCCAGACCCGCCCGGTACTGACCCTCGCCCCGACCGACTCGCTGGGCAGGCTGTCGGTCCACAACCACTCCGGGAACACCAGTGTCATCGCCGACCTGGAGGGCTACTTCGGCTGACCGCGGGCTGACCACAAGCTGAGACCGGCCCCCTCGGGGGCCCGGTTGTGGTTACCGTGGACCGAGTCAGTCTTGCGCCTGCACCACCCACGGAGGCCCCGGTTGTCCGCCACCCGCTACACCTACCTCGGCCCCGAGGGAACCTTCACCGAGGCTGCCCTCCGCACGCTGCCCGAGGCGGCGACGCGGGAGCTGGTCCCCTCGGTGTCGGTGCCCGCGGCGCTGGACGCGGTGCGCAGCGGCGAGGCCGCGGCGGCGTTGGTGCCGATCGAGAACTCGGTGGAGGGCGGCGTCACCGCGACCCTGGACGAGCTGGCCACCGGCACCCCGCTGATGATCTACCGCGAGGTGCTGCTGCCGATCGCCTTCGCGCTGCTGGTCCGGCCGGGCACGGCGCTGGCGGACGTGAAGACGGTCTCCGGGCACCCGGTCGCCCAGCCGCAGGTGCGCCGCTGGCTGACGGCGAACCTGCCGGAGGCGCACTGGGAGTCGGCCGCCTCCAACGCGGACGCCGCGCGGCTGGTGCAGGAGGGCCGCTTCGACGGAGCCTTCGCCGGGGAGTTCGCCGCGCCGCTGTACGGGCTGGAGCCGCTGGCCACCGACATCCACGACGCGAGCAGCGCGACCACCCGTTTCGTCCTGGTCGGCCGCCCCGGCCGGACCGCCTCGCCGACCGGCGCGGACAAGACCTCGTCGGTGTTCTGGCTGGCCGACGACCACCCCGGCGCGCTGCTCGAACTGCTGCAGGAGTTCGCGGTGCGCGGGGTGAACCTGATGCGGATCGAGTCCCGGCCGACCGGCGAGGGCCTGGGCCAGTACTGCTTCTCGGTGGACGCCGAGGGCCACATCACCGACCGGCGGGTCAGCGAGGCGCTGATGGGCCTGCACCGGATCTGCCCGAAGGTGCGCTTCCTCGGCTCGTACCCGCGGGCGGACAAGGTCGCCCCGACGGTGCGCCCCGGCACCTCGGACGCGGAGTTCAGCAACGCCGCCGACTGGCTGTCGCGCTGCCTGGACGGCCGCGGCGAGAGCTGACGCCGACCGCCGCAGCTCACCTCGCTGGATCACTGTGCTTGATCCCGGCGCTAGATCACTTCTGTCGGATTTCCTTCGCGACGCATTGACGTGCTGTCATCCCCTCCGCCGGAGTTTTCCCCAGGCCGGCGGAGGGCTGTGCGAAGGGTGAGTTATCCACAGGCTGGGGATGAGTCGACAAATCCCTCTGTGTCACCGACTCGTCGCGGATCATCACCGTGTCGGACATATGTGCATTCGGGGTGATCGTTTCCCTGGCAGACCTCCCCGGTTCGCCGAAAGTCACGCGAATGGGGCAGAAGTCCAGGTTTGACGGGCCGCCGGGCCGGTTTCGGCTCTCAAGATCCAGTTCCTCGGAAATCCACAGGTCGACATCTCCAACTGTGGACAAATCCATGATCCTCACACGGTGACTGAGATATCCACAGGCCCGAGGCAGTTATCCCCAGCCTGACCTGCTTCACTTCTGACCATCACAGTCAGCTCAAGCAGCGCCATAACGGTCAGAATAGGACAGATCATGGCAAGCATCGAGGAATGACTGATCACTTAGCGGGGAAATCGAAAGCGTAGCCCGCATGCACCAGTTGAGGGAGTAGCTGCTTCAGCGCCGCGACGGTCTGGCTGCGGTCCCCGCCCCCGTCGTGCATCAGCACGATCGCCCCGTTGCTCAGCTCCCGGTGGACATTGCCGAGGATCTTGGCGACCCCCGGCCGCTTCCAGTCCTCCGAGTCCACCGACCAGGCCAGCGGACGGAGCCCGTGCTCGGCGGCTATCTGCCGGTTCAGCGGGGAGAAGTCGCCGCCGGGCGCCCGGAACCAGCCGACCTCGGTCCCACTGCCGCCCGCGGCCTCGATCATCGCCTGGGCGCCGGCTATCTCGTAGGTCTGCCGCGCGATGCTCCACTTGGACATCGCCTCGTTGTGCGAGACCGAGTGGTCGCACAGCCGGTCACCGGCCGCGCGGATCGCCTTCACCATGGCCAGGTTCGCCCTGGCGTTGGGGCCTATCTCACAGAAGGTCGCGTGCGCGTGGTACTTCGCCAGCACCGCGAGGATCTTCGGGGTCCAGACCGGGCTCGGACCGTCGTCGAAGGTCAGCGCGATCGAACGGTCCTTCGCCCCGGTGTAGTACTCCAGCACCGGGCTGGCCTTGACCGTCCCGCCGGGCGGCACGTTGTCGCCCGAGGTGCTCTTCGGCGGCGCGGGAGAGGTGCTCCCCGGCGCGGCGGAGGAGGACGGGGAGGAGGGGGACGGCGTGAGCGGCGTCACGGAGCCGGAGGCCGAGGAGGAGGCCCCGGCCGCGGCGTGGCCGGGGCCTCCGCAGCCGGTCAGCGCCGCGAGCACGGCGACCGCGGAGCCGGCCAGGACAGTACGGATGATGATGTGACGGCTCAAAGGTCCCCCTCGTTCGGTACGTTCGGGCCTCACCGTAAGTGGGCGATCGGTCAGGTCTACAGGCCTCTCACAGCTTTGACGACGTTCCGGGACGAACATGTGACAAATGCCCCAGGGTGCTTCTCTTCCCCTCCACATCCGGGACCGGGGCTTATCCGGCGGCAGGGCGGGGCCCGTGACCGGTAGGCTCGTCCCGTGATTGACCTTCGCCTGCTCCGTGAGGACCCCGACCGTGTGCGTGCTTCGCAGCGCGCCCGAGGAGAGGACGTCGCCCTGGTCGACGCCCTCCTCAGTGCCGACGAGCGGCGCCGGTCGTCCGGCTCCCGGTTCGACGAGCTGCGCAACGAGCAGAAGCAGATCGGCAACCGGATCCGCGGCGCCCAGGGCGAGGAGAAGGCCGAGCTGCTGCGGCAGGCCTCCGCCCTCGCCGCCGAGGCCAAGGCAGCCGGCGCGGAGCAGTCCGAGGCGGACGCCGAGGCCAAGCGGCTGCAGGGGCTGTTCGCCAACCTGCTGCACCCGGACGCCCCGATCGGCGGCGAGGAGGACTTCGTCACCCTCGAAGAGGTCGGCCTGCCGCGCGACTTCGCCGCGGAGGGCTTCGAGCCGCGCGACCACGTCGAGCTGGGCCGGATCCTCGGCGCGATCGACATCGAGCGCGCCGCCAAGGTGTCCGGCTCGCGCTTCTACTACCTCACCGGCGTCGGCGCGCTGCTGGAACTGGCCCTGGTCAACATGGCCATCGCCCAGGCCACCGAGGCCGGCTTCACCCCGATGCTGACCCCCGCGCTGGTCAAGCCGCGGGCGATGGAGGGCACCGGCTTCCTCGGCCAGGCCGCGGAGAACGTCTTCCGGCTGGAGGAGGACGACTTCTACCTGGTCGGCACCTCCGAAGTGCCGCTCGCCGCCTACCACATGGACGAGATCATCGACGCGGACCGGCTGCCGCTGCGCTACGCCGGCTTCTCGCCGTGCTTCCGCCGCGAGGCCGGGACGTACGGCAAGGACACCCGCGGCATCATCCGGGTGCACCAGTTCGACAAGGTGGAGATGTTCGTCTTCACCACCCCCGAGGACGCCGAGGCCGAGCACCAGCGGCTGCTGGACTGGGAGAAGCAGTTCCTCGACAGCCTCGGGCTGGCCTACCGGGTGATCGACGTGGCGTCCGGCGACCTGGGCTCGTCGGCGACCCGCAAGTTCGACATCGAGGCCTGGATCCCGACCCAGGGCAAGTACCGCGAGCTGACCTCCACCTCCAACTGCACCGAGTACCAGTCGCGCAGACTGGACATCCGGATGCGCGGAGAAGGGGGCAACCGCCCGCTGGCGACGCTGAACGGGACGCTGTGCGCGGTGCCGCGCACCATCGTCGCGATCCTGGAGACGCACCAGCAGGCGGACGGCTCGGTCGTGGTCCCCGAGGCGCTGCGGCCGTATCTCGGCGGACGTTCCGTGCTGGAGCCGGTCGGCAAGTGAGCGCCACCGACGCCACCGCTGAGGGCCGCCCGTACGACCTGATCGCCACCGACCTCGACGGCACGCTGCTGCGCTCCGACCACACCGTGTCGGAGCGCACCCGGCGGGCGCTGGCCGCGGCGACCGACGCCGGGGCCAAGCACGTCGTGGTCACCGGGCGCTCCGCGGCCTGGACCAAGCCGACCCTGGACGCCATCGGCTACACCGGCCTCGCCGTGTGCAGCCAGGGCGGCCAGCTCTACGACGCGGGCGCGCACCGGCAGCTCACCTCGATCACCCTGGACCGCAAGCTGGCCCAGATCGCGCTGAGCAAGATCGAGGCCGAGACCGGCCCGCTGTTCCTCGCCGTCGCCCGCGACGGCCTGGACGGCGAGGTGCTGACCGGCCCCGGCTACGTCGTCCCCGGCTCGGGGGAGGACGACACCCGCGGCATCACCGACCTGGCCGAGCTGTGGGCCGAGCCGGTCACCCGGCTCTTCCTGCAGCACCCGGTGCTCACCGACGACGAACTGACGCATGTGGTGCGGGAGATCGGCGCCCAGCTGGTCGACGTGGTGATGGCGGGGCCCGGCTTCGTCGAGGTGCTGCCGGTCGGGCTGTCCAAGGCCACCGGCCTGGCGCTGGCCGCGTCCCGGCTCGGCGTCACCAGGGCGCGCACCATCGCCTTCGGCGACATGCCCAACGACCTGCCGATGTTCCGCTGGGCCGCGCACAGTGTGGCGATGGCCAACGCGCATCCGCTGCTGCGGCCGGCCGCGGACGAGACCACCCTCGGCAATGACGACGACGGCGTCGCGGTGGTGCTGGAACGGCTGTTCCCGCAGGCCTGACGGCGGGGGGCCGGGTCGGTGGCCGGGTCGGTCTGACGGCCGGGTCGGTCTGACGGCCGGTCCGGTGGCCGGTCGGGGCCGATGCGGGCGGCGGTCGGCCGGATACGCTGCGGTCCATGAGCGCAACGAACGGGTACACGGGCATCGCGGTGGTCACCGGGGCCGGGTCGGGGATCGGCCGGGCGACCGCGCTGGCCCTGCTGGAGGCCGGCTGGGCGGTGGCCCTGGCCGGACGGCGAGCCGAGCCGCTGCAGCAGACCGCGGCGGCGGGCGCGGGCGGCGCGGGTGCGAGCCTGGTGGTGCCGACCGACGTGACCGACCCGGTCGCCGTGGACGCGCTGTTCACCGCCGTGCGTGAGGCGTTCGGACGGCTCGACCTGCTGTTCAACAACGCCGGGGTGTCCGCCATCGCGGCCGCGCCGGAGGAGCTGTCGTTCGAGCAGTGGCGCCGGGTCGTGGACACCAATCTGACCGGTGCGTTCCTCTGCGCCCAGGGCGCCTACCGGCTGATGATGACTCAGCAGCCGCAGGGCGGACGCATCATCAACAACGGCTCGGTGTCGGCGCAGGCGCCCCGTCCCAACAGCGTCGCCTACACCAGCACCAAGCACGCGATCACCGGACTGACCAAGTCCCTCGCCCTGGACGGACGGCGGCACCGGATCGCCTGCGGCCAGATCGACATCGGCAACGCCGCCACCGAGATGACCCGCCGGATGACCACCGGAATCCTCCAGGCCGACGGCCGCACCGCGATCGAGCCGACCATGGACGTGGCCGACGTCGCCCGGACCGTCCTGCACATGGCGTCGCTGCCGCTGGAGGCGAACATCCCGTTCGTCACGGTGATGGCGACCACGATGCCGCTGGTCGGCCGAGGCTAGGACCCGGCCACGGCCTCGGCCGGTGCCGAGGCCGCCCCCTGCTCGACGACCAGCATCGGCGGGCTGCCCACGCACAGCAGCCAGGCCGGGAAGACCAGCACGCAGAGCAGCGGCAGCAGGGTGAGGTCCCCGACCACGACCACGGCCATGAACAGCGAGAGCCACCCCTGCCGGGTCACCCCGACCACCGTCCCCAGCACACCCGCGCCGATGGCGAGGCCCAGCGGCACCCCGGGAACCAGGCCGTGGGCCAGGCAGCCGAGGGCCACCCCGACGAACGCCGCGGGAAAGATCCGTCCGCCGCGGAAGCCGCAGCACGCGGCGACGACCAGGGCCGCCAGCTTGACCAGCATGTAGAGCAGCAGTTGCGCGTTGCTGAACCCGCTCACCCCGGTGACCAGCTCCTTCATCTGGTCCAGGCCCTTGAACAGGGTGATCTGGCCGCCGATCGCACCGAGGGCGCCCAGCAGCAGACCGCCCGCGGTGAGCGCCCAGACCGGGCCGGGAAACGACTGGAACCACCGGTGCAGCCGGGGGAAGGCGTAGGCTCCGGCGATCGCGAGACCGGCCGCGGCCAGGACCACCAGCGTGCCGGAGAGCAGGTCGACCAGTTCGAAGCCCCGGTAGGCGGGGACGGTCAGCGACAGGCTGGGCGCGGCGATCAGTTTGGTGGTGAGCGCGCCCGCGCCGCCGGCGGCCAGCGGTGCGAGCAGTTCGTCCCAGAGGCTGAGCCCGGCCCGGCTGGTGAGCATCTCGCTCAGGATGAGCGCGGCGGCGACCGGGGTGCCGAACAGCGCGCCGACGGTTCCGGCGGCTCCGAGCCCGATCCACAGCCGGGTGTCCTGGCTGCCCAGCATCCGGTTGCCGAACCACCAGGCCAGGGCGATGTTGACGGCGGTGATCGGATTCTCAGGACCGAGGCTCACGCCGCCGCCGAGCGCGAGCACGGTGGCGAGCAGCACCCCCGGCAGGACGTACAGCGGCATCGGCGGGGCGACCAGGCCCTCGGTGGCGGGGTCCGGTCCGGCATGGCCGGGAACGCACCGGACGGTCAGGCCGACGGCGAGGCCGATCACGGTGAGCACGGCCAGGATCCACCAGCGGTCGTCGGGGTCGACGCCGAGCCAGCCCGGGAGGTGCTGCCAGAGCAGGTGGTGGACCAGTTCCTCCAGCCTGCTGACCCCGAGCAGGACGCCCGAGCTGCCCGCGCCGACCAGCAGCGCCCACGGGAGCAGCTTCAGCTGGGTGACGACGAACTGCCGCGGGGTGGGGACCGTTGCCGCTTCCAGTGCCATAGACGGGGACTTTGGCACCTTTGACGTTGTATGTCCGTTGTGCCACGCCGCCCGGGAGAGGTTGTAGGATGACTGGACAAGAGGATGTCGGACGACCGGAGGACCTGGGCCACGTGAGCAGCAACCTGCATGCCGCCGGACGGACCTCGCTGGTCGACGCCGCCATCGAGCAGCTGCGCGCGCAGCTCAGCAGCGGCGCCTGGCAGGTCGGCGACCGCATCCCGACCGAGCACGAGCTGGCCGAGCAGCTGCAGGTCGGCCGGAACACCGTGCGCGAGGCAGTGCGGGTGCTGGTGCACTCCGGGATGCTGCAGTCGCGACAGGGCGAAGGCACCTTCGTCCGCTCCACCAGCGACCCGGCCGCCGTGCTGCACGGGGTGCAGCGGGCCGGGGTGCGGGACGTGCTGGAGGTGCGGGCCGCGCTGGAGACCGAGGCGGCCCGACTCGCCGCGGTCCGGCACACCCCCGACGACCTGGCCCGGATGCGCTCGGCGCTGGACGCAGAGGCGGAGATCCTGCGGACCCAGCCGGAGCGGACCGGGCGCGAGGCGACGGTGGAGCACGACCTGGAGTTCCACACCGCGATGGTCGAGTCCGCCCACAACCCGGCGCTCACCGAGGTCTACCGCTACTTCAGCGCGTCCGTGCGCGAGTCGATGCGCTCCTCCTTCGGCGACCAGGACATGCCCGAGGTCGACCTGGCCTCGCACCACGCACTGGTGGACGCCGTCGCCTCGGGCGACCCCGAGGCCGCCGAGGCCGCCTGCCGACTGCTGCTCGCCGACCCGATGGCGGCCGTGGGCCGACTGCTCGGCACGGACTGACGTCCCGTCATTCTCTGAAGCTCCAGCATCTTCTGATGTTCCGTCATTACTGATCCACCGCACGTATCTCCCCGGAAAGAACCCCATGTCGCGCACCACCCTCGACGCCACGGCCGGCCGCGCCGCCGACGTCGCCAACGCTCCCTCCCTGGCCGCCAGGATCGCCGTCCACCCGGTGACCGCGCTGGTCGGCATCCTGCTGGTGTCGCTGAACATGCGGGCCGCGCTGTCCGCGGTGTCGCCGCTGCTCACCGACGTCAGCGGGACGTACGGTCTCTCGTCGACCGCGGGCGGGCTGCTGACCACGCTGCCGGTGCTGCTGATGGGGGTCACCGCACCGTTCGTGCCCAGGCTGGTCCGCACGCTCGGTCCGGAGCGGGTGGTGCTCGGCGCGCTGGGGCTGCTCGCCGCCGGGGTGGGGCTGCGGGTGCTGCCGGGCGCTCCGGCGCTGTTCGGCGGGAGCATGGTGATCGGCTCGGCCATCGCGCTGCTCAACGTGACCCTGCCGGGGCTGGTCAAGCGGGACTTCCCGGACCGCGCGGCGGCGATGACCGGCGTCTACTCCACCGCGATGATCGTCGGGGCGACGCTGGCCGCGGCACTGTCGGTGCCGATGGAGCATGCCTTCGGCGGGTGGCGCGGGTCGATGGCGTCCTGGGCGGTGCTGGCGCTGTTCGCGGGGGCGGCGTGGCTGCCGCAGGTGCGGCGGCTGCCGCGGCGGCTGGGGAGCGGGGCGGCGGCGGGTGCGGGTGCCGGGGCGGGTGCGGAGGCGGCGGCAGGCGCGGGTGCGACGGCGGGTGCGGGTGCCGGGGCGGCGGGTGCGGGTGCGGCGGCCGGGGCGGGTACCGGGGCGGCGGCGGGTGCGGTGGTTGGGGTGTGGCGGCATCCGATGGCGTGGCAGCTGGCGGTTTACATGGGGATGATGTCGCTGCTCTCCTACACCCTGATCGCCTGGATGCCGACGATCCTCACCGACCAGGGTATGGACCGCGGGACGGCGGGCGCGGTGTTCGCGTTCTGCAACCTGGTCCAGGTCGGCGGGGCGTTCCTGGTGCCGCTGCTGGCCGGGCGGATGACCAGTCAGCGGGCGCTGGTCGCGGTGATGGTCGGCTGCAACGTCGCCGGGATCACCGGACTGATCCTGGCACCGGTCGGCGGGGCCTGGCTGTGGGCGGCACTGCTCGGTGTCGCCCAGGGCGGCGGGTTCGGGCTGGCACTGGCCATGATCGTGCTGCGCTCGGGTGGGGCGACGGTGGCTTCGCAGCTGTCCGGGATGTCGCAGATGGTCGGCTACTTCATCGCGGCGTGCGGGCCGGTCGGGTTCGGGGCGCTGCACCAGCTGACCGACGGATGGGGGTTGCCGCTGGCGCTGCTGCTGGGGTGCTGCGGGATTGCCCTGGTCGCGGGGTTGGGCGCGGGGCGGGCGCGGACCCTGCGGGCGGGGTAGCCGGCGTACGGGGGCCGGGGGTGAGGCAGGGCGGGCGGTGCGCGTTCGTCGTGGTTGCTGTTCGCGCAGTTCCCCGCGCCCCCAGGTGTCTGCAACTGGCTCAGTTGCACACGTCAGGGGCGCGGGGAACTGCGCGAACGGGCACCCCGGCGAACGTGCACCCGCCGCGCCCTCCTGGCTACTCCTCCCCCGCCAGCGTCAGCCGGGTCAGCCGGAAGGCTGCGAACGCGGCGGTGCCCAGGGCGACCACGATCAGCAGCGGCACCGCCGTCGGCAGGTGCACAGCGGAGCTGATCACCCCGGGGTCGGCGATCTTCCCGGCCACGGCCAGCGCCCACTGCTGGACGCTGAGGTCCTTCACGCCGCTGACGAAGTTGCCCAGGATGCTCTCCCAGAGCAGCGAGTAGATCAGGCCGACCACCACCGCGTGCCGGGTGATCACCCCGAACAGCAGGAAGATCGCACTGTAGGCGATCCCGGCGATCAGCGCGGCGACCCCGTACGCCAGGGCCAGGCTCTCGAAGTTGCCGAACAGGATCACCCCGGCCAGGTACGTCGGGACGGCCGCGAAGACGACGGTGCAGCCGACGGCGACGGCAAGCTTGGTGGTGATGATCTTCCAGCGCGGCAGCGGCTTCGCCAGCAGGTAGATGATCGAGCCGTCGTCGATCTCCGGGCCGATGGCCCCGGTGCCGGCGATCAGGCCGAGCAGCGGCACCAGCGTGCCCAGGGCCAGCGTGCCCAGCACGCTGATGGTGGTGGACTCGTCCTGGCCGACGGTGGCCCGGATGATGATCGACAGGACCAGCAGCAGCGCGGGCACCGCGAGCAGCAGCAGACCGCGGCGGCGGCCGAGCATGCCGCGTACGGTCAGCCGGGCGACGGTGGTGTTCACTGGTTCACCTTCTTGACCTTCGTGGCCTTCGGAGCCTTCGTGGAAAGAGAAGCGGCGGCGTCGGTCATGACGTCACCAGGTAGGAGAAGACGCTCTCCAGCGACTCGTCCGCGGGCGAGACGGTGAGCAGCCGGATTCCGGCCTCCTTGGCGACCCGGGGGACCAGCTCCGTGAAGCGGTAGTAGTCGATCGCCTGGATCTGGAGCGCCTTCTCCTTCCAGTCCAGCTCGATGCCGGCCGTGGACGAGTCCGCGATCAGCGCCGCGGCCAGGGCCCGGTCGTCGCTGGAGCGCACCAGGTAGCGGTGCGGACGGTCGGTCATCAGCTGCCGGATCTTGCGGAAGTCGCCGGAGGCCGCGTGCCGTCCGGCGACGACGACCTCGATGTGCCGGGCGAGCTGCTCGACCTCCTCCAGGATGTGCGAGGAGAAGAGGACGGTGCGGCCGTCCGCGCCGAACCGGCGCAGCAGCTCCATCAGGTGCATCCGCTGCCGCGGGTCCATGCCGTTGAAGGGCTCGTCGAGCAGCAGCACGGCCGGGTCGTGGACCAGGGCCGAGGCCATCTTGACGCGCTGCTTCATGCCCTTGGAGTACGTGGTGACCTTGCGGTCCTGGGCGTACTCCATCTCCACGGTGGCGATGGCGCGGGCCGCCGCCGCCCCGGGGTCGGCCAGGCCGTGCAGCTCGGCGTTGGCGAGGACGAACTCGGCGCCGGTCATGAAGTCGTACATGGCCTCGCGCTCGGGGACGAGCCCGATCTGCCGGTAGGCCTGCTGGTTCTTCCAGACCGGGACGCCGTCCATGGTGACCGAGCCGGAGGACGGCGGCAGGAAGCCGCTCATCATGTGGATCAGGGTGGACTTCCCGGCCCCGTTGGGGCCGAGCAGACCGGTGACGCCCGGCTCGATGGTCATGCTGACGTCGTTCACGGCGACGACGTTGCCGAACCAGCGGGACACCCGGTCGATGCTGACGGTGGTCATGACGGCCTCTCAGATCTTCCGGTAGCGGCGGACCAGCAGTCCGAACGTGGCGGCTGCGATCACGACGACCTCGATCAGGAAGACGACGCCGCCGGCTGCCGACGGGACCTTCACCTCGTCGCCGGTCACGGGCAGGTTGAACAACCAGTTCACGGTGGTCTGGATCAACGCGTTCGGGCTGATCACCGAGGCCCAGCCGGCGGCCTGTGCGTGGCCGTTGACGTGCAGGACGCCCCAGATGATGCCGGACACGGCCTCGGAGATCAGGAACAGCGCGATGATGGCCGCCACTCCGAACCCGCGGCGCGGCGTGGTCGCGGCGATGACCAGCGAGATCCCGGTGTAGAGCAGGGCGTAGAGCACGGAGGCCAGCAGCCCGTAGGCGAAGAACTCCAGGTTGTGCAGGAAGGGCATCGAGGCCAGCATCGAGCCGATCCACAGGATCAGCATCGGGACGCTGGTCAGCAGGAAGATCGCCGCGAACATCGCCCCGAACTTGGCCTTCACGTAGTCGCCCGAGGTCAGCGGCCGGGAGAAGTACAGCGGCAGAGTCATGAAGCGCAGGTCCCGGGACAGCGCCACCGGCGCCTGGGCGGCGACGAAGACGGCGATCACGAACTGCATCACCGAAAGGTAGTGCGGGTAGTTGACCGCGTCCGGGAAGTGGTTCTGCTTGATGTAGACCACCACGGCGACGATGATCAGCGCCGGTACGCACATCACCGCGGCCAGCGCCATCGGCAGGATCTTCGACTTGGTGGAGCGTCCGAGGCCGAAGCTGCCGCGCAGGCTGAGCGCGAACAGCGAGCGGGTCGCGTAGGAGCGGCCGAGCCGCGGGCCGTCGTAGTGGCGGTAGCCGATGTCGTGGATGACGTCG
Organism: Streptacidiphilus cavernicola; assembly: GCF_042510955.1. NCBI lineage: Bacteria > Bacillati > Actinomycetota > Actinomycetes > Kitasatosporales > Streptomycetaceae > Streptacidiphilus > Streptacidiphilus cavernicola. The sequence continues at coordinate 219,516 of NZ_JBHFAB010000009.1, forward strand.
GCGCGGGCGTTCGAAACCGCCGGAGGCGTGGGGGCGGGCGGGGTCTGCAGGGGCTCAGACATGGGCGGACTCCTCCTCCCGGCTGTGGAATACCTCGGAGATGTGGTGCCGGCGCTGTTCCATCCGGACCAGCCCGAGGCCGAGGTCGGCGACGGCGTCGCGGACCACGTCGTAGGTCTCGTCGCCGCCCAGCTCGACCAGCAGCACCCGGCTGCCGTCGGAGGGCGCGACGGTCAGCCCGCCGCCGGTCAGCCGCTCCCGCAGGGCGGCGTCCGCGTCGAAGGCCGGGTCGGACCTGCGGTCGGTCACCTCGACCGCGAGCAGCTGGGTGAACTGGGTGAAGTCCGCGGTGGAGGAGGAGCGCAGCAGCCGTCCGCCGTCGATCACCACCACGTGGTCGCAGGTCCGCTCCAGCTCTCCGAGCAGGTGCGAGGTGACCAGGACCGAGATCCCGAAGTCGCTGTGCACGCGTCGGATCAGGTCCAGCATGTCGTCGCGGCCGACCGGGTCCAGGCCGTTGGTCGGCTCGTCCAGCAGCACCAGCTGCGGGTCGTGCACCAGCGCCTGGGCCAGCTTGACCCGCTGCTTCATCCCGGTCGAGTAGCCGCCGATCGGGCGGTACCGCTCCTCGTAGAGGCCGACGTGGCGCAGCGTGTCCGCGGTGCGCTCACGGGCGGCGGCGGCCGGGAGGCCGGACATCCGCGCCATGTGCACCACGAACTCGGTTGCCGAGACGTCCGGTGGCAGGCAGTCGTGTTCGGGCATGTAGCCGACCCGCTCGCGAATGGCATCGCCCTGGGTGGCGACGTCCATACCGAGCACGCTGGCGGTGCCCTCGGTGGCCGGGGCGAGCCCCAGCAGGATCTTGATGAGTGTGGACTTGCCTGCGCCGTTCGCTCCTACCAGGCCGACCACTCCGGGCTGCACATCGACGGTAAGCCGATCCAGCGCGGTGACCCGGGGGAACCTCTTGGTGAGGTTGTCCGTGATGATGACAGACACGGGATGACCGTAGCGGGATGGTGGTCGTCAGCGCATCAGGCTTGGGCAGCACGATTCCCCCATCTTCAGGGGTACGCGGGAGGGGCCGTCCCCTAGGGGACGGCCCTCGGGTGCGGCCTCAGCCCTGCAGCAGCTCCGCCTGCAGGGTCAGCACCTGGCGGAAGTTCAGCTCCGGCACCGCCTTGGGGCTGCTCATCACGATGACCGCCTCGATGTCGCCGATGTTGAGGTACGCCATCCGCACGGCGGGCCGGCCCTTGGCCGCCTTCTGCGAGAGGGTGGTGAGCTGGTTGTTATAGGTCAGGCCGGAGATGTCGACCGAGGGATCGGTGTCCAGCCCGGTCGCCACGACCGGCCGGGTGTTCGCCAGGTCGTCCAGGTAGACGAAGGACGCGCTGTTGTCGTCGCGGAATCCCAGCAGGTAGATCTGGGTGCGGACGCCGTCGGCACCGGTCCAGGCCCGTGCGGTGATGTGCCGGATGCCGTACTCGTTGAGCTCGGCGCCGAGTTGGGTGTTGTTCCCCATCGCCTTGAGGTAGGAGGCGGTCGGGTACCAGCCGCTCGGGTCCAGCGCGACGCTCTTGTCCGAGGTCGCGCCCACAGGCGCGGGCAGCAGCAGCTTCCGCAGGTCGGCGGCGTGGTCCGGGTGGCCGGTGGTGTTCTGGCCCTGGCTCGGGGTGATCGCCTTCGGCGGCAGCGCCGGCAGCGCGAGCCGGGGGAAGGTGTAGCGGCTGTCGGCGGGGGTCTTGAGTCCCGGGATGTCGGTCCGCCGGGGCGTCGTCACCGCGACGGCGGTGCCCACGCCGACCGCCGCGCAGACCACCGTGGCGACGGTCCAGCGCAGCGCGGTCCGCACCCAGGTACGGGGACGGCGGGACGCGGGCGGCGGGATGAGCTGGGCCGGGACGGCCCAGGTGTTCGCCGGGTCGTAGGGGGCGGGAGCGGCGGGCGGTGTGGTCGCCGGGGTTTCGGGGTCGGGCTGGGCGGCGGCCGGTGCGGTCGCCTGGGCCTCCTGGGCGGCGGGCGGTGTGGCGGCGGCGGGCGGTGGTGTGGCGGCGACGGCCGCCTGCTCGGCGAGGGGCTGCTCGCTCATGTCTGGGCTCCCGGGATGGCGAGGCGGGTGAGCTGCTGCGAGAGCAGGGTGACGGCCGCGCTGCTCTCCAGCGGGGCCACCCCCTCGACGTGCAGCCACACGTACATGTCACCCACCGAGGCGTCGCAGTCCATGTAGTCCAGCTTGTCGCCGGACACCAGGGGCGGCAGGTAGCAGTGGGTCTTGGGGAAGCCGGGCACTGCCGGGCCCGGCCGGAACGCGCCGGTGGCGTCGGCCAGGTCCTTGCCCGCCTTGGCGTCGGCCTTCGCCGCGTTCTGGTTCTCCTGGCGCAGCGCGACCTCGACCGTCATCGAGTTGTCCACCAGGTAGGTGCGCACCGCGTAGCCCTTGATGTAGCTGGCCTGGAAGTCCTGCTGCATCAGCTTGCGGTCGGCCGTCGAGAGATAGGAGATGGTCTGGTCGTAGAAGGCCTTGTACTGCGCCGTGGTCAGCACCGCGTCATTGCCGAAGCCGGCGTCGTCGGGGCCGGCCGTCATCCCGTTGGGGATCGGCAGCAGGAGGTCGCCGAGCGACCCGAAGTGGTTGCCGTTCGACAGCGCGCCGTAGGTCGGCGGCTTCGCCGGGGCCGGCTTCGTGGCGGCGACCACCCGGTGCTTCGGCTTGTCCACCGTCTGCAGCACGCCGTAGCCGACACCGCCGCCGACCACGACCGCGGACAGCACCGCGGCGGTGCCGAGGGCGACCAGTCGGCCGCGGCCGGGCTTCCGCGCGGGGGGCGGGGTCGTGGCCGGGGCCGCGGACGTCGGTTCGGGGAGCGCCGCTTCCGGTGCCGGGGTCGGCGGCGGGAATTCGGGAGTCACAGTCGCTCCAGCTGGCTCTGAATGAGGGTCAGCAGCGTCTTCGCGCTGACCGGGTGGGCGGAGTCGACGAAGACCTCCACGGCGATGTCGCCGTGCTGGGCGTATCCGCGGCCCTCGTAGTAGGGGTTGGAGCCGCCGAGCTTCTTGGCCCCGGGGTAGACCTCGCCGCCGTTGTAGTGCGGCACGTCGACCGGCTTGCCGCCGGTGTCGTCCTGGGCGTAGCTCTGCTCGTTCGTCACCTCGCTCTGGGCTCCGTTGGCGTAGCCGTGGGCGTACTGGACCAGGTACACCGTGGTGTTCTCGGCGCCCTTGTACCAACTGGCCACCGCCGCACGGCGGAAGTGCGAATCCGCCTGGTCCTTGAACTCGACGCCGGGTTTGGTGTAGTTCTCGGCGTAGTCCGCGAGGCTCTCCCAGAAGTGGGTGCTGTCCTGGTCCGGGAGGGGCTTCATCCCGGCCGGGGCGGGCACCAGCAGCTTGGTCAAGTCGCCGTCGGTCTTCACCTGGTCGTCCTGGCTCGCCGGGAGCGCGGGCGCGGCGACCCGCTTGGCCGGGTACTTCGGCTGGGCGACGGCGAGCGGGGGCAGCGGGGTCGGCTTGCGCGCCGACTGCACGGCGTAGCCGGCACCGCCGCCGCCGAGGACACCGAGGACCACGGCTCCGACCATGATCAGCGCGGTGCGGCCACGGGGGCGCTTCTTGGGGGCGGGGGCGGCGGCGGAGTCCGGGTCCGTGGCGGCGGCCGGGTCCTGGGCCGGGTCCGCGACAGGGTCCAGGTCCGCGACGGAGTACGCGTCCGCGGCGGGGGCGGGCTCGGCGGCGACCTGGCCCTCAGCGGCGGTCGGGTTCGGGATGGCCGGGGCCGGGGCCGGGACGGCAAGCTCAGATGCCGGTGCCGGTGCCGGGACGGCGGGCTCGGGGGCCGGCGGGTCGGCTGCTTCGGTGGTCAACGTTCCTCCACGGGACGTCTCGGGCGAGAGAAGGGCTGGCTGGGGCGGGGAGCAGCAGTCGGTGTCGGCAGGGTCCGGCACCGACCCGCTCAGTGACCGGTCGTCAGATGCTTCTTCTCCCGCTGCATCAGCGCCGACAGCACCGAGTGGGGCAGCTTGCCGGTCCCGTCGACGGTGATCTCGTACTCGACGTCGCCCACATGCGCGACGCCCAACAGCTCGCCGTCGCCCTCCGGGTCGGACGGGTCGAAGGCGATGCCCCTGGCCCCGGAGACGGACGGAATGGAGAACGACTTGCCCTTTCCGAAGCTCAGCCCGGTGACCCAGTCGCTCGCGTAACCGGAGCCGCTGAAGTGCATCAGCTGGGTCTCGACCGTGTACGTCCCGTCGTTGGTGCGGTAGGTCCGGGTCGCGCCGCCGGAGCAGCCGTACTCGTTGAGGATCCGCTTGCTGGTGCTCGGGTTGCCGAGCTTCTTGGCGAGGGCGCTCACCGACAGCTTGTCGCCGTCCTGGTTGCCGTAGGCGACGGCGTCGGACGGCACCGGCAGCAGGAAGAACCGCAGGTCGCCGTGGTGCGTGGAGCCGCCGCCGGAGACGGTGCCCTTGACCGTGGACGTGGGCGACGGCGCGACCGTCGGTGTCGGCAGCGGCGCGGCCGTGGTCGGCGCGGCCGAGGGGGTCGCCGACGCGGTGGCGACGGGGGCGCTGTCGGCGACGGTCGAGGTGTCGCCGTCCTTGCCGACCGCGACCACCGCGGTGGCCGTCCCGGCGGCGATGACCAGCCACCCGGCGACGGCGAGGGAGAGGTACATCCCCTTACGCGAACGCGGCGCCCGCGGCCCGCCGTCGCCGTCGACCGGCAACGGCTGGTACCCGGCCGGAGGCGGCGGCACCGGCGGGTAGTACGGAGCGGGGGTGGGGGCGGGGACAGCGGCCGGGGCGGTGGCCGGAGCCGGGACCGCCGCCGGAACCGGCGGCAGCGCCACGGTCGGCGGCTCGTCAGGAACCGCGCCGGGAATGGCGTCCTGCGGGGTTCCGGGATGCTTCGAGAGATTCGGTCCGGATATCAGTGAATTTTCGCCCCCGCTCTCCGCCGAACCCTCCGTCAGATCAGGACCCGTTGTGTCCTCGCCCACCGACTACCCTCACACCTCTGCTCGCGGCACGGCGTCTGACGTGCACGATCAGCGATTATCACCAACTAACCGAAGTCACAACAACTTCTTTATATGATCGGTACCAACTCCATCGGCGAGCAGCGGGAAAAAATCCCTTTGCACACTTAAGGCCGTTTTGCCAGAGCGCCGCCGACGCAGCAGACCCGCCCGGACCCGGCCCACCCCCACCCCTTCACCCCTTGCGGGATTTCGCCGTCCGCCGTGGCTCTTCGGGTGTCAGCAGCGCGGCGAGCCGTCGGGTGTCGGAGAGGTAGCGGTCATAGGGGAAGCCGGCCTGCTGGAGGGCGATGCGCAGTTCCTCCTCCAGGGGCTTGCCCTCGGCCAGGAAGGCGCCCCGCCCCGCGGGGGTCAGGGTGACCAGGCGCCGGCGCCGGTGGGCGGGGTCGACGCTGATCGCCACGCACCCCTCCGTCTCCAGTGGGCGCAGGGAGCGGCTGACGGCGGGGCCGGACAGGCCCAGGGTTTCCGTGGTGCGTCCGCGTCGCCCCGCGAGCGCCTCACCAGCGGGCTGGCAGCAGCCGCGTTCTTGTAGCGGGCTGGCAGCAGCCGCGTTCTTGTGGGGAGCCACGATCGGCCACGTCTTCCATTGGTTCGCCAACGGCGACCACGCCGCCGGGAACACAGGCGGCATCCTCATCCCGGCCGTCATGATCGCCCTCGCCGCCCGAGACATCCACCACACAGGCCGGGACCGCGGCCACACCACCGACCCTGCCGCCTGACCACGCTGGCAACCTGCGACGACGCGGAGTTGGACCCGGGGACGCCACGGCCGCGGATCAGACCTGTTCGACGGCGATGCGCGCGTGACACAGCTGGCGCAGGTCCTCGACGTCGCTGGTCACGACCGTCACGTCCCCGTGCTCCAAGTGGGCCGTAGCGGCAAGCATCGCGTCGATGGCGTACTTGTGGCCGTGAAGCCCTTCAGCTGCGAGCAGTTTGCTCGCAGTGCGCGCGATCTCCTCGGTGACCGGGCGCACCTTGGTCAGCGAGACAGCATGGTCGAACGCCGCCTGTGGCAGCTTGGGATCACGCGCTTCCACCAGCGTTGCCGCGCTCGTCACAACCAGCAGGTCCAGGGTGCGGGCGACGTCCAGCCACACAGTCATGTCCCGGTGTCGGCGGGAGAGTTTGGAGAGCGCCTCGCTGTCGAGAACGAGGGTGCCGCTCACGCGGCATCCGCTCCAGTGGCATCTCCGCGGTGGGCAGCGTGATGGGCGCGGATGCGCTCGGCCCGAGCGGCAACCTCGGCCGCATCGACTGGCCCGTGTTCGGCTTCGGCGGCGGCGATGTACTCGTCGATGGCTTCGCGTTGGAGCTGCCGTTGCACGGCCTCTTCGATGTAGGAGGAGACTCCCTGCTTCCCAGCGCGTGCGCGGATCGCCTCCAGCGTCTCGGCGCGCAGAGAGACGCTGGTAACCTGGGTCTTGCCAGGGCGCTGTTTGTCCATGTGCAGAGTGTAATACATGACCTATCAAGATGAAGTCCGATCCGTGGGCTGGTCGGGCAGACCAGCCACCGCTCTGCCCTCGTCCAGCACTTCGTCCTCCTGCTGAACAAGCTCGACGCCTCCGGTTTCACCGCCCCGATCCGACCGCACCGACATGGTCGTCACGGACTACACGGAATACACCACGGTCACCCTCGACCCCGAGGTCTGGCATCTCCTGGTTGATGGAGCGTCTGGTCATGCGAGTGGGGCGGCCAGCCGCGTAGGGTCAGCGGCATGCGTCTGAGTACTGTGATTCTGCCGATCCATCGCTGGTCCGAGGGGCAGAAGGTGTGGCGGCGGGCCGAGGAGCTGGGGTTCCACGCCGCGTACACCTACGACCACCTGTCCTGGCGGTCGTTCCGGGATGAGCCCTGGTTCGGGGCGGTGCCGACGCTGACCGCCGCGGCAACGGCGACCGAGCGGATCCGACTTGGCACCCTCGTCACGTCTGCCTATCCTCGTTCACCCATCACGGTCTGACCTGCGGGAACGCCTGCCTAGAGGGTTCTGGTTCCCACTCGGGTTCAGATCGAGATGAGGCGGATACGTGTGCCGCAGAGCTTGGCCATGTCGTCGACGTCCGAGGTGAGCATGGCCACTGGTCCCGGCTGGCGCAGAGCCATCTCCGCGACTGTCGCATCGATGGCGTACTTGTGGCCATGGAGGCCGGTCTGCCTCAGCAACTCGGCCGAGGCTCGTGCGGCCTGTTCAGTGACCGGTTCGGTCTTGACTTGCGAGAGCACCCAGTTCAGCCGCGGGGTGTTCACTCGTGCGTGCATGACCTCCACGATGGTGTTGGCACAGACCACCAGGTCAGCCGCCATGGAGTGGAAGGAGCGGATCATCGCCAGCACGCCACGGTCCTGCGAGATCCAGGCGGACAGCCCCTGAGAGTCCAGCACCACGGTCTCCACACGCTCGCTCACGCGGCGTCAGCCGCGTTCGCGGGCCCGGCCGAGCCGGAGATCCTCGCATGCGCGGCGGCGAGTTCCTCTTCCGTGAACGCACCGTGCTGCTCCTCGTAGCGGCGCAGTTCCTCGCCGAGCAACTGGTGTCTGATCTGCCGGGCGACTGCCTCGGCGACGTAGCCGGAGACGTTGTCCGTAAGCTTCTTCAGCTCGGCCACCTGCTCCGTGGGCAGGGTGACCGTGATCCGGGTAGTAGCAGCCATAAACCAAGCATACTGCGGTATGCCTCAGCTTCGTCGGGCTTTCGCGGGCATAGGGTCGCCGGTATGCGACTGAGTACTGTGATTCTGCCGATCCATCGCTGGTTCGAGGGGCGGCAGGTGTGGCGGCGGGCCGAGGAGCTGGGGTTCCACGCCGCGTACACCTATGACCACCTGTCCTGGCGGTCGTTCCGGGACCAGCCGTGGTTCGGGGCGGTGCCTACGCTGACCGCGGCTGCGACGGTGACCGAGCGGATGCGGCTGGGAACGCTCGTCACCTCTCCCAACTTTCGGCATCCGGTTGTGTTGGCCAAGGAGCTGATGAGTCTGGACGACGTGTCCGGTGGGCGGCTGAGTGTCGGGATCGGGGTGGGTGGGACCGGGTACGACGCATCTGCGCTCGGGCAGGAGGAGTGGACGGCGCGGGAGCGGGCGGATCGGTTCGACGAGTTCCTGCCGTTGCTGGACGAGTTGCTGACGCAGCCGGTCACCACCCGGGAGGGACAGTTCTACTCCGCCGTCGAGGCCCGGAACATCCCCGGCTGTGTGCAGCGGCCCCGGGTGCCGTTCTACGTCGCCGCGACCGGGCCGCGCGGGCTACGGCTCGCTGCCGAGTACGGGCAGGGCTGGGTCACCTACGGCGATCCGCGCGGGCCCGCCGACGTCCCGGTCGAGCAGGCGCCGGGGGTGGTCGCCGCGCAGTTGGAGAAGCTGCGGGCGGCGTGCGAGGCGCGGGGGCGGGACGTCGGCGAGCTGGAGAAGGTGCTGTTGCAGGGCTCCACCGCGGAGAGGCCGCTCAGCTCGCTGGACGCCTTCGTCGACTGGGCCGGCCGCTACCAGGAGATCGGCATCACCGAGCTGGTGGTGCACTGGCCGGTGCCGGACTCGATCTTCGCGAACGACCTCGCCGTGTTCGAGCAGATCGCTGTCGAGGGGCTGGCGCAGCTGAAGCCTTAGTTACTCCGGACCTGCGGACCGGCCTGCGGATCGCCTGCTGCGGGAAAGGCGGGAGAGGCCGGTCAGCAGGCAGGGGGTCAGCGTGAGGACGGCGAGGGCCTGCCCGGCCAGGGCCCAGACCTTGTCGGTGGACCAGATGGGCTCGTACATGTCCGGAAACGGCCCGAAGGCGCCGACGTCGACGTAGCGGTAGAGCAGGATCGCGGCCAGCCCGGCCAGCGCGGTCAGCCAGCCGAAGAGGTCGCCCGGGAGCTTGCGCCAGAGCAGCACCAGCAGGACGGCGAGCGCGGCGGCACCGGCCTCGATGCGGAACAGCGTCCCCTGGCTGATCGTGGCGGTGACCGCGTCGTACTGGCCGGCCAGTTCGGCGTGCACGGCCGCGTCCACGGCCAGGCCCGCGGCGGCGGCGATGCGGAGCACCATACGCAGAACAGCCATGGGATTGTCCCTACTTCACGACGAGGGTGGCGTGCATGAACTGGTGGATGCTGCAGATATAGGGGTAGCTGCCGGGGGTGGTCGGGGCAGTGAAGCTGCCGCTGCTCTTCGCGGCGATGGTGCCGGTGTCGAAGGCCTTGCCGGTGGACGCGGTCAGGGTGTGCGGGGTGGAATCCTTGTTCACCACGGTCACCTTCTGCCCGGGGCTGACGGTCAGGCTCTGCGGCATGTAGCCGAAGTTGTCGATCACGATGGTCGAACCGGCCGTAGCGGCAGCGCTCGCACCGGAGCCGGTACCCGAAGCCGTCGGAGCCGTAGCGGAACCGTTGCCCGCCGTGCTCGAACACCCGACCAGGGCGAACGCCACCACCGCCGTCAGTCCGGCGGCACGCTTCCAGAAGTGGAACATGTCATCAGCCTCGGATCAGGAGAGGGACGGGGGACGGGGGCGGGGCGACGGGGTGGGAGCCGGAAGGGACACGGGGTGCGGGGTGACGGTGCGCCCCCGGTGGGACAGGAGGAGGTGTGGTGGCGCACCGTCAGATCCCGCGGACAGAGCGTCAGACCGTGAGCAGGCTCGGGCTGGCGGCCTTGTCGACCGGCAGGAAGTCGTCCGGGACCGGGTACTGGCCCAGGACGAAGTTGAGGATCGCGGCGTGCATGGCCTCGACCGGGGCGATGCTCGCCGCGGTGGCGATCCCGGCCGGGCTGGTGACGTTGTAGGTCGCGAAGAGGTAGGTCTCCGCGGCCTGCTGCTCCAGCTGCAGCGCGAGCTTGGCGACGCCGCCGACGTCGGTGACCGCGCCCAGCGCCTGCAGGGTGGCCGGCTGGTTGCTGAGCGGCACATTGGTGATGGCCGGCTTGCCGGCGCCGGTCAGTACGCCGTTCCACGCCTTGGCGTGGTCGCTGTGCTGCGCCATCGCCGTGGTCGCGAAGGTCGCCACCGCGGGCGGCACCGTGCCCAGCTTCCCGGCCTTGGCCGCGGTCAGGGCGGCGCCGTAGGCGCCGACCGCCTGGTTCTCCAGCGCCGTGGCCAGGGCCACCACCTGGAGGTCACCGGTGTACATGCTGGACGCGGAGGCCCCGGCGCTGGCGGAACCGGCGACCGCCTTGGCGGTGGCGGTGGCGCTGCTCTTGGAAGAGCTGCTGCTGGAGCAGGCCGCCAGCGCGAACGCGGCGGCCACGCCGCCCGCGCCCACCAGGAACCGGCGGCGGGTGGCCACGCTCAGTTCGCGGACCTGGTCGGCGCTGGGCTGCTGCTTGGTGCGCAGCTCCTCGCCCAGGTTCGCCGCGGCGCTGTGCATCGCCGGCAGGTACTCGCGGTGCGCCTCGTCCAGCTCTCGGGTCAGCCGCGACAGCTCGCCCTCGGAGATCGGCAGCTCCCAGCCACCGTTGCCAGCACTCACTTCACAGCCCCTTCACTGGTCGGAGAAGCATTCTTGGTCGGGTAGAACGCGTCGGGGAACCCGACGCTGCCGGCCGCGGCGGGCAGCTTGGCGGCGTCCGTGGGAATGGCGATCAGCTCGGGGTGTCCCCCGGCCAGCAGCGCCTGCACCGCGAGCAGCGTCGAGCGGTGCTGGGCCTCCACCGGGGCGACCGAGGCGAACAGCTTCCGCAGCTGCGGGTCGCTGACCTTGCCGACGTAGCTGGTGTAGGTCTGCGCGGCCACGTCCTCCAGGGTGATGGCCAGCTTCACCACGTCCGCCGGGGACTTGATGGTGGGCAGCGCCGCCTTGACCACGGCCAGGTACTTCGGGTCCGCGGCGGTCTGCGCCTTGCCGCCGGCCTGGGTGGCCGCGGAGTTGAACGCCTGGCCGTGCGCGGTGTGCTGGCTGGTGGTCTTGGTGATGAACGCCGCCACCGTCTTGTTGCCGTTCTTGATGAACGGCAGCCCGGCGGCGGTGGTGTAGACGCTGACCGCCAGGTTCTCGAGCGACGCCGCCGTCTGCAGCGCCATGATGTCGTCGCTGGAGGCGGCCGAGGCACGGACCGTGCCCAGCAGCGCCGCCCCACCCACGAGCGTGGCGACCGCGCCGCCGCGCTGCCACCAACGACGCTCCGGTTCCTGCTGCCCGTACTCGGTCAGGGCCTCACGAGTGATCCGCAACGCGTCGCTGTTCAGGTCCTGCGACTGTTCGGTCAACTCCGCCAGCAGCCGGGTATCGAGGTTCTCCTCGCCCATCACGCCCCATCTCTGTGCCACGAAACTACGACCAGCGCACCGGCCTTGTGCCGGCAGCTCGTGTCCATGCTTCGCAGCCGGATCGGGATCGGATGGGTCCGGATCTCGGATATTCCTGACTTCACCCCATCGGGTGAACCCGGGACCAACCGCCCGTCCGGGGCCGGGCGGCCCGCGAATCAGCAGCACATCGCCCGGCGCGGACGCGGCGGGTGCGGACAGTTTGACGATCTCTCAGGAGTGCACGTGATCAAGGCTTCGAAGGTTCTGCTGACGGTGGCGGCGACGGCCGGTGTGCTGGCCGGCGGGGCGGGCGCGGCGATGGCCGACGCCGGCGCCCAGGGTGTCGCGGCCGGTTCGCCGGGCGTGCTGTCGGGCAACCTGGTGCAGGTCCCAGTCCACGTCCCGGTGAATGTCTGCGGCAACTCGGTCAGCGTGATCGGCCTGCTCAACCCGGCCTTCGGCAACAGCTGCAGCAACGGCGGCGGCGGGTCCTGGGGCGGCGGCTGGAACAACTGAGCCGACCCCGGGCGCGGCCCCCGGAGCGCCGGTGCCGTCGTGACCACGGCACCGGCACTCCGGGGGCACCCATCCGCCGGGGCGGCGGTGACGAATACCGGACGACGAACGACGACGAAGACGGACAGCCGGACGAGCGACGAGGAGCGGACATGCTGGAGAACAGGGGTCTGGAGATCCTGATCATCGCCGTGGTGGTGCTGCTGCTGTTCGGCGCCAAGCGGCTGCCGGACTCCGCCCGCGCCCTGGGCAAGTCGCTGCGCATCCTGAAGTCCGAGACCCAGGCCATGCGCACCGACAGCAACACCGACAACGACACCCCCGCCCCGGCCGCCGCCCGCACCGGGGCGACCTCGCTGCCCACCGCCGAGGCGCCGCGGGGCGGCGCCCGGGAGGAGTCGGCGCAGCAGCAGCCCGACCGGGTCGGCTAGCAGCAGCCCGGAGGCCGTAGCACCCGAGCCCGCCGCTCAGGCGAACTTCCCCTCGGCGACGTTGGTGTCCGGGAGCAGCCCGTGGAACGGTTCACCGACCGGGCGCGGGGCGTCGGCAGGGACGAAGGTGAACTGGACCATGCCGCGGGTGGTGCCCTCCGGCGGGATCCCGGCCCGGTGCAGGCAGCGGGTGGTGTTGCAGAACGCCCCGATCCCGGCCGGGACATCGAACGGGACCACCAGCGCCGGGTCGTCCAGCATCGCCCTGGCCGGGCCCTTGGCCCAGCCCTGGCCGAGGTAGCCGCTGCGCATGATCCGCCGGGTGGTCGGCACGCTGTGCAGCCGGAACGCGCCGCCCTCGGCGGTCACCCCCTCGCTGATCTGCACGAAGAACTTCAGCGTGGACGTCGGGTGCTGGTCGCAGTGCCAGAGGTTGCCGTAGTGGTGGACCTTCCGCTGCTCCTCGGTGAGGTGCTTGATCCGCCACATCCGCGCGTGCTGCACCCGCCACAGCCCGCCGTAGTAGGCGTCCAGGGTGCGCAGCACCGGGGCGGTGAGCAGTTCCCGCATGGCCGGGACCTTGGCCAGCGGGTCGTCCACGTAGCGGACCACGTCCTTGATCCGGCCGCCCATGTCGAAGGTGGCGGAGTCGTCGGTGATCACGTCCTCGTAGCCCTGCCTGACCTCTTCGATGAGTCCGGCCCGGTAGCCGGGGTCCTGGACCGCGTAGCCCTGCCGGGCCACCACCGCGCCGAGCGCCTTCCCGGCCGGGTCCAGCTCCACCGCCGGACGGGCCCGGCGGCGGTTCAGCATCCGCCGCTGGCCGAGGTTGTTCTCAGCCCAGGCGTCGTTGCCCCACAGCACCCGGGCCGACTCGTGTGCTATCTCCCGCCGCACCCGTTCCAACTGCATCGTGCCCCCCACAGCCCCACCCCTCGGACGTCCTGTTCCGGTCGGTTCGGCGTCACGCCGATTCAACCGTACCGACCTGAAATCGTCTCATGTCAGCGGTCTCCGGGACGAGCCCTTGTGAAAGTCCAGTGAACATCCACTGGGGTCCCCGCGGAGCGGTGACGTGCGGGAGAATCGAACGATGAGATTCGGCATGCTGGGCGCGACCCGGGCGTGGGACGCCGACGGGCGACCGGTCGCGCTCGGCGGGCCCGGACGCCGGGCGGCACTGGCCCTGCTGGCGCTGGACGCCGGACGGGTCGTCACCGTCGACCAGCTGATCGACGGGCTCTACGGGGAGCAGCCCCCGGCCGGGGTCGGCAACGCGTTGCAGGCCCGGCTCTCCCGGCTGCGCGGAGTGTTCCGAACGGCGGGCGGCGGCGACGAGCTGATCGAGCGTCACCCGGCCGGCTACCGGCTCGCGGTCGACCCGGGACAGGTCGATGTGCACTGCTTCACCCAGCTGGCCGAGCGCGGACGCGAGGCCCTGGCCTGCGGCGACCCGGCTGCCGCGGCCGAGCTGCTAGGCGAGGCGCTGGCGCTGTGGCAGGGCCCGGCACTGGCCGACGTCGGCGACGCGCCCTTCGCCGGGCCGCGGGCCGTCCGGCTGGACGAGCGGCGGCTCGCCGCGGCGGAGGACCGGATCGAGGCCGTGCTCGCCCTCGGCGGGCACCGCGCCGCGGTCCCCGAGCTGCGCGAGCTGCTGGCGGCGCACCCGCTGCGGGAGCACCTCGCGGTACTGCTGCTGCGGGCGCTGCACAGCGACGGACGTCAGGCCGAAGCGCTGGCCGCGTACGCGGAGACCCGGGACGCACTGGCCGAGGCGCTGGGCGCCGACCCGGGCCCGGAGCTGGCCGCGGCGCACCTCGCGGTGCTGCGCGGAGAGCTCACCGGCGGTGCGGCGGGCCCTCCTCGCTCGCGTGTTTCACGTGAAACCTCGTTGCCCGCGCAGCTCAGCGGGCTGGTCGGGCGGGACCGGGAGTTGGCCCGGATCGCCGAACTGCTGCGCACCGCGCGGCTGGTGACGGTGACCGGCCCCGGCGGCGCCGGGAAGACCAGGATCTCGGTCGAGGCCGCCGCCCGGCACCCCGGCGACAGCTGCTTCACCGACCTCTCCGACCTGGCCGAGGGCAGCGACCTGGCCCAGGCCGTACTCAGCGCGCTGGGCCTGCGCGGCTCCGGCCTGCTCGGGACCGGGAGCCAGGGCCCGAGCACACTGGCCCGGCTCACCTCCGCCCTCGCCGAGCGCGACCTGCTGCTGGTGCTGGACAACTGCGAGCACCTGGTCGCGGACGCCGCCGTACTCGCCGCCGACCTGCTCGCCGCCTGTCCCCGGCTGCGCGTCCTGGCCACCAGCCGGGAGGCGCTGGGCATCACCGGCGAACACCTGCTGCCGCTGCCGCCACTGCCGGAACCGGCCGCGGTCCAGCTGTTCACCGAGCGGGCCAGCGCCGTCCGCCCCGGCTTCGACCCGCTGCGGGACGCCGCCGCGGTCGCCGAGATCTGCCGCCGCCTGGACGGGCTGCCGCTGGCCGTCGAACTCGCCGCGGCCCGGCTGCGGATGTTGTCGCCCGGTCAGATCGCAGACCGGCTGGACGACCGGTTCCGGCTGCTCACCGGCGGCAGCAGGACCGCGCGGCCCCGGCAGCAGACCCTGCGCGCCGTCGTCGACTGGAGCTGGGAGCTGCTCCCCGAGGCCGAGCGCGGCGCGCTGCGCCGGGCCTCGGTCTTCGCCGGCGGCTGGACCCTGGAGGCCGCCGAAGCGGTCCTGGCCGACCCGGACCCGCTGGGGCTGATCGGGGCCCTGGTCGACAAGTCCCTGGTGGTCGCCCAGGAGGCGGACGGCGAGGTGCGCTACCGGCTGCTGCAGACCGTCCGCGCCTACGCCGCCGAGCGGCTGGCCGAGTCCGGCGAGGAGACCGCGGCCCGGCAGGCGCACCTGGACTACTTCCTCGGGCTGGCCGCCACCGCCCAGCCGCAGCTGCGCGGCGCTGAGCAGCTGCGCTGGCTGCGGCTGCTGTCCGCCGAGCACGACAACCTCAACGCCGCGCTGCGGCACGCGGACACCGGCGCCGCGCTGCGGCTGATCGGCGAGCTGGCCGGCTACTGGCTGCTGCGCGGGCTGCGCTTCGAGGGCGGCCCCTACGCCCGCCGGGTGCTGGAGTCGCTCGGCGGTCCCCACCCGCCGCCGGGGCTGGCCGAGGAGTACGCGATCTGCGTCATCCTCGCCGTCCAACTTCCGGGCGGGCAACAGGAACTGGCGGACCATCTGGCCGTCGCCGAGGAGCTGGTACGGGAGTTGCGACAGCGCCCGGGGCGGCTGCCCGCACTGTTCCTGCTCTGGGCGCCGTTCACCGGAGTGCCGCAGGACATGGGCGAGTTCACCGTCGAGGACGGCGCGCTGTGGCGGACCGACCCCTGGTACAGCGGTCTGATGCACATCGGCGACGGCTTCCGGCTGCTCTACGTGGACGCCGATCCGCAGGCCGCCGACCGGGAGTTCAGCGCGGCGATGGACAGGTTCCGGGGGATCGGCGACCGCTGGGGCATGATCATGTCCCTCGGCGAGCTGGCCGGGCTCAGCTACTGGCGCGGCGACCACCGGCTCTCCGAGCGGCAGTCCGCGGAGTCGCTGCGGCTGGCGGCGGAGCTGGGCGCCACCGAGGACATCGCCGACCTGCTCTGCAACCGGGCCGAACGCCGGATCGGCAGCGGCAGCCTGGACGCCGCCCTGGCCGACTGCGAGCGGGCCGCGGCACTGTTCCGCGAGGTCGGCGCGGCCGACAGCGTGGCCCGGGTCCGGCTCTGCGAGGCCGCGGTGGCGCGGCTGCGGGGAGACCTGGCGGGGGCGCGGGCGCTGTGCGAGCCGCTGGTCGCGGCGACGCCGCCGGGGTGGTTCGGGGGTGACTGGCTGCGGGTCTCGGCGCTGCTGGAACTCAGCCGGATCGCCGGCGCGGAGGGGGAGCCGCAGGCCGCACGGGAGTACCTGCGGCGGGCGCTGCCACGGGAGCTGGACGCACGGAACCTGCCGGTGCTGGCCCAGGCGGCGGAGGCGGTGGCCGCGGTGCTGGACCTCGAGGGCCGGGCGGAGCGGGCGGAGGAGCTGCGCCGGGTCGCGCGGGGGCTGCGGGTCGAGGGCGGGGCCGACGGGATCGCGCTGGTGCTGGCGGAGGCCCGGGGCGGCGGGTGACGCCCTGAGCGAGGGCGCGGCTCGGGGGCGACCGCTGGTCAGCGCCGTTCCCCGCCCCCCCGCGACCGGACCCGGACGGTCAGAGCGTGGTCAGCGGACGGTCAGCGGGGCCGGTCAGAGTCCCGGTATGACCTCTTCGACGCGTACTCCCGCTGTCTCCGCCGCTCGTCGGTGGGGGACCCTGGCCGTCTGCGCGGCAGCCGCGCTGCTGCTCGGGATCGACAACACCGTGCTCAACCTGGCCGTCCCGGACCTGGTCCGGGAGATGGACCCGTCCTCCACCCAGATCCTCTGGATCGCCGATGCCTACAGCTTCGCGCTGGCCAGCCTGCTGGTGGTGATGGGGAGCCTGGGCGACCGGATCGGCCGCAAGCGGCTGCTGGTCATCGGCTCCACCTGCTTCGGCCTGGCCTCGCTGCTCACCGCCTACGCGGGCAGCCCGGAACTGCTGATCGCCGCCCGGGTCCTGCTCGGCGCCGCCGGGGCCACCGTGATGCCGTCCACCGCGTCACTGATCCGGGCCACCTTCACCGACCCCAGGGAACGCACCCTGGCCCTGGGCATCGACGGCGGCGTCGGCGCGATGGGCTTCGTGCTCGGCCCGCTGATCGGCGGCGCGCTGCTGGACCACTTCTGGTGGGGCTCGGTGTTCCTGATCAACGTGCCGGTGATGCTGGTGCTGATCACCGCGGGCGCGCTGCTGCTGGTCGAGTCCCGCGACCCGAACCCGCGCCGGCTCGACCTGCCCAGCGTGCTGCTGTCCGTGACCGGGCTGTTCGGCGCGGTCTACGCGATCCAGATCGGCACCCACGACGGCTTCACCCGGCCCGGGGTGCTCGCCGCCGCCGCGGTCGGGCTGGCCGCGCTGACCGCCTTCGGGCTCCGGCAGAGCCGGATCAGCAACCCGCTGATCGACCTGCCGCTGCTGCGGAACCGGGCCTTCGCCGGATCGGTCGGGGCGAACCTGGTCACCATCGTCTCGGTGTCCGCGCTGTCGCTGGCCTTCTCCCAGTACTTCCAGGACGTCCGCGGCTGGTCGCCGCTCACCGCGGGCCTCGCCTCGCTGGCCGGGCCGCTCGGGGCGATGATCGGCGGTCCGTCCTGCGCCGCGATGATCAACTGGCTCGGCCGGGCCCGCACCGCCGCGCTCGGCCTCGGGCTGATGTGCGTCAGCATGGCCGGGCTCTGCTGGATCGGCGCGGACACCGACTACTGGGTCATGGCGCCGGTGGTCCTGCTCAACGGCGTCGGGATGGGCTTCGTCTTCGGCGTCACCATGGACACCATGATGGCCACCGCCCCCAAGGAGCGGGCCGGCGGCGCCGCGGCGATCGGCGAGACCGCGATGGAGCTCGGCGGCGGCCTGGGCATCGCCGTCCTCGGCAGCGTCCTGGCCGGCGGCTACCGCCGGGCGCTGGACCTCCCGGCCGGGCTGCCCGCCCCGGTCGCCGCCGCCGCGCACCAGAACGTCGGCGGGGCCACCACCGCGGGCCGGGCACTGCCCGCACCGCAGGGCCCGGAGCTGCTGCACACCGCCCAGCAGGCCTTTGTGCACGGCCTGCACCTCAGCACCGGGATCGGCGCCGGCATCCTCGCGGTCGGCGCGGTGGCCACCCTGTTCGCTCTGCGCGGGGTGCCGAAGGTGATCGACGACGAGCAGCACGCGGAGGCGCCGGAGACCCTGCTGGTCGGCTGACCTGTCGGCGTTCCGGCTCCGGTGAGCGAGGATGGTCGGGTGACCCCACCCCGCCTGATCGCCACCGACCTCGACGGCACCCTGCTCCGCAGCGACGGCACCGTGTCCGACCGCACCCAGGCCGCGCTGGCCCTGGCCGAGGAGGCGGGGATCTCCATCGTCTTCGTGACCGGCCGGCCACCGCGCTGGATGGAGTCGCTGACCGGGCACATCGGCCGGCACGGGGTCGCCATCTGCTCCAACGGCGGAGCCGTCTACGACGTCCGGCGCAAGGAACTGGTGGAGTCCTTCCCGCTGCGCCCCGCCGACACCCTGGCCGTGGTGCGGGCGCTCCGGGCCGAACTGCCCGGGGCGGCCTTCGCGTTCGAGTACCCGGGCGGCTTCTCGCACGAACTCGGCTGCGACAGCGTCTGGGACGGCGGGGAGTTCCGCCGGATCGCCCCCGCCGAGGAGTTCCTGGCCGGCCCGGAAGCGGCCTCGGTCTTCAAGATGCTGGTCAAGGCGCCCGGTCTGGACCCCGACGAGATGCTCCGCCGGGCCCACCGGGCGGCCGGCCACCTCGCCGAGATCACCCGCTCCAGCCCGATGCTGGAGATCAGCGCCCTGGGCGTGAGCAAGGCCACCACCCTGGCCCGCTGGTGCGCCGAACGCGGCATCACCGCCGACCAGGTGGTCGCCTTCGGCGACATGCCCAACGACCTGCCGATGCTGGCCTGGGCGGGCACCGCCTACGCAGTCGCCAACGCGCACAGCGAGGTCCTGGCCGCGACCGCGCTGCGGGCCGGCGACCACGACCGGGACGGCGTCGCCGCGGTGATCGAGGCCCTGGTCGCCGAGGTCAGAGCAGAGCAGTCCAGCTGACCGCGGTCCCCCGCCCACCGGGCCCGGGGCCGTACCAGGCGGCGCCGCCCAGGTTCGCGGCCCGGTCCGCCAGGTTGCGCAGCCCGCTGCGCCGCCCCTCGGCCGGGATGCCGACCCCGTCGTCGACCACGGTGAGCAGCACCGCCGGACGGCCCGCCCCGCGCAGCGCGCTCTCCAGGTCGCCCTCGGGGGTGGGGCCGCTCCTGGCCGGGCGGCCGTCCTCGGCGATGTGCGCGGTGGTGTCCACGGTCACCGCGACCGCCGAGGAACGCGCGTGCCGGGCCGCGTTGGACAGCGCCTCCCGCAGCGCGGCGACCAGCTGCCGTCCCAGTTCCTCGCCGACCATGGAGTCGACCGGTCCGCTGAAGGCCACCGACGGCTTGAACCCCAGCGGGCCCGCCGCCTGCGACACCTCCCTGAGCACCTTGCTGCGCAGGTCGCCGCCGCCGTCCGGGGTGTCGTCGTGCTGCAGGGCGTAGATCGTGGTGCGGACCTCCTGGATGGTGGCGTCCAGCTCGTCCACCGCCTTGCCGATCCTGGCCTTCACCTCGGGGGCCTCGGCCTGCCGGGCAGCGCTCTCCATGATCATCCCGGTGGCGAACAGCCGCTGCACCACCAGGTCGTGCAGGTCCCTGGCGATCCGGTCCCGGTCCTGGTAGACGGCGAGCCGCTGCTGGTCCTGCTGCCCCTCGGCCAGCCGCAGCGCGAGCGCCGCCTGCCCGGCGAACGCCTCGGCGAGGTCCCGCTCGTCCCTGGTGAACGGCGGCGCCCCGGCCTCCCGCCAGACCGCGACGGCGCCGAGCACCCGTCCCGCGCTCATCATCGGCAGCGCCATCCCCGGACCGAACATCCGGGCGATCCGCAGCGAGGTGCGCGGATCGGCCGCCATGTCCTCGATGATCACGCTCTCCCCCCGCAGCAGCAGCGCCACCTGGTCCCCGGCCGGGACGTGCTCCCCGGTGACGAACCCGGCCGCGGCGCCCGCCGCGTGCGACACCCGCAGCCCGCCGTCGCCGGTCGGCAGCAGGATCAGCCCCAGCGCGGCCCCGGCCAGCTCCCGCACCTGCTCGGCCGCGGTCAGCAGCGCCGCATGGGCGTCGTCCGAGGTCAGCATGGCCGTGGTGACCTCCCCCGCGCCCGCGATCCAGTGCTCCCTGCGCCGCCCCTCCTCGTACAGCCGGGCGTTCTCGATGGCCACCCCGGCCGCCGCCGCCAGCGCCTCCATCACCTGCTGGTCCTCGGCGCTGAAAGTCCCCCGGTCGCGCTTCTCGGTGACGTAGAGGTTGCCGAAGACCTCGCTGCGGATCCGGATCGGCACACTGAGGAACGACCGCATCGGCGGATGCCCGGCCGGGAAGCCGACCGCGCGCGGATCCTGGGTCAGGTCGTCCAGCCGCAGCGGGCCCGGATCGTCGATCATCGCGCCGAGGATGCCCCGGCCCACCGGCGGATGCCCGATCATCGCGGCCTGCTGCTCGGTCAGCCCCACCGGGATGAAGTCGGCGAGACCGCTGGTGTGCGGCGCGAGCACCCCCACCGCGGCGTACCCGGCGTGCACCAGGTCCGCCGCGGCGGTGGCGATCCGCTGCAGCGTCACATGCAGGTCGAGCCCCGAGCTGACCGCGACCACGGCCTCCAGCAGCTCCCGCATCCGGTCGTTCACCGCGGCCACCGCGTGCAGCCGCTCGGACACCTCGGTCACCAGGGCGTCCAGCCCGAGCGACGAGGCACGGGGCTCCGGGGTGCTCATACCCCGAGCGTAAGCAGCGCGTCCGCCTCCCGCTCGCGCAGCCACAGCCGCCGCAGCGGGCCCTCCACGCCGCTCAGCTCAGGCCAGCTGCCGCGCTGCACCACCCGGCCCGCGTCCAGCACCACGATCTCGTCGACCGCGTCCAGGCCCGCCAGCCGATGGGTGATCAGCAGCGTGGTCCGGCCCTCGGTCGCCGCGAGCAGGTCCGCGGTCAGCGCGTCGGCGGTGGCCAGGTCCAGGTGCTCGGCGGGCTCGTCCAGCACCAGCACGGGGAAGTCCGCGAGCAGCGCCCGCGCCAGCGCGAGGCGCTGGCGCTGGCCGCCGGACAGCCGGGCGCCGTGCTCGCCGACCATGGTGTCCAGCTTCCGCGGGAGGGACTCCACCCACTGGTCCAGCCGGGCGGCGGCGAGGGCCTCGGCCAGGTCCTGGTCGGTGCAGTCGGGGCGGGCCAGCCGCAGGTTCTCGCGGAGCGAGCTATCGAAGACATAGGCGTCCTGGGCGCAGGTTCCGACCGCAGTGCGGACCTCGTCGCCGTCCAGCGCGGTGATGTCGGCGCCGTTGAGGGTCACCGAGCCCTCGGCCGGGTCGAGGAACCGCAGCAGGACGTTGGCCAGGGTCGTCTTCCCCGAGCCGCTCGGACCGACCACCGCGACCCGGCGGCCCGGCGCGAGGGTCAGGTCGATCCCGCACAGGGCGGGGGTCGCCTCGCGGCCTGGGTAGGCCGCGGTCAGCCCGCGGACCCGCAGCGGGAGGGGCTGCGCCGGCAGCGGGAGCGGCTCGGCCGGCTCGCGGACCGGGTCCGGGGTGTCCACCAGCTCCAGCACCCGGGCCGCGGAGCGGGTGCTGCGGCGGCGGATCTGCGCGGCGGCGGGGAGCGCGGTGGCCGCCTCGAACGCGGCCAGGGGGGTGAGCAGCAGGACGGCCAGCAGGACGCCGTCGAGCCGGCCTGCGGCTACCGCGTGGACCCCGGCCAGGGCACAGCCGACCGCGGTCAGCCCGGTCAGCGCGACGCCCAGCCCGGCGCCGACGCCGGCCCCAGCCGCGGAGCGCTTGGACAGCGCGGTCAGCGTCCGGTCGGTGGCGCCGAGTTGGGCGAGGCGTTGCGGCAGTGCGCCGCTGACGGTCAGTTCGGCGACGCCGTCCAGCAGCGCGACGGTCTCGGCGGCGAGGCGGCCCCGGGTCGCCGCCTGCGCCTCCTCCGCACGGGCCGACAGACGGACGGTCAGCGCGGGGACGGCCACGCCCGCGAGCAGCAGGCCCGCGGCGAGGAGGGCGCCCGCTTCGGGGAGGATCCACGCGGTGACGGCCACGGTGGCCGTCCCGGCCAGCGCGGCGGCCTGGGCCGGCAGCCGGAAGCGGAGCAGGTAGTCCTGCACCGCGTCCACGTCGGAGACCAGCCGGGACAGCAGGTCGCCGCGGAGGGTACGGCCGGTGGCGGCCGGGGCCAGGCGCTCCAGCCTCCGGTAGACGGTGGCGCGGACGCTCCCCAGGGAGCGGAGGACCGTGTCATGGCTCAGGAGGCGCTCGGCGTAACGGAAGGCGCTCCGCGACGTCCCGAAGGTACGCACGGCGGTGACGGCGACCATCAGGTACAGCACCGGGGGCTGCTGCGAGGCCCGGTCGATCAACCAGCCGGAGGTGCCCAGCAGCGCGGTCGCGCTGAGCAGCGCCAGCGCGGCAAGTGCTACGGCGAGGGCCGTACGCAGGACGTTGGTGCCTGTACGTAGCCGCTTCAAGGGGTTTGCCTGCGGCGCGGGGGGTTGCATGGCAGCGGGGGTGGGCCGGGTCGGGGTAGTCGCTCTGGGGCCTGCTGCGAAACGGGTGCTTGGAGTCGAGGTGCCTTTGCTACGCCGCTCGCACCCGTTTCTCGCTTTGACGGCCCCTGCCG